>JBKBPX010000096.1:0-7735 GCA_046292855.1 Anaerolineales bacterium
CCTGGTAATTCCCTGGAAATACGGCTTCAAGTCGGCGAAGGCGATCGTCAAAATTGAGCTGGTAGCCGAACAGCCGGCCACGTTCTGGTCTAGCGTTGCTCCCCATGAATACGGCTTCTACGCCAACGTCAATCCGCAAGTGCCGCATCCGCGCTGGTCTCAGGCAACGGAGCGGCGCATCGGTGAACTTGAACGGCGTCCCACCTTGCCCTTCAACGGCTATGCGGAGGAGGTGGCGGCGCTCTATTCCGGCATGGACCTGCGCAAGAATTACTAATGCATTGGCGAAGTCTGCGGCTCTCCTGGCTCATCCATGGGTATGCTTGGGGAGGGTTGCTCCTGCTGCTCTTTCAAGCGCTCACGCAGCAGCTTGGCCCGAACCCGGTGCAGAAGCTGGAGATTCGCACCGGACGCGGAGCGATGGTCTTTCTGCTCCTCTCGCTGCTCTGCACTCCCCTTTTCCGCTTCTTGGGCTGGCAGGAAGCTCTGCATCAACGGCGGCGATTGGGCCTTTATGCACTGCTCTATGCCACCCTCCACGCGCTGATTTTCCTCCACCTCGATTACGGGCTAGCCTGGAATTGGTTTGCGCAGCACCTTTTGGAAAAGCCGTATCTCCTCTTCGGCATTGCCGCCTTCCTGATCCTGGTGGCTCTGGGCGCCACTTCTTTCGACGTGTGGAAACAACGCCTGGGTAAAAACTGGAAGCGCCTCCATCGGCTGGTCTATCTGGCCTGGCTGCTCGTTTTGGTGCATGTTACGCTTTCCCAGAAGGGCAACCTGCTGACCTTGCAGGGCCAAATCCTGCGCCCGCTGGCCTATCTCGGATTGGGAGGGGTGCTCCTTCTAGCCCGGCTGAAAATCTTCAAACGTGGTTAGCCCTCCGAGTTTGCCAGGCGAGGCCATGAGGGTCACATAGTCCTATCGTCTTATGGGCTTATAGCCGGATAATCGTGTAGTTCCAAGTCTGCTCGGCCACTACAGGCTGGAGATGCAATTACCTTATGTCGAAACCTTCACCTCGCCTTCTCATCAGCGCTCTGCTTTTCTTTCTGCTCTCCCTGGCTCTCTATCTGAGCGGACATACGGCGCGCTTGGCCTGGGAATATGAGCGGTTGGTCACGTATGCACGCGGGATAATTTATCCGGCGCGAGGCTTTCCCACCCCATTGGTTACAGTGGATAAAATTCCGGCCTCTGCGACGCCCTCGCCACTTCCCTCTCCAACAGTCCCAAGCATCGCGAACGGCGAATTCTCCCCCTTGCCATCCCCCACTTCTACCCCCATCTTGCCCCTTCAGGTCTTTTTACCTTCACCGGCTTGGGAAAAGCAGGACATTAATAATTGTGGGCCGGCCACCCTAGCTATGGCCTTGCACATGTACGGTTGGGGAGGAGATCAATTCGATATTGCCGCGGTGATCAAGCCCGAACGCGCCGATCGCAACGTCAACCCGGAAGAGATGGCCTATTACGTGAACAATCACGCCGGCTGGTTGCGAGCCGAATTTCGCGTCAATGGCAGCATCCCTTTGCTCAAACGTTTGTTGGCAGCCGGCTTCCCGGTCATCATCGAGGAAGTTTTCATTTTCCCCGAAAGTTACTGGCCAAATGACGATCACTGGGCCGCCCACTATCTGCTTCTCAGCGGCTACGATGACTTGAAAGGCATCTTCATCGGCCAGGACTCCTACTATGGCGCTGACCAGTCCGTTCCTTACGCGAAAGTGGAGGTCAACTGGCAACCGTTTAATCGGGTATATTTCCTGATTTACCGTCCAGAGCAGGAAGAAAGCCTGCGCTCCCTTCTAGGTGAAGATTGGGACCTGGACACTAATCGTCAACGGGCGCTGGAGCAGAGTCAGAAAGAGACGGAACGATACCCCGAAAATGCCTTTGCCTGGTTTAACTACGGCACTAACCTGGTCTATTTCGAACGCTACGCCGAGGCAGCAGGTGCCTATGACCGTGCTCGCCAAATTGGGCTTCCACAACGTATGACGCGCTATCAATTTGGTCCCTTCATCGCCTACTTCCACGCCGGCCGCATTCCGGACTTGCTGGCACTTACCGAATATACCTTACAGCGCACTCCCAATTCAGAAGAGGCTTTGCTCTGGCGCGGCTGGGGACTATATCGGCAGGGTGACCTGAAAGGTGCTATCACTCTCTGGCAACGTGCGCTCAAGGCACGCCCGGCGTATCCGGATGCGCTTTATGCTTTGCAATTTGTCGGGGCAGGGGAATAGATAGTCGGATAGTCGGATAGTCAGATAGTCAGATAGTCGGATGGTCAGATAGCCGGATGGGCGGATGGTCGGATAGTCGGATGGTCAGATAGCCGGATGGTCAGATGGTCAGATAGTCGGATAGTCAGATGGGCGGATGGTCGGATAGGTGGATGATCAAGGGATGGACGGTGAACAGGGAGATCCCGCTTTTCCAGGCCTTCAAACCTCCACCGTCCACCGTCTACCGTCTACCGTCCACTGTCTATTATTTCGGTAGTTGCCAGATGTCCTGCAGCAAGCCCTGCTAGGGCCGCAAGCAGGGTGCCGATCAGCCCGAAGCAAAGCCCTGTCCCTATCCCGCTCAGGTAGTATATCAATTGAGAAGCAGCATCAGCTGTGGGTGGAGGCACCTCTCCAAAAGGAATTTTGACCCCTGAAAATTGTGCAAGGATCAACGCTCCTAAACCACCGATCAGCTGCCCGATGATCATCAACGCACCGGCAATCGCGCCTGCTATCGCACCCATTTTCCTGCCTTCTGATTTGAGTGCTGGCTTTCCCTGTCGAACCGCCAGCAAGCCGGCTGCTGCTCCAACGATCAGAGAAAGGAACGGCCCACAAAGGCCTAGCACAGTTGAGACGCAGATATTCAACACCAATCCTACTGCGCCTGCGATGAGGCCGATTTTGATTTCTGTCCTCATGCTTCCTCCTTTGCTTGTAGGATATAAAGTTGACGAATCGAAAATGAACGGGGATAGACAGGGCATCCTGCCCGGATCTCGATGCCCACCCGATAAATCGGGCTACCTCACGCAATTGGCCTGAATCAATTCCGCACCGTCCACCGTCCACCATCCATCGTCCATCGTCCACCGTCCATCGTCCACCGTCAATATTGATAGAACCCTCGCCCGCTTTTGCGCCCGAGCCAGCCGGCATCTACCATCTTGCGCAGGAGAGGGGCCGGGCGATATTTATCCTCGCCCAGGTCACGATGGAGAATCTCCATCACCGAGAGCACCACATCCAGTCCAATGAAATCCGCCAGGGTAAGCGGCCCCATGGGATGATTCATGCCCAGTTTCATCACCGTGTCGATCGCCTCCGGCGTGCCGATGCCCTCTTGTAAAGCAAAAATGGCCTCATTGATCATGGGGCATAGGATGCGGTTGGAAATGAAACCAGGCGAATCTTTGGCCTCGACCGGCTCCTTGCCCATTTGGCGACAGATAGTCAACACGGTTTCCGTGGTCTCATCATCCGTCGCCAGGCCGCGGATCACCTCCACCAGGCGCATGATCGGCACTGGGTTCATGAAGTGCATCCCGATTACCTTTTCGGGGCGCTTGGTGTGGGCGGCGATCTTGGTGATCGAGATGGAGGACGTGTTTGAGGCCAGGATCACGCCCGGCCGGGCACGCCGATCCAGTTCGGCAAAAAGGTCGAATTTGGCTTGCGGGTCCTCGATGATGGCCTCGATGACGAGATCGGCCTCTTCCACGCCATCCAACGTATTGACAAAGCGAATGGCCTCCGCAGCGGCCTTCTGCTCTGCCGTGATGGCTCCTTTTTCCAGAAGTTTGGTCGTCGAACGGGCAATGGTAGCCTTCGCTTTCTCCAGCGCCTGCGGAAAAGCATCCATGCAGGTCACCTGATAGCCGGAAGTGGCCGCAACTTGGGCAATCCCATTGCCCATCGTCCCAGCACCGACGACGAAAATGTGACGGACCTCCATATCGCCTCCTATTCTTCCAGTTCGATCGCCATAGCAACTGCTTCGGCACCGCCCAGACACAGGCTAGCAATGCCGCGCTTCTTGCCATGTCGCCGCAAGGCGTAAATCAAGGTGGTCAGGACTCTGGCACCGCTGGCGCCGATCGGATGCCCGAGGGCGATAGCGCCACCGTGCACGTTGACCTTGTTCCAATCCCAGCCCTGATCGGCCAGGATATAGCCATCCGCCAGCACTTGGGCAGCGAAAGCCTCGTTGAGTTCGATCAGGTCCACATCGGCAAAAGTCCAGCCAATTTGACGCAGCAGTTTAGGAATTGCCAGGGCCGGAGCGCGAAACAGGTATTTTGGCTCATCCGCCGCCTGAGCATACCCCACCACCCGAGCAAGCGGCTTCAAGCTGTGACGTTGGGCATAGGCGCGGCTCGCAATCACCACCGCAGCCGCCCCGTCATTCAGACCCGGCGAGTTTCCGGCGGTGACCCGTCCGCCATCCTTGAAAGCCGGCTTGAGCTTTGCCAGGGCTTCCAGGGAGGTATCGCGGCGGGGGCCTTCATCGGTATCCACGCGGATCACTTCGCCTTTCTTGCCTGAGATTTCCACGGGGACGATTTCATCGCGGAAAGCGCCATTATCAATCGCCGCGATCGCCTTCTGATGGCTCTGCAGGGCAAATTCATCCATCGCTTCGCGGCTCACCTCATACTCTTCGGCGATGAATTCCGCGGCCATGCCCATACTCCAGTCCTCGAAGGGGTCCCAGAGACCATCTAGGAGCAAGGCATCGGTGAGCTGAGCATGACCAAAGCGCAGATTGCCGGTGCGTCCATCCACAAGGAAAGGCGCGCGGCTCATAGATTCAAAGCCGCCGGCGACATAGAGTGAACCATCGCCGGCACGAATGGCCGAGGCGGCCAACATCACCGCTTTTAGCCCAGAACCGCACACTTTATTGATCGTCGTCGCGCCTACTGAAGCTGGCAAGCCGGCAAAGATGGCCGCCTGACGTGCCGGGGCCTGTCCCAAGCCAGCCGAGACGACATTCCCCATGATGACTTCGTCTATCTCTTCAACAGGGATGCCAGCACGTTCCACTGCGGCACGGATGGCCAGCGCTCCCAGGCGCGGTGCCGGCATGCTGCTCAATCCCCCCTGAAAGCGCCCTATCGGAAGACGGGCGGCACTCAAAATGACCGGTTCACGATCGGGGATCATGGATGCCTCCAAATGGGTAATTTGGTTACGACGATTTTCGGGATGGAAAACGGGTGACAGAAAGACACAGGCTTGAAAAGCATCTTCTACCTGCCTATCTCTATCGGCTCCGGCTTTCCCAGAACCGGCAAGGGCCTGCGCAGAAAAACATCCCAAAAGGCGCCGAGGGTAGCAAGATTTTCGCGAACATCCCAGACAAGCATGGGAAGGCGGCGATAACGACTCAGGTCGGCGGAAACGCCCTCTGCCTGGATGCCAAGTTGACGGCAGATGAAAAGGGCACGCGGCAGGTGGAAATCCTGGGTGACGAGCAGCGCTTCACGCACGCCAAAGATGTCGCGGGCACGATAACAGGTATCATAGGTGCGTCGTCCGGCATAATCCAGCACCAGCGCTTCATCTGGAACACCGAGCGAAAGCGCATATTCCCGCATGGCAGCCGGTTCGTTGTAATACACGAAGCGGTTATCGCCGCTCAAGAGAAGCACCCGGACTTTTCCGGCAAAATAGAGTTCGGCCGCGGCACGCACCCGATCACGCAGGATAAGGGTAGGGTGTCCATCGCGCTGCAGACCGGCGCCGAAAACGATCGCTACCGGGCGCTCAGGCGCCTCGTCAACACCGAAGATGTGCCCACGCGCCCAGAAAGTTGTCAACATGCGGGGTAGGAAGAAGAAGCCGAGGCCGGTCAGGCTGAGGCCGAAAAGCGTCCAAAGAGAGGAGCGTTTCATTCCTCGCGCATCTCCTGTGGCAAAAGGCGAACACATAATGCCAAGCCCAAGGGGAGGAGCAGCAAGTCATCGAGATGCCCCAGCAGGGGGATAAAATCGGGGATCAGATCAATGGGGCTGAGCGCGTAGGCCAGCAATAAGCCAAAGAGCAGGCGAACATAGCATGGGGTGCGCGGATCGGCTTGGGCGCGGCGGAGAAGCTCAAGGTCGCGCCTGATCCGCTGGGGGAAACGGCTCAGGCCGGCAAATCGGCTTACAGGGGAGGATTCAGTTGCGGTGGGCAGCGTAGTCTCATCCATTCTTCGATTCTTGAATCACCTTATATAGCGCTCCACGCAGGCGATCCACTTCATCCAGGGTATTGTAATGCACCGCGCCTACCCGCACCATGCCACCCTTTTCCTCCACCCCCAAGCGCTCGGTGACATTGATGGCGTAGTAATTCCCATCCCAGACGGCAATGCCGTGAGCGGCCAAACGCTCGGCGATGAGGCGCGGGTGGAGATCGTCAATGCGGAAAGCGAAGGTAGGGACGCGTTCGTCCAGGCGGCGAGGATCGGTCAAACCGTAGATGGTAAGCTCCGGGATTTCCTGCAGGCTTTCCAGGAGAGCGCGGCTGAGTTCAAATTCCCAGCCGCGAATGACCTGCATGGCCTTTTTGAGGTCAAGGGTGCGCCCGCGGTAGCCCCGGTCGAGGAGGTCTTCTTCCCGCTCGGCGCCAAATTCACGGCCAAGCCAGGCAAGATATTCCAACGCGCCCAGAACACCGGCCATGGCCTCGTGATTTTGGGTGCCGGTTTCAAATTTTCCGGGTGGCTCGGAAGGCGCCGGGCGAACCTTGTAGGGGAAAAGGCGCTCAAGGTGTTCCAGCTTGCCATAGAGGATGCCTTGATGGGGGCCGAAGAACTTATAAGCGGAGGAGACGAGGAAGTCACAATCCAGGTCCTGTACATCAATGGGGCCATGCGGGGCATATTGGACGGCATCCACATAGACCCAGGCACCGGCTTCATGGGCCCAACGGATCAGGCGACGCACGGGGTTGATGGTGCCTAAAGCATTCGAGGCATAGCCAATGGCAACCAGACGGGGTGAAGATTCGAGTGCGGCGCGATAGGAGTCCAGGTCAAGGGTGCCATCTTCGGGATGGAAATCCACCCAAAGGACGCGGCAGCCGCGATCTTCTGCCGCCAACACCCAGGGAGTGACATTGGCATCGTGATCGAGGCGGGTCACAACGATTGTGTCGCCGGGCTTCCAGGTGCGAGCGATCGAACGGCTAATATGAAAGGTGAGGGTGGTCATGTTGGCGCCGAAGACGATCTCCTGAGGCGAGGCGGCGTTATAGAAGTCGGCCATGGCACGATGGGCTTCATCCAGGATGGCATCCGATTCCACGCTGGTAGCAAAAGCGCCGCCATGATTGGCATTGCAGCAAAGAAGATATTGCTTGATACGTTCTAGGGCGAAATCGGCAATCTGGGTTCCCCCCGGATTATCAAAGAAAATCAGATCGCGCTGGAGCGCGGGGAAGTGCGAACGGATAAGGGCGAAATCGAGGCTCATGGCAGGTGGTGGAAAATTAGGATGAAATGCCCCTGGAGGGACTCGAACCCCCAACCGAAGCCTTAGGAGTGCTCTGCTCTATCCTCTTGAGCTACAGGGGCACAAGATAGATTATAGCATATCTATAAGCGGTCTGCGGGGCACAGCTGCCGATCAGGGCGAACGGCTGAACCTAGTGCTTTGTCCATTTATCTTTTTGCGTTATTGAACTTGATGCGGATTGCCAAAAAACCGCCTAAGCGCCCGGAAGTGAGAATC
>JBKBPX010000097.1:0-7507 GCA_046292855.1 Anaerolineales bacterium
TGCCCTCGGTGGCCCAGATTTCGTGATGGGGCCAGATGCCCCGCTGGCGGAGCGGAACATTCTGGGCGTGATCCACAAGGTCGGGCTGGAGATCGGCGGAAAAGTGATCCAGGCACGCAAATACGGCCATGCGGTGGTCGAAATGATCGGCGGTCGGAAAGTCCATCCCTGCACTTCCATTCCAGGTGGCCTGACGAAAGGGATTACCGAAGCGGAACGCTGCCAGATCGAGGAGATGGGGCGCTGGGCCGTAGAATTTGCCCAATTCAGCCTGAAACTCTTCAACGACATCGTCCTGGGCAATAAAGAATATGTGGACCTGATCCTCAGCGACATGTATACCCATCGCACCTATTACATCGGCACGGTGGACGTCAACAACCGCGTCAACTTCTATGACGGAATGGTGAGTGTGGTAGACCCGCATGGCAAGCGCATTGGGAAATATGCGCCCCATGAGTATACCGAGTGGATCGCCGAGCACGTGGAGCCATGGACCTATCTCAAGTTCCCTTATCTGAAGAAAATCGGTTGGAAGGGCTTTGTGGATGGGAAGGATTCGGGCGTTTACTGCGCTACGCCCCTTTCGCGCCTGAACGCCGCCGATGGCATGGCCACGCCACGCGCGCAAGAAGAGTACGAACGCTTCTATGCCACGCTGGGTGGCAAGCCGGTGCATCAACGCCTGGCGACGCATTGGGCGCGCCTGATCGAGTTGCTCTACGCGGCCGAGCGCTGGGTGGAGCTGGCTACTGACCCGGAGATTACCTCGCCCCATGTACACAATCCGCCCAGCGAAACACCTACCGAGGGGGTGGGCATCGTCGAAGCCCCGCGCGGCACCCTGACCCATCACTACTGGACGGATGAACGTGGCCTTCTGCGGCGCGTCAATCTGATTGTTGGCACGACGAACAATTATGCCTCGATCAGCATGTCCATTAACAAGGCGGCACGCAGCCTGATCCAGAAGGGCACGATTATCACGGAAGGACTGTTGAATCGCATTGAGATGGCTTTCCGCGCCTATGATCCCTGCTTCGGCTGCGCAACGCACTCATTGCCCGGCCAGATGCCGCTGCAGGTGACCATTCGCAATGCCGCCGGCGAGGTGATCCAGGTTCTAAGACGGGATGGCGCTACCCGTTAGTTGAGCTTCTGCGGATACGGAGAACTAGGCAAGCTGTCCGATGAAAACCCTTATCCTCGGCCTGGGGAATCCGATTCTTGGCGATGACGGCGTGGGCTGGCGTGTGGCTCAGGAAATGCAGGCGCGCCTGGACGGAGATGTAGAAGTGGATTGCCTTGCCTTGGGCGGGCTACGCTTAATGGAACGCATGATCGGCTATGAACGAGTGATCCTGATCGACGCGCTGGTAACTCCATCCCCTACCCCAGGCCGAGTGCATGTCCTTCCCCTCTCCGATTTGCCCGATCCAAGCAGCGGGCATACCACCTCGGCGCATGATGTTTCTCTGCAAACGGCACTCCAAATGGCCGCGAAGATGGGATTTCCGATCCCTCAGGAGGTCTGGGTGGTGGGGGTTGAGATCGTTCCCACCCTGGATTTTTCGGAAACCCTTTCTCCCGAGGTCGAAGCGGCCCTTCCACAAGCAAGGAGGGCAATCCAAGAGCTGGCAGGAATCCCTTTGGAGGAGGCAAAAGATGATATCTCCTGAAGTGTTACGTCGGTATCCGTTTTTCAGCTTTCTGAACGAAGCGCAACTCCAGGCGCTGGCAATGCTTGGGGAGGAAGTCACCTATCCGCCAGAAACGGTGGTTTTTGAAAGCGGCCAGGCGGCAAATGCGCTCTATCTTTCCCTGGAAGGCACCTTTTCCTACTACTTTGTGGTTGTATCCGAGCACGATCCTTATTACCGCAAGGAATATTACCTCTGCGATATTAATCCTGGGGAGATATTCGGCATCTCGGCACTGGTTGAACCATATATTTACACTGCTACCATGCGCGCCGAAAAGCTCAGCCGTGCGCTGCGCTTCGATGCCGTTGCCCTGCGCGCGCTCTGCGCGGTGGATGTCCATCTCTCGTGTGCTTTTATGCGTGCCCTGGCACGGGTGGCCATGGAACGTCTACAGATGACCCGCACCCAACTGATTGCGGCGCGTCAGGGAGGGTAAGGGCGGAGGAGGGCCAACGCTACCCATTCCCCTTTTTGCTTTCTTCCTGTAACTGTCAGCCCCTCGGCAGTGTATCGCTGTATGATCTCGGTCTCTTGATCCTGGAGAATGCCGCTGACAATCAGGGTGCCGCCTGGAGCGACAATTTGGTATAGTCCATCGTCAAGCAAACGCAAGAGCACGGGCGCCAGGATATTTGCCAGCACCAATGGAGCTTCGGGGAGGAGAAACTTCTTTGCTGCAATTTCCCTAACCGATCCCTGTCCAAAAACTATAGTCGAACCTGCCTGATTGAGGATCGCATTTCGCTGCGCGTTCTCCAGAGCGGTGGCATCAATATCTACCCCCAAGACTTGCTGCGCGCCGAGGCGCACGGAAGCGATGGAGAGAATTCCCGAGCCACAGCCAATGTCAATGACCTGCTGTGGGAAGGGGGAAAGAGTTTCCATCAATTCCAGGCACAATTGGGTGCTGGGATGGGTGCCGGTTCCGAAGGCCATGCCCGGTTCAATGCGGATAGGCAAGCGCTCAGTCGCCGGCATCTCCAGCCAGGCTGGGAGGATCAAGAAGCGCTGTCCGACCTCGATCGGCTGGTAGTGTGCTTTCCATGCCTCCATCCAGTTTTGATCCTGGATCATTTGGTAACGCGGTTGCGGCAGGGGGCGAATACGACCGAGGAAATATAACGCCCTTTCCAGCTGTTCCCGGCGTTTCTCCAAGGAATCGTCCACCACCAAGTAAGCTTTGACCGTCACCGGCCCAATGGGGGTGCCTTCATCCTCGGCGTCATTAAAGGTGACGCTTTGTTCCATCACCACCCCACTCGGCGCAAAGCGTGCTAACACCTCGGCAACCGCCTCGGCCAATTCGCCATCCACAGAGAGGGAGATTTCTAACCAGGGCATGTGGCAAAGTATAACATTTCCTCATTCTAGTGCTCTGTCCATTTATCTTTTGGCGTTATTGAACTTGATGCGGCCTGCCAGAGAACCGCTTAGGCGCCCGGAAGCGAGAATCCTGGGGACGCGGACATCCCTGGGAACGCGGACGTCCCGTCCGCAAAGAAACGAGAATCCTGGGGACGCGGACATCCCATCCGCCAGCGGCGCTTGGGTTGCTAGCAAGGCATCAGCGTCCGAGACGGATGCGCTCCCAGGTGTGTAGCTGCCTAAAGCCGGAACGCAAAATAAAAAATGGACGAAGCACTAGTGAGTAAGGACAGCGTGTCCAAAGTGTGCACGCAGTTTTCGGACTCAATATTGACGTAGAGGGGGGCAGGCTTTATAATCTTGCCATGAAGCTGGGGACGTGCCGGAATTGGCAGACGGGCTTGACTTAGGATCAAGTGCCGCAAGGCGTGTGGGTTCGAGTCCCACCGTCCCCATGAATTTACTTTAAGCAAAGAGGCAGTATGAAGGTTGAAACCACTATTCAGGAAAATCGCGAGGCGAAACTAACCGTTCTACTCGAGAATGAGTATTTTGAAAAAGCGAAACGTCGAGCGGCTCAGGAAATTTCCAAGCAAGTCCAAATTCCCGGCTTCCGGCCTGGCAAGGCGCCGTATGAGATCGTGCGTCGCGTGGTTGGCGAAGAGGCGATTCTGGAAGAGGCTCTGGAGAGAGTATTGGATGAGATCTATCCGAAGGCCCTGGATGAAGCCGGGTTGGAGCCTGCTGACGTGGGACGCCTTGAAGAATATCAGGTGACCCCGGAAGTAAAGTTCACTTTTTCCGTGCCCTTGCATCCAGAAGTCATCCTTCCAGAAGATTATCGTCAGCTACGTATCCCCTATGAACCTCCTGCCATAACGGAAGAAGATGTGCAGAAATTTTTACACGAGCTCCAGAAGGAATATGCGATTCTGGAAGCCGTAGATCGTCCGGCCCAGTTAGGGGATATGGTCTCAATCACTTTTCACAAAAAGGGGCAGCCTGAAAATTTTTACCCTTTAGAGATTTACCTTGAGCAGACACCATATGCTGATGAGCCGACTTTGAAGCTCATCGAAAGCCTGATAGGACGCAAAAGCGGGGATGAGTACGAGATCAGCCTCCACTTCCCGGAGGAAGGCGATTCCGAGCCGGTAGATGTAATTCTGCATGTGAAAGAAGTGTACGCAGCTACCTTGCCTACGCTCGATGAGCTGGTCAACCAATTTTCTGCGGAGTCGCCCGAAGCGCTGATGAAGCTGCTGCGAGAGGCGTTGACTGGCAACAAAGAGCGCGCCTATGCTTTCGAATACGCCAATCGGGTGGTAGATATATTACAAGAACGCACCCGCTTTGCCTATTCTCCGGCTTTACTGGAAACAGAAGTTCAGACGGCGCTGGAGGAATTTGAGGATTTTCTGGCCGAGGACGGGCTTAGCCTGGAAAGTTTTCTGAAAGAGAAAGGGCTTACCCGTGAAGAATTCGTAGAAAAGGAATTACGTCCGGAAGTAAAGCGCCGTTTTGAACAGGCCTTATTGCTGGATAAGGTTTTCTCTCAGGAGCGATTGGAGGTAAGCGACTCTCTCATGAAAGAACATTTGATGGCACATCTTACCTATATGAGCCTCCAAGGGATGGATCCCAAGAAGTACCTGGAGAAACGAGAGAATTTAATAGAGCTCCTGGAGCATGTGTATCAGCATACTATGCAAAAGGTGACGCTGAATTTCCTGAAAGACCTGGCCTGCGGCAATCTGGAGCGCCTTGAGCAAGAAAAGCAGGCAGCGGCCGAAGCAGAACTTGCAGAAGGGCCTGCTATGGCAGAAGAGGGTGCCCCATCTGTCTCCGAAGCGCAGGGCGAAACTGCCCCAGAGACGCAGGCCGCCGAAGAAGGGGCAAAGTGAAGGATGGCATCTTGTTTCAGTCTCTCGATAAGGAGAGGAAAACTATGATTCCCAATTTCAAAGATGTGATTCCGATGGTCATTGAATCATCAGGTCGAGGCGAGCGCGCCTATGATATTTACTCGTTGCTATTGAAAGAGCGCATCGTCTTCCTGGGAATGCCCATTGACGATCAGGTCGCTAATCTCATTGTGGCGCAGCTACTTTATCTGAACCATGAAGACCCGGAGCGGGAAATTCAAATGTACATCAATTCCCCCGGTGGGCAAATTTACGCCGGCCTGGCCATTTACGATACGATGCAGATGATCAGCAATCCGATCAGCACGGTGGCGGTCGGCGTAACCGCATCGTTTGGGACGGTGTTGCTCACTGCCGGCACTCGAGGCCGGCGCTACGCGCTGCCCCATGCCACGATCCACATGCACCAACCGTTGGGTGGCGCTCAGGGTCAGGCGGTGGACATTGAAATTCAGGCGCGCCAGATTTTACGCCTGAAGGCATTGCTTAATGAGATTCTTTCGAAACACACCGGTCAGCCACTGGAAGTGATCGAGCGCGATACCGATCGCGATTTTTACCTGGATGCTCAGGGCGCTGTGGAATACGGTATCGTGGATCAGGTGCTTCAGCCCCCTCAGAAGAATTTTTAATTTTTTATCACCTGGCGGTAGAATTCCACAGCTTGCTCCATGTTGTGGTGATAGTCTGCGCGGCGGGCGATCAGTTCAATGTTGTATTCACGCGCGCGTTGACGCAAGGCAGGATCGCGTAGGGCGTGCAGGAGCGCATCGGCCATTGCCTGCGCGTCGGTTGGAGGATAGAGTAAACCGTTGCGTTCCATCTCGATCCATTCCCGGATGGACTCCAGGTCACCGGCCACCGGGAAGCAGCCACAGGCCATGCCCTCCAGGAGCGAATTGGGCGTGCCATCATGGACGCTGGGGGAAATCAGGATGGCCGCCTGGCGATAGAGATCGGCCATTTGCGCGTGGGGCAGAGATGGCAAAAGGGTGATGGTTTCTTGAAGGCCGGAAGAACGCACAAGATTCTCAATCGCTACGTGCCCGGCCATGCCCACACATAAAAAACGCGCCCCTGGCTCGGCGCATGTCACCATTTGCGCTGCCCGGAAGAAGAGATCGTTGCGCACATAGGCACGCAGCCCACGAGGATGGATGATGATGGGTTCTAAAACGGGGGCCGCGGGAGGAAAAAAGGTGGTTCGCTCCACGCCGCCATTGCCGGGGATCACCAGCGTCGCCCGTTCGGGAGGCAGCCCCCAATGATGTGCCAGGCGGATATCGCGTTGACAATCGGCGTGGAGAGCGTGGGTGTTTTTCAGCACAGAGCGGGTCCATGCACGGAGCAAGGGGGAGGCGGGAGCGTGGAGGGTGAAATCATTGCCCCAAACCGAAACTATCCAGGGAAAAGGAAGATTTGCCCCGGCTGTGATCATACCCTCGTAGGGGATGCGCAAAGCATGGATCAGGTCGGGGCGAATCTCTTCGGCCCATTGACGCAATCGCCGGGCTGCAAAGGGAATCGTCAACGGCGCCAGCCAGTGACGCAGATGAGTACGCCAGCTAGGAGTAGAAGAAAGGCTCCCAGCCAGACGGGAGCCTGCAAGATGCGAAAAGGCAATTGCTATTGTTTTGACCCCTTTGAGGGGCAAATCCGCTGCGGCCGGAAATGTGGAAGCCAGGTAAACTTCATCGCCGCGCTGCACAAAGTAGCGTATCCACTGCAGCGCAATCGGTGAGCGACCATCGGCAACGAAGAGCAGACGCATGGGCTATTTGGCGAGTTCCACCGCGCGCGTTTCGCGAATGACGGTGACTTTGATCTGACCAGGATATTGCATGGTTTCTTCGATCTTGCGGGCAATATCGCGCGCCAAGCGCACTGCGGCCAGATCGTCAATTTCTTCTGGCTTGACGATGATGCGCACCTCGCGCCCGGCTTGAATAGCGAAGGCCTGTTGCACCCCCTTGAAGGACATGGAGAGTTCTTCCAAGCTACGAATGCGCTTGATGTAGGCTTCCAGGTCTTCGCGCCGCGCCCCTGGACGGGCACCGGAGATGGCATCGGCGGCTTCGACGATCACGGCCTCGACGCTGAGCTGTTCCACCTCGTGATGGTGGGATTCAATCGCATTGACCACAATCGGATTGACACCATAACGTCGGCAGAATTCTGCGCCCAGCCGAGCATGGGTGCCCTCTTGATTGTGATCCATGGCCTTGCCGATGTCATGGAGGAAGCCGGCCTGTTTTGCGATCTCGACATTGGCGCCCAACTCTGCGGCCAATATGCCGGCCAGGCGAGCAACTTCGACCGCATGGGCTAATTGGTTTTGACCATAAGAGGTGCGGAATTTCAGCCGCCCCATCATGCGCAAAACTTCCGGGTGCAGACCGGTGATGCCGGCATCGAAGGCGGCCTCTTCACCGCCTTCTTCGATAATTTTCTCGACAGCGCGTCGCTCTTCTTCGAGCACCTTTTCGATTTGCCCGGGATGAATTCGTCCATCCG
>JBKBPX010000098.1:0-7495 GCA_046292855.1 Anaerolineales bacterium
GCACTACATGCTCAAGTGGGAGACGCGCCATAGCGAAACCCTGCTGGACGTGGAGCAACTGCAATCGCCCTTCTCCTACAAACTGCGCCTGCACCGCGATGGCGAAACCCGCGAGCGCCCGGTGGACCTGCCCGAAACCTTCAACTACCTTTTGGGGCTTGACGTGCAGACGCGCAAGGTCTATGAATGCAGGCGGGACGCCGGGAACGCGGACGTCTCGTCCGCAATAAACGCGCACGTCCCGTCCGCCACTGGGAACGCGGACGTCCCGTCCGCCATTCATTACCTGGTCTATCGCGGCATCTTGCGGGATGGGCGCACCGCCGTCGTCATCTGGCGCGAGACCAAGGATTGGGAGGAAGGGGACTACCGGCGCGATCGTGATTTTGTGGCCCAGCAGAAACTGACCGTCGGCGCGGAGGAGGTCTTCGTCAATGGCGATTCGCTCATCCCCGGCGCGCGGTCACTCGATGCGGTCTTCAAAGAGCGGATGTTTGCAAGCCTGGAGGGTTGACATGCCGAACAGCATTCAGCAATACGTCAAACTGGAAAACCGTCTTGTCCTACTTGCCTGGCTGAATAGCCTTTTCGGCTATCAAAGCAACCGTGCGTTGCTGGAAGATACCAAGAACGTCGCCGAAGGTTTTGGCGCGGATGGGCACAGTTACTCTCTGCGATAAACAAGCCTTGTTGCAGTAGAGTCAAGATGCTTATCATACTTTTGTGAGGTCGCTTGAACAACCTGGATGATCTTTCCATTTACGCTGTGCTCGATCCCCAGGGGATGGGGGACGAGATTGATGCTCTGCCGGCTCAGTTGGAGAAAGCCTGGCAGGCGGGGCAGAGCTTGGAACTGCCGGCAAGCCGCACCCTGCGCAATGTGCTGATCGCCGGCATGGGCGGTTCGGCCATCGGGGGTGATCTGGTCGCCGCCTATCTTGCTCCCATAAGCCCGGTGCCGATTCTAGTTCATCGGGATTATGGGCTGCCGGCCTGGGTGGATGAGAATACACTGGTGATCGCTTCGTCCCATTCCGGCAACACCGAAGAAACGTTGGATGCCTTTGCTCAGGCGTTGGAGCGAAAAGCTACGGTCGTGGTCCTGACTACGGGCGGCGAATTGGCGCAGCGTGCCAAACGGCATGGAGTGCTGCTATGGCAATTTGAGCATAAGGGGCAGCCGCGCGCCGCCGTCGGTTTCTCTTTTGGCCTTTTGCTGGCTTTGCTTGCCCGAATGGGCATCGCTCCCGACCCAAGCGAAGAGATCGAGAGGACGCTCGAGACGATGCGGCAGGAGCAACTCTCTCTGCGCCGCGAGGTGCCGCTGGCGCGGAATCCGGCCAAACGTCAGGCCGGGCAACTTTTGGGACGCTGGGTACATGTGTTCGCGGCCGGGCCCTTGGCGCCGGTGGCGCGCCGTTGGAAGACGCAGATCAACGAGCTGGCCAAGGCCGGGGCCTCGTTCGAGGTTTTGCCGGAGGCCGATCACAATACCCTGGCAGGGGTGTGGCATCCCGAAGGTGTGCAAACCACAGGAGCGATCCACCTGTTTTTGCAGGCTGCGCTAGACCATCCCCGCAATCGCTTGCGCTTGGGGCTTACCCGGGAGAGATTCATGCTGGAGGGGCTGAATACCGACCTTTACCGAGCAAAGGGAGAAACGGTGCTGGAAAATATGTGGACGGCACTGCATTTCGGCGATTACATGGCGTACTATCTGGCGATCGCTTATGGGGTGGACCCGACCCCTGTTGAAAATCTGGAGCATTTCAAAAAGGCCTTGAAGCAACGTCCATGAAGTGTTCGCTGGTCATCCGTGCTTATAACGAGGAAGAGCATATCGGGCGCCTTTTGGAGGGGGTGGCGCAGCAGAGTGTGCGGGATGTGGAGGTAATCCTGGTAGATTCAGGCTCGACCGATCGGACGGTGGAAATTGCGCGCCAGTTCGGGGCGCGTGTTCTGCACATCCGTCCGCAGGAATTTACCTTTGGGCGTTCGCTGAATATGGGGGTGGCAGCTGCTAGGCGTGATTTGGTGGTGATCGCCTCCGCTCACGTGTACCCGGTCTATCCGGATTGGCTTGAGCGCTTGCTGGAGCCTTTTTCTGATCCACGCATTGCACTGACTTATGGCAAGCAGCGCGGTGCTCCCACCTCCCATTTTTCTGAGCATCAGATTTTCCACCATTGGTATGCGGAAGTCAGTCAGCCTTATCAGCCCCACCCTTTTTGTAACAATGCGAACGCGGCCATTCGCCGGGCGCTTTGGGAAGTTCATCCCTACGATGAGACCCTGACCGGTTTAGAAGATTTGGCCTGGGCAAAATGGGCGCAGGAACAGGGCTATGCCATCTCTTATGTGGCCGAGGCCGAAATTATCCACGTTCACCACGAGACGCCGGGCGCTGTCTATAACCGTTACCGCCGTGAAGCGATGGCTTTCAAACGTATTTTCCCGGAGTCCCACTTCACCTTTTATGACTTTCTGCGTCTGACGGTGTTTAACATCGCGAGCGATCTCTGGCATGCCTGGCAGCAAGGTGTGCTGAAGAGACACTTTAACTCGATCTTCTGGTTTCGCTTCATGCAGTTTTGGGGCACCTATTGCGGCTATCGTCAATCCGGCCCGCTGACGCAACAGCTTCGTCAAACGTTTTACTACCCGCGCCGCTTTCAGGTGGATCAGCCGGCGCCACGGGATGTCGAACCTATTCGGTATTCCAGCTCTGGGAGGGGCGGCGGAGGGTAAACGGTGAAGTTTTCAGCTCATTCGAGGAGGGCTTATGAAGCTGATTTTCTGGTTTCTCTTCGGCTATCTTTGTGGAAGCATCCCATTTGCTTTCCTGGTGGGCAAGTTCTTGGTGCACCGCGATATTCGCACAGTGGCGGATGGGAATCCAGGGGCGAGCAATGTTATTCGCGCCGCTGGCTGGAAAGTAGGGATGTTGGCAGTGTTGCTTGATATTCTCAAAGGGTTCACCCCTGTCTACCTGGCGCAGCAAAGTGGGCTAAGTGAGTGGAGCTTAGTCCCTGTGGCGCTGGCACCCATTTTGGGGCATGCAACACAACCGTTCCTGGGGTTTCGCGGTGGCAAGGCTTTGGGGGCGAGTGGAGGGGCCTGGATGGCGCTGATAGGGCCACTGGTTTTTCCAATTTACTCCTTGTTGACCGTGCCGGTGCTCTTGATACAGCAGGAGCATGCCTGGGCGGCCTTCTCCGGCATGTTTTCTCTGCTTTACTACGCCGCTTTTGTGCTTGATTCTCCCTGGTTGACGGCTTTTGCCGCCTTCAACACCTTGATTGTCGGTTATGCCCATCGTCGGGAGTTGCGTCATGCACCTCGACTTCGTCCGTGGCTGGTGCATCTCTTGGCGGCGCGGAAGTCATGATTGAGTCCCTTGCAAAAACTTAGCGCAGCGCACGCAGAGATATTAACGACCCTGCGCGTACTCGGCGCACTCGGTGGTAAAACGACCTTTTTGCAGTAGAGTCATGATTGGGATCGGTGAGCAATCCCGTTTTGTTATCGTCTTTCTCTTCATCAACTTGTTGATTGTGCTCTGGAATACCTGGGGGATTCCGCGTCTGGAACGGTATCATTCGTCGTCACGTTGGCCGTTTGTCTCGATCCTGGTGCCGGCGCGGAACGAAGAAGATGGGATTGATGCCTGTGTGCGCTCTTTGCTGGAGCAGGATTATCCATCCTTTGAAGTGTTGGTCTTGGATGATCACTCCACTGACCGCACGCCGGAGATTTTGCAGCGTCTCAAGGGAGAATATCCCCGCCTGCAAGTTTTGCAGGGCACCCCTTTGCCGTCGGGATGGCTGGGGAAACATTGGGCTTGCCACCAGTTGGCGCAGCATGCCCGTGGGGAGCTGTTGCTCTTCACAGATGCGGATACCTATCATCGGCCAGAGGCATTGCGCCATGCTGTGGCCGCGCTGGAAAGCTTGCAGGTGGATGTGCTGAGCGTGTTTCCTCATCAAGAAGCCTTGACATGGGGAGAGCGCCTGATCATCCCTTTCATCAGTTTTGGCATTTATACGTTTCTACCGGTCGCCTTAGGTTACCACCTGCGCTGGCCACCCCTGACGGTGACTATCGGACAATTCATGCTTTTCCGTCGTCGGGTTTATGAGGCGATTGGAGGATATGAGGCGGTGCGCAATGAGGTGATTGACGATGTGAGCCTGGGGCGACGAGCTGTTTCTCGGGGCTATCATGTGCGGTTATTCGATGGGCGTTGCTCGGTAACCTGCCGCATGTATTCGGGATTTTGGGAGGCGGTGGACGGATTCAGCAAAAATATTTTTGCCTTTTTCGGCTATCATGCCGTGCTCTACCTGCTGGCGTGGTATCTGATCGCCCTTTTGTTCATCTGGCCACCGCTCGTGGTGGTGGGATATGCTCTGGGAAATCCGGTGACACACTTTCCCTTATCCCATGCGCTCTTGGCAATGGCGGAGGGATTGATCTTGTGGGGAATGGCCTATCATCGCTTTCGTTTGCCCCTTTGGATGGCAGCACTTTACCCTCTTAACACCCTGGTCTTCGTACTGATCGGCTTGCGTTCCCTGGTCTGGAGCCTGACCGGCCATGCCATATGGAAAGATCGTGCTTTCGTACCGCCATTGAGGTGGTGAGGGGAAGGTGTTTGGCTAGCGGATAGACGGGCCAAAGCCCCTGCTCAATCTCGTTTAGAAAAGCATCATCTGGGAGGCAGAATGGGCCGGCGGGTCGAGGCGGAGCTGTTCGTCGAAGGTTTGGCGTGTGAGCAGTGGGATCTCCTCCAAAAGGCGCAGGTGGCGAAATTTCAGAATCTCCCACTTGAAAAGCGCGTCGGCCAGACGCGGATCGCGCTGAGATTTATAGAGCAACAGGCCAACACGGCTAGCAGGGAGGACAAGGATGCGACGAGGAGCCGCCGAAACCCGTGCCAACCAACCCGTTTGGGCAGAGGCCTGCAGGCGAAGCAACACCTGGACTTCTTCTCCCTCCAGCCAGTGAAGCGTGGCTTCATCCACCCATTTTGAGCGGTAGCCAAGGCGATTCGCAAGAGTTTCCAGGCGTTTGCGCATCTCTTGCAGCGCGCCGCGGCGAGCCGAAGCACTATCTTCGGGGCGTAAGTGCCAGAGGCCATCCTCTTTTTCCGCATAGGAGGTGAGCACTGCATAGAGCAACCCGCGCGAGGGTGTCTGTAGGCCGGAGAAGCGAGGATAGAGGGCGTCTTCGATTTCGAGGAAAGTTGTCTGGGGATGTCTCTGGAGGAATTGCACCAAATAGCGCTCGAGGCGATCGGCTAAGGAGTCGCTTTCAAGAGGGGCCTTCAATCCCCACAAACCGCTTTCCAGCGATTCGTGGGTGCTCCAGTGATGACAGGTCTCGGTGAGTGCTTCCTGGATGTGGGAATGGACAGCTTTTAGGGCGTTCTCCGTGTCACCGCCAGAAGAAAGAACGGCGTTCAAGGCTCTTTGGCCCTCCAGGGAGCTTAGCGCGACGGCATGGAGGTGAAGGTAGGTGGCCGGTTCGCCGCGCTGGTGCAGAAAATCCTGAAGTGCCTTGCGCGTCTGTTGCAAATCAGGGGAGGAGGACCTTTTGCGCCTTTCGACGCGTTCCCACGTGATTTGCACGGGATCGGAAGGAGTGCGCAGGGCAAGCTCTCGCAGGGTGAAGCCGGCGGATTGCGCAGCGAGCAAGGCGGCGGTCAGCGCTGGCGGTTCGCTTTCGCTCAAGAGGGCAAAGACTGTGGCATTAGGGCGTAACAGACGAGCGGTTGCTCGTAGCGCCGCACGCAAGGCTTCGGTATTCCAGGCCCAATCATAACGCCGTCGCGCCAGCACCACTTTGAAAGGTTCTACTGCTTCGGCACCCCAAAGCCAGCCGGCCCACAGCGCGGAGAGGGTCCAGAAAGCTTGGTTGGGACGAGGCAGGATGGTGATAGCGGCGCTGAAAAGAGGTAGGTCGGCTTGCTGAGCCAGATCGCGCACGCGGCCACGGAACAGGCACAAGCCTCCCGTTTCCGGGGGCATTTCCGGCCATTCTGTGCAAGGAACGGGACGGGTATGGGTGCTCCACTGGGTAGGTGCTTTTTCCAAAGCCTGCCATAGATTGTGCTCGCGAAATTGAGCTGGGGTGACCAGCTGACGCGGCCTTGGACGCTCGGCAGGATGGCTCCACAAGTTGTTACCCAGGTCGTAGATTGAAACGAGCAAGGCGGTCAATGCTTGCCGGTGGCGTGGGGAGATGCTTTGCAGGCGATTCGTCAGCGTGCTCAGCACATAGAGGGGGCGAGGCAGGTAGTGTTCCAAAGCTTCTTCGACCGTGGCGCGGTGGGGATCGTCCAGCGGAGTGACTCGTTCCAGAGCACGTGCCCGATGGAGAGCGTCAGTGGTTTGCAGGCTTTGCAGGATGGCCAAATCGGTGTCTTCTGTGGCATGTTCCCCGGCGTTGCCACAGTGTGTACAGCTGTATAGCACGGCAAAGGGCGCGTTTTCCCCTCTACGCCAGAGATAACCTTCGGCCTGGATCGGGCGATGACAGTTTGGGCAGGATGTGCGGTATAGGTTGCGGATGTGGATTTCCAGGCGCTCTTCTCCTTTGCGTGTACTGGCCAGCTCGGCTATCGCAGCGGTGAATCCGGCCTCAGACGGCGGATTTGCCAGGGTCTGGTGGATGAAAAAAAGCAGTGGGTTGTTGACCGTGACCAGCAGGCGGTATCCTGCGCGGGCGATCTCAAGTGCCCAGCGTGGGGCGAGGCCAAAGGGGTCGAGTAGCCATGATGCGGGGGGAACGTTTTCCTGGAGCCAGCGCGTCGCCACCCCATCTTCAAACATGGGCAGAAAGCGGGATAAGGGACCGGGCTCGGCGGGAAGCGTTCCAGGGAGATACGACATGCTTATTGCGCTTGGAGAGCCAATTCGACACGATCTATTGGTGCAAAGCTACCCAGGGAAAAGGTGAACGGCAACGCACTGCCGGCCGGAAGCGCAGTGCCGTCCCAGCGGTAGAAGCCGACGATTTGTCCCTGAGCATCATAGGCGGTTGCGGCGATCCAGATCATCTGAGCGGCTCTTGAATCAGGGGGAAGGCGCACTTCGCCGTCAATGTTGGCTTGGAGGCCAGAAGGGGCGATGACAATTCGTACACGGTGCAGGGTAGCCGGCAGGTAACGCCGATCGCTGGGAGGCAGGCGCAAAGCGCTGACGATGCGAGCGGTGATTTGGGTTGCTCCGCCGGGCAATGTCGTGAAGGCCGGAAGTCTGCTTTGTGGGGGGAGGATATCGAGAGGGAGGAAAAGTTCCTGGCTTTGGGAATGGCCGTTTTGATCTACAAATGCCACTTGCAGGGCGATGTTTTCGACCCAATCGCCGCTTGGATTGGAAATCGGGAAAAAACAGGCCTGTTCAGCGGTAGGTTGGGGATAACAGACGGGTGGCTCGAGGTGGAGTGGGGCTGGGGTGGGCGTGGCCGGGGCATCCTGGGCGCGCGGGGCGGG
>JBKBPX010000099.1:0-7487 GCA_046292855.1 Anaerolineales bacterium
GGCCGTAAATGCCAGGGTCATGAGCAGCAGAAGGGGGGTCAGGATGGTCATGACGAACTGCTTGCTGAAGAAGAGCAGTTGTGCGCCGAGCGAGAGGAAAGCCAGTGCGATGCCGCCCAAGCCGATGAGCAGCCCACCGACTCCAACCCACCAGAAGCCCTTGGCCGCATCCTTGGCGAAAAACGGTCCGAGGAAAATGACCAGCCCGGCCACGCCGTGGAAGAGCGGCACGGCGATTTTGCGCAGCAGATCAATCCCGCCGAAACTGGCCACTGCAATCGCCAAAAAGCCGACCAGGGCAAACCATTTGAAGGCGGTCTTCCATTTTGGGTAGTATTGCTCCATGATGCCCATTGAAATTCCCAGCGGGATAAGCGAGGCCACGGTCAGCACGGCCGGCTTGCCCAGGATGCCCAGCCCGAGGAAGATGAGCAACAGGCCCGAAACCAACAGGACGAGGAAGCCCATCATGTAGTAGACATCGTAGAGCGCCTTGCCTTTGCTCCAGCGAGTGTAGAAGCGCCAGAGCAGGTAGAGGGCGACGAGGCCGGTCAAGAGAAGAAACAGGTTGTCGAGAGTAAACAGGTTCATGGCTTCTCCTTTCCTCTGCAGGGGAATGGCTCCCGAAAGAAACACCAAGAGCACCACCGTGAAAAATAGCACAACCTGCCTCGCCGATATGTGATTTAGATCACAGAGGGGATAGAACACAGGAAAAATTAGTGACTTTTTTCAGGAACAATTTCGTTAATCCCCCCAAAACAGCCCGCCTTCAGTTATTTTCTTCCCTCTCTACCTGATATTGGTTGAGCACTCGGGATAGACGGGAGGCATCAAGGATATGAATCTTCCCCCTTTGTAGCCGAAGAATGCCCATCCGCTCCAGTCCCTTAAGCACGCGCGAGACATTTTCACGCGAGACCCCGCTCAGCCCGGCCAGTTCCTGATGGGTGAGAAAAATTACCCCTTGGCCGGGGGCAGTGCCCCCATTCTGGGAGCTGAATGCGTCCAGTAAGGCTATGATCACGCGCTCTCGTAGGCCATGATGGAAGGATGTTTCCAGGCGATGCAAAAGGTAACGCACTTCTCCCAGGCAATCCGATTGCACTATCGCCAACAACTCTGGATATTTCTTGCACAAATCCAAAAAAGCTTGGCGCTCTATATATAGGATTTCAACAGGAGTAACGGCAAAAGCACTTCCTAAGTGTCCTTTGCCATCGAGCAAAGATACCGGGCAGAAATATTCCCCCGTTCGGCGAATGCATAAAATGCTCTCATCTCCATCTGGGGTGACGCGCACTATCTTAACCCGGCCTCGCCCGACGATATGAATGGACTCCACCAGCTCATCTTGGAAAAAGATCACTTGGCCGGCCTCGAAATGCCGCACATGTACCAGAGGGCGCAAAGCCTCCCGGATTTCAGGAGCGAGGTTAGAGAAAAACGAGGCGGTGTCCATTCCTTTATGCCACAAAAAGGCTTGTTTGCCTCCATGCACTCAGCAAGTTCCCACTTATATTATAATTATAAGCGAGTTGCCGGTTAAGGGAGGATGTATTGGCAGGAATGGCCACATTGACCACTGCGGCTGTTCTCGCCAGATAGCCATGCTCCAGGCAGGGCTTTGCCTTTCAGATTATTTTCGGCCCCGCCGCGATCACCTCCGGCGGACAGGCATCCTCGAATTTACGGAAGTTCTCGATGAAGCGTGCCGCCAGTTGCCGATATTTCTTCCAGTATTCTTCTTTGTCAGGCCAGGAGCTGGAAGGATCGAGCACTTCAGCGGGGACGCCAGGGCACTGGGTCGGCACCTGAAAGCCAAAGATGGGGTCAACCTTATAGGGCACGTCTTCCAGCTCACCGCGCAGGGCTGCGGCAAGCAGGGCGCGCGTGTAATGGATGCTGATGCGTTTGCCGATTCCGTAGGGGCCGCCTACCCAACCGGTATTGACCAACCAGCAACGTGCTCCATAATGTTCAATCTTGCGGCGTAGCAATTCGGCATAGGTATAAGGATGATGCACCATGAACGGCGCGCCGAAACAGGCCGAAAAGGTGATCTCCGGCTCCCGTCCCAGCCCCACCTCGGTGCCGGCGATCTTGGAGGTATAGCCCGAAATGAACTGATAGAGGGCCTGTTCCGTAGTCAGGCGAGCGATGGGGGGCATGACGCCGCTGGCATCGCAGGTCAGAAAGATGATGTTGCGCGGGTGACCAGCACGCTTTTCCAAGAGGGCATTCTCGATAAATTCGAGCGGATATGAGGCGCGCGTGTTTTCGGTGATCTCGTCTGAATCCAGGTCAATACGTCGAGTGACGGGATCGAAGACCACGTTCTCCAGAATCGTGCCGAAGCGGCGCGTGGTGGCGTAAATTTGTGGCTCAGCTGTGGGAGAGAGATTGATGACTTTGGCGTAACATCCATTCTCGAAGTTGAACACCCCCTCATCGCTCCAGCCATGCTCGTCATCCCCGATCAAGCGCCGCGCCGGATCGGCAGAGAGTGTGGTTTTCCCCGTGCCGGAAAGCCCAAAGAACAGGGCTACATCTTCCGGATTTTCCGGAGAGACATTGGCGGAACAATGCATAGGGAGCACCCCCTCCAGCGGCAACAGGTAGTTCAGGAGGGTGAATACGGATTTCTTGATCTCCCCGGCATAGGCCGTATTGCCAATGATGCCCAAGCCCTCTGCGAAGTTCAGGATGATGAAGGTGTCGGAGCGGGTTGCATCAATGGATGGGACGCTTTTGAAGCCGGGGGCGGCGATGAGCGTGAACTCGGGTACAAAGCGCTGATACTCCTCGCGTGAGTTTGGGAGCAGGAACATGTTACGGGCGAAGAGGCTGTGCCAGCCCATTTCCGTGATGATGCGCACGCGCAGGCGATAGTTCGGATCGGCGCCGGCATAGACATCTTGCACGAACACGTCCCGACCCTGGAAGTAAGCCAGCAAACGGTTGTACAATCCTTCGAACTTATCGAGAGCGAAGGGACGATTGTATTGCCCCCACCAGATGTGGGCTTCGCTGCCAGGCTCCCGAACGATGAATTTATCGTTGGCCGAACGGGCAGTGTGTTTCCCCGTATGCACCAGCAGCGGGCCGGAACTCACCATCCAGCCTTCGCGCCGGAAGAGGATCTCCTCATACAGCGCTTCTGTGCTCAAATTCCAATAGACCTGATTCAGATTGCTGAAACCGTGGTTTTCCAAACCATAATCGCTTTTCAACGCACTAGCAATATCTTGGGCCGGGGTTTTGATGGTCAGCAGGTTGTTCATAGCCAATCCCTCACCATTCTGCGATCGCCGATGTAAATTTCGTTAGGAGCAGTCGGGTCAAGCGCCCAGCGGATGCGGGCAATGCCCTCGGTCACCTCTTTGACGGTGCCGGCGTAACTGATGCGCAGGTGACCTTCCATGCCGAATTCGCGCCCCGGCACGGTCACCACGAGGGCTTTTTTCAGCAGGAAACGTGCCAGGCTGAGTGAATCCTGGGAGTAGGCACGGAAATCCGGAAGCGCATAGAATGTCCCTTCCGGGCGGACACAGCGCACTCCTGGGAAGGCCTTCAGCTCCTGCATGAGCACATCGCGGTTATTTTGCACGCTCAGACGCAGGGCCTCAACAACGCTCTGCATACCGTTTAGGGCGCCTTCCGCGGCAGCTTGGAGCACGGCGGCCGGTGTCGTGACCGTCTGCGATTGGACACGGCGCATGATCTCGATGATCGGACGTGGGGCAACGGCCCAACCGATGCGGAAACCGGTCATGCCATAAAGCTTGGCCACGCCATTGATGAGGATGATGTGGCTGGAATCCACGTCCTTGTTGGTGAACTGATAGGCGGCTGGGGCGCGTTTCCCATCGAAGACCAGTTTGTGGTAGATGTCGTCGGAAATGTAGTAGATGCCGCGCCGCTCACAGAACTCCACCAGCTGGGCAACCAATTCGGCCGGGTAGATGAGGCCGGAGGGGTTGTTTGGACTGTTGACGATGATCGCTTTGGTGGAGGAAGTCACGGCGCGCTCAATCTCCTCAAAACGCGGGATAAAGGTGCCATCCTCCGGCGTGACGATGACCGGCACCCCCTGGCACATGCGCACCATTTCCGGGTAGCTGACCCAATAGGGGGCGAGGATGATCACCTCCTCACCGGGATTGAGCAGGGTGAAGAGGGCCATCCAGATAGCGTTTTTGGCGCCGATCGTCACAATGACGTTTTCTGGGGCAACCAGGCGATCGTAGTTTTCCTCGGTATAGCGGATGATGGCTTTGCGTAAGGAAGGAGTGCCTTCGACCGGGGTATATTTCACCTCCCCGGAGGTCAATTTGGCGGCTCCAGCCAGGATGGCCTGGATTGGGGTTTTGTTCTTCGGCTCTCCGATTCCCAAATGGATGACCGGCTCACCGCGCTCACGCAAAAGGCGCGCCTCCTCGTTAAAACTTACCGTCGGTGATTCGACGATGGAACGTGCAAGATGGCTGAGGGACATTCTGGTTCTCCTACAGTGGTTTATCGCTTACATCAATTTGCCCCCTCGACGAACGCATCCTTTCCAAGCTATGTAAAAGGGCGCGCAAGGCTACCAACACATCGCTGGCCAGGACACTGGCAGGGGAGAACTGGCGGGTGGCTTCCAACCCGGCCTGGGCATGTAACCAAGCTCCCAAACGAGCGGCATGATAAGCATCCAGCCCTTGGGCGCGCAAGCCCGTGATCATCCCGGCCAGCAGGTCGCCGGTGCCACCATGGGCCAGCGCCGAAGTGGCGATCGGGATGGTGGTGGTCTGCCCATCCGGCGCAGCGATCACCGTGAACGCGCCTTTGAGCACGATCACGTGTCCCCATTCGCCGGCGAAGCGACGCGCCACTTCGCGCCGATCCGCTTGAATTTCCTTCACGGGTAGGCCACACAGGATGGACATTTCCCCCGGATGGGGTGTCAAGATAGCTGGGGCCGGCAGGCGCTTCCACCAGTTAGGAAGGCGCGCCAGCAGTTTCAACCCATCGGCATCCACTACCATAGGCGGCAGGGTGACCGTTCCTTCGGCGGGTGCGGGTTGCGCAGGTTCACCGGCGGTGAGAAAACCGATTCGCGGTGTGGGTTTGCGGATTGTCGCCGGCGCGCCTAGCAAGTTCTCGATGAACTCGCGCGTGGTGTCCTCCAGGCCAAAGCCGGGGCCGATAAGCATGGCCGTCGTCCGCCCCAGGTTTTCTAGCACCACCTCCGCCGCCGAGGCCGCCATCACGCCCAGCTCATGCGGCAGGAGCAACCAGGTGGCCTCCGGGAGGTGGCTTGCTAACGCGACATGTAAGGGGGAGGGGACGGCCAGGGTCACCAGGCCGGCGCCGACGGCGTAGGCGCCTTGTCCGGCCAGCAGCGCAGCGCCGGTATAGTTCAAGGAGCCGGCCACGATCAGCGCAGTGCCGAAAGTCCCCTTATGTGCATCGAGGGAACGTTCCGGCAGATGGCGCAGCGCCAATTCCAGCGCTGCCACTTCGTCGCGAATGGCCTGTAAGGTGGGCAGATCGGAGGGGAAGCCGATCTCGGCGATTTCCAGCTTGCCCAGCTTGGAAAAGGCCGGCAGCTTCAATAGTCCCTGTTTGACCGCGCCCAGCGTGACCGTGCAATCCGCCTGCAACGTGACAGGGCTGATCTCACCACTATCACAATCCACACCGCTGGGGCAATCCACGGCCACCACAAGATGAGGGGAGTGGCGCAGGAAGGATTGCACAGCTTCCAGGAGGAGAGAGATTTCGGTGCGCAACGGCAAGGTGATTCCGGTGCCGAGCACACCGTCCAGCAGGACATTGGAGCGGGAGACTGCCTCGGAAAGATGCTGGAATTGAGGGTCTTCGTCCATCAGGAGCACTTTTCCGCCGTTCTCCAGGAGGTGACTCACGAGGGGGTCTATCTCCTTACTCGTTTTGCGTGCCTTGACCAGGTAGGCGGTTGCCTCCCAGCCCTCCTGGGCCAGGCGGGTGAGGGCGACCAGGGTGTCACCGCCGTTGTTGCCGCTGCCCACCAATCCCAGTGCCGAGGGAGGGGTGCGCCACCATTCCTGAGGACGATACTCCTTTTCGAGGCGCAGCACCGTCCTGGCTACCGCCTCCCCGGCGTTTTGCATCATCTGGTCATAGCTCAGACCGCGCTCATTCGCTTCGGCCTCGATTTGACGCATTTGGGCTACGGAAACGAGTTTGGGGATAAAAGCACTTTTCATTGCGTTTCCTCCAGAGCATCCAAACCCAGACGTCGGAGCGTTTCGGGAGTGGGGGCGCCGCTGTGCAGGTCCCAGCCGCGTGCTTGATAGTAGGCCTGGAGCATTTCGTCAAAGGGGATGACGTAGCCAGCTGCGCCGCCTTCGGTGTAGGGTTCGAGAAGCGCTTTCGGTAGCTTCTCCTGCTCACGGCGCAGGCCCAAGCGTAGGTTGATTAAGCGCTTCAGATTCCAGGCACGCTCCCCGGCGCGCCTCAGGTCTGCTAACGACCAATCCAGACCGCAGGCGGCGTTGATTAAATCCACCTGCATTTGTGGTTCGATGTTGGCAAAAAGGCACATTACCAGTGCATTGAACACGGTTCGCCAATCCTGATGGCGAGCAACGTTGGCCGCTTTCTCGGCTCCGGCATGGCGGGAGAAATATTCGATGCCGAGGGAGGGTTGGATGTGTCCCCAATCCACGAAAAAGTAATCCGATTGGTTGTGACAAGCACCGCGCGGGCTGGTGGCATAGACCAATGCCATGCCGGAAACGCCGCGCGGATCATGATAGGCAACCTCCAAGCCATTGACCTGGACGGCTTCTTCCGGCACACCTAGGCGCGCTGCCAGGCTGCGCGCGCCCTCGGCGATCCAATCACCGAGGCCTTCACGGTAGGCGGTCATGCGGATCAGTTGACGGATGGCGACGACATCCCCCCAGCGCAGTTCCAGGCCGCCAGTTTCCTGAGCGGTCAAGAGGCCTTTCTCAAACAAATGAAAGGCTAATCCTATCGTATTCCCCAGGCTGATCGTATCCATGCCGTAGCGATCGCAGAGTTCGCCCAGGCGCACGATGGATTCAAGATCGGCATTCAGCAGATTTGGGCCGAAGGAGGCGATCGTCTCATATTCTGGACCTTTGCGTTTCTGCCCATCCCCCAGGCGCACGACGCGGCCACAGGCAATCACGCAGGCGTGGCAGGCACTCTGGCCACTCAAGATGGTCTCGCTCATGGTGGCGCCGGAGATGGCATCTACCTGCGGAAAGGTGCCCTGGTGATAGTAGCGGGAGGGCAATGCGCCGAGATATTCGGCATAGTTGGCGGCGCCGGCGGTGCCTAATGCGTGAAGCACCTGCGCTTCGTTATCTTGACGTAACTGGCGGTTGGCCTGGGAGCGGAGTTCGGCATATCGTGCCGCGTCGGTCAAAGGCAGGGTTTTGCGCCTGCCGCGGACGGCAATGGCCTTGAGGTTCTTGGCACCCATTACGGCA
>JBKBPX010000100.1:0-7014 GCA_046292855.1 Anaerolineales bacterium
ATGGGCGAGGACATCTTCAGCCACGGCGCCTACGAGTTCCCCACCGCCGTCGGCACATTCCAGGTACCTTCCGCATTCTGTACGGCAGGACGCTTTGACCGCTTCTGCGACCTGCTGGAGGACAGCCTGCGTGCCGGCATGGAAGCGGATGCGTTCGTGCAGCGGTGTCGGCGAGAAATCTCATTGGACTCTGGTGAATGGGACGACCGCGCTCTCGAGCTTACCCACGAGCTCTACGAGCAGATGCTGGACCTGCACCGCCGCGGCATGAACGGCCTGTGGTCGCGGCTCCTCAAAAACAACTTCGCCCCCCTCACCGTCGGACAGTTTGACTACATCGTCGGCAATCCGCCGTGGGTGAACTGGGAGCATTTGCCCGATGGGTATCGGCAAAGCATTGCACCACTTTGGACACATTACAACCTTTTTCCGCATAGAGGTTTTGACGCCATTTTGGGCAAGTCCAAAGACGACATCTCAATCCTAATGACCTATGTCGTCTCCGATAAATTGCTCAAAGACGGTGGTCGGTTGGGTTTTCTCATCACGCAAAGCGTTTTCAAAACATCTGGCGGTGGTAAAGGATTTCGACGCTTTTGCATTTCGTATCAAGGTCAGAAAACAACTCCCCTGCGCATCCTTCATGTCGACGACATGGTTTCGCTTAAGCCTTTTGAAGGCGCCTCCAACCGCACTGCGGTGATGGTGCTGGAAAAGGGCAAGCCGACCAGATATCCGGTGCCCTACACGGTCTGGCGCAAGATCAAAGGCGCCCGCTTCACCTATGACAGCACCCTGGAGGAGGTGCAGGCTGCTACCCGACGGCTCAACTTCGTCGCCGAACCAGTAAATCCCGATGACCCCACCTCCCCCTGGCTCACCGCCCGCCCCAAAGCGCTCAAGGCGGTGCGCAAAATCCTGGGGAGGTCCGACTACCAAGCCCATGCCGGCGCATATACCGGCGGGGCAAACGCGGTCTACTGGGTGGATATAGTGCTCAAGCGCCCCGACGGGCTGGTGATGGTGCGCAACATCACCGAAGGAGCGAAAGTCGAAGTTGATGAGGTAACTGAAGCCATCGAGCCCGATTTGCTCTATCCGCTATTGCGAGGGAGAGATGTCCAGCGTTGGCGAGCGGAACCTTCGGCTTTAATCTTCCTTACCCATGAGCCTGGAATGCGACTCAAAGCCATCCCTGAAAAAGAGCTGCAAATCCGCTACCCGCGCACCTACGGCTACCTAAAGCGCTTTGAGAAAGTGCTGCGGGAACGGGCAGCCTTCAAGCGCTACTTCACTCGTAAAGACGAAAACGGACGCATCGTTGAGACAGGGCCGTTCTACTCCATGTTTGATGTCGGCGACTACACCTTCGCCCCGTGGAAGGTGGTGTGGCGGGAGCAGGCCAGCACCATGACCGCCAGCGTTGTTGGCGAGCGTGATGGAAAACCCATCGTGCCCGACCACAAACTGATGCTCGTGGACTGCTCGAGTTTTCAGGAAGCTCATTTCGTATGTGCTTGCCTCAATTCTTCCCTGGGGCAGTTTATCGCTCAATCCTACGCTGTTGAGACTCAAATGGATCCCCACATCATCGAGCACATCCGCATCCCGCGTTATGACTCGTCGGACCCCGTGCATCGGCGGCTGGCGGAGTTATCGCAGGCGGCGCATGAGGCGGTGCGTGCGGGGGATGAGGAGCGGCTGAAGGGGATCGAGGCGGAAATCGACCGTGTGGCGGCGAAAGTCTGGGGTTTGACGAAAGAAGAATTGCAGGAGATACAGCAAAGTTTGTGGGAGGTGTCGGAATGATCCGGAGGGTATTTGTAGACGGATACAAATCTCTGAAAAGCGTAGAGCTCACTTTGCATCCCCTGACGGTTATCATGGGGCCAAACGCTGCGGGGAAGAGCAATCTCTTTGACGCCCTGCGCCTGCTGAGCCAGATGGTGACCAGTCGCTCGCTTGCGGATGCCTTCAGCGGTCATCGGGGGGATCCATTGGAAGCCTTTGACTTCAGCGAATGGGGCATTGCCGGTCTGTTGGAAAAAGAGGAAGCGCGGTTCACGATCGGGGTGGATGTGGAATTGAGCACCGAAACTATAGAGCGTGCCGAACGGCTTATCCAAATGCATCGTGCCCCGACCGGGCAAGGCAACCATAAAGGCAAACCCCGCAAGGTGACCGAGCGGCTCCTGCGCTACCGCATTACGGTGGCGATCATTCCCAAAACAGGGGTGCTGCGCGTCATGGACGAGCGGTTGGAGGCCTTGACCCGCTCTGTAGATGGGTCGTTGCGTCCCGACCAGAAGCGCCGCCCATTTATCGAGCAGGTCGGTGAGCGGCTGCGCCTGCGCATGGAAGGACAGGCGCGTCCGATGGACTATGAAATCGGCCTGACCTATGCCATTGCTTCCCAACCGGTGCACCCGCCCCATTACCCCCACCTGATCGCTTTCCGCGAGGAGGTATCCCAGTGGCAGTTCTATTACTTTGAGCCGCGCCTGATGCGCGAGGAGTCGCCACTCAAAGAGGTCCGCCAGATATCCCCTTTCGGTGGGGACTTGGCGGCGTTTTACTACACGCTCAAGCGCGAAAATCCAGGCCAGTTCGATAACGTCCCGCGAACGCTCCAGATGCTCGTGCCGTCCTTGGAAGGCATCGACGCCGAATTGACCCCGGAAGGCAAGGTGCGGTTGAAAGTCAGGGAACGTGGCGTGGAGTTCTCGGCCAAGGTCATTTCGGAAGGAACCTTACGCCTTCTGGGGCTGATGGCCATCTTAAGCCCGACCAACCCGGCGACCGTCGTCGGTTTCGAGGAACCCGAAAACGGTGTCCATCCACGACGGCTCCAACTGATTGCCCGATTGCTCTCTAATGCTTCCGAAAGTCGGCAAGTGATTGTCAACACCCATTCGCCTCTGCTGCCTGAGTACTTGCAGGATGCTTACCTTGTGCAATGCCGCAAGATGGAGGATGGCCACAGTGAGTTCCTACCCTGCCCTGAAGCTCAGGGTTTGTTCCGCAAGCAGAAGACGGAAGAAGCATTAAAGGCGGAGGAAACGTCGGAAGAAGCAGTTCCGCTTTCGCAGCGCATTCTGCGGGGGGACTGGGAATGAGCTATTCGCGCCGGGTTGTTTGCTTTTGCGAGGACATCGCCCACGAGCGGTTCATCCGAGCACTCATCCATCGTGCCGCGGAGGTTAGAAGCACCCCCGTGGAAATCCAAGTGCTCAACGCCACGCATGGGAGCAGGGTTTGGCGGGAGTTTCGGCAATACCTGAGAGAGATCAAAAAAGGCCGGCAATCCGTGCCCGACGTATTAGTCGTCGTGATCGATGGAAATTGCAAGACGCCAGCCCAGGTGCGGAGGGACATTCAGGAGGAGGTCAAAAAGCGTGGGTTAGAAATACCTCACCTCGTTTGCGCCGTTCCTGACCCGCACATTGAAAGGTGGTATGTCGAGGACCAGCAAGCGCTCAAGAGCATCCTGCCCGGGGCGAAGCCGGAGAAGCTTCCCTACAAGTGTGAGCGCGACCGGTACAAGCAAGGGCTGAAAAACGCCATCCGTGCAGCTGGTGTAGAACCCTCGTTGGGTGGCGCAGAATATGGGGAAGACGTTGGGAAAGCACTGGAGCCAAGCCGGTTAGATGATTCTTTTAGAAGCTTTTGGAACGACCTTCTGGCAGCGCTCTGACCGAGAGGATAGCGAGATGAAAGCTCTGCAAGGTCTGCGTGAAATGCTCAAAACCATGGCCCAAGACGTGGAGGTGCTCCCCGCCGTCGGCGGCGCGGTGGAGGACCTGGAGCGCCCCGATTTTGAGGAGCGCGAAGACCAGGCACTCAATGAAGACGAAAAGGTCTTTGAGACCATCTTTGAGCGCGATCCATCGGCGGCTGCGCCGCGCCTTTATCGCCCCGTGCCGCCCCTGGGCCGCCGCGAAAAGCACCTCTTCCACTACTTCCTCGATGGCTCCTTCCGCTCCTACTTCCTGGGCACGGTGCTGGAAAACGAGCGAGAATCACCGGTGCACTTCGCCCAAATCGGCGCCTGTGTGCTGCGCCGCGAGGACGACGGCTCGGTGCGGCGGGAGGCCCTGCAGGTCGAAAACATCCTGCTGGCAAGCAAACAGCGCCTTTCCGAAGCCGCGTGGCAGAAACTAGAAAAGCTGGCCTCCCAAGCTGCCATCCGGCTGGTGGACTTGACGGAGCAGGACATCGTCAGCAGAGTGCTTTCGGACTTTGATTTGCGGAATAAAGCGGGAGGCAAGGTGCGCTTTGCCATGCACAACCTGGAGGCGACGACCATCGGGGCGACTCTGCCGCAACTCTCTAGGGAGCGCTGGCTAATCGTTGACGGCTCGCTCCTGTTTGAGCCGACGCTGACGCAATTGGGCAGCGGCAATCAGATCAAGCCTGTGATCGGCGTGTCCAAGAATTTCCGCAAAGACCCCCAGTTCGTCTTTGGCAGGGGTCCCCGCGCCGAGCACCGGTCGATCTACCAGATGCTTGTCAGTTTGCAGGCCGAACATCGCACCGCTGCTTTCAGCGCGCGCGAGGGCAAGGTCGTATTTTGGTACGTCCGCCTGCGCGAACAGACGCACCTGGATTACCCGCTGATGGGCGTTGTTAAGGTCGAACTGGTGAACCCATCCCAGGAACCTGTGCCTTCTGAGTTGGTTGACGAGATTTCGCGTGCGTTGGTCGCCGAGCGCAGCGTCACCCCACATGGCCAAGACCGCCGCTGGCACGCGCACCTGTATCCGATATTTCTTGCCGAGCGCGCGGTGAAGGAAAGCCTCCTTTCCCGGGAGGTAGTGCAACAGTTCTTGAAATGGAGGTGAACTGAACTATGATGCCTAACGATCGTCCCGTGATAGGCCTTTCGTCAGCGACGGCTAACCAGCCCAACTCGTCCGATGCATTCTCTTTCTGGCTTTCGCCAGATGTCATCGTCAATCCGTTCGACATCGTGGAGGCCGAGCAAGTTGCCCCTGAAGGGACCAGCCGCACCTTTGGCATCGTGACCACACTCGAGCACAGCACCGACGCGCCAACGCATCTTTCCAACTTTATCTCCAACGATTTCGGGCAGGTCTCCAGCGAGCCCAACACGGCGCGGCAGGGGACGACCGTCGCGCACGTGGCCGTCCTCTCGAATGACCGAGATATCTACATGCCGGTCATGAATGACCGGCCGGTTCGCTTTGCCGACGAGGCAGGCATTCACACTGCGCTCGGCATTGACCAGGTGCCAAATCGTTACCGCGTGCCGGCTGGGTTGATCGAGATGTCCAATGGCACGCGGGCGGTGGTCTATTTGGACAGCCGTTACATCCTCGGTCCCGAGGGTGCACACGTAAACATCACCGGCATTTCGGGATTGGCGACCAAGACTTCCTACGCGATTTTCCTGATCCAGTCCATCCTGCAAAAGGTGGAGAACCGCGACCGCATCGGGGTCATCATCCTGAACGTCAAGCACGGTGACTTGCTCACGATTGACCAGCCTCCGCCAGGAGGATTACCTCCCGAACAACATGCGTTATGGGAGAGGCTCGGGCTGATGCCGCAGCCCTTCAGCAACGTGCGCTACCTGCTGCCTTACGGCAAAGACACGCTGACCACCGGGCGGCCGAACAGTTTCCGTATTCCGGAGCGCAACTGGTTCCTTTACGCCTACTCGCTGGCGGACACCTACGACAAACTGGACTTGCTCCTCTCTAATGTCCCCGATCCATGGGACACCGTTGGGGCGCTCATCGGCGAGATCCATCAGGGGCTTTCTGATCCCAAAACGGGACAGTGGGGGCCGAGGGGGCGATGGCAGAACGTAACTGACTGGCAGAGCCTTTTGAATGGCCCGCCCTTGGTGGACCCTAGTACGGGCCAGGCCCAGCAAATAGGCGATGTGCGCGCCGTTTCCGTCGGGCGCTTTCGGAGGCTGCTGCGGCGCATCGTGCAGACCCGGCAGACGGGGATATTCGTCCTCCAGCGCCCCGGCAACGTCAAGAACCTGAGCCAAGAGATCGCCAAGATACGCGGTGGGGAGACGATTGTCGTTGATATTGCCCGCCTGGCCGACGACGAGCAGACGCTGGTCTTTGGCGACATTCTGCGCACCATCTATGCCCTTTATGCCGAGGAAGGGGGCGAAGGGGAGGACTTGCCGGAGAAGGTCATCATCTTTGTGGACGAATTAAACAAATACGCGCCGGCTCGCGAAAGGGAATCGCCCATCATCGAGCAGGTCTTGGATATTGCTGAGCGCGGACGCTCGCTGGGGGTGGTGCTTCTGGGAGCGGAGCAGTTCATGAGTGCGGTGCACGAGCGCGTCGTCGGCAACTGCTCGACGACCGTCATCGGCCGCAGTGGTTCGGCCGAGCTCTCGTCACCTGTGTATCGCTTTCTCGACCCAGCGGTAAAGGCCAACGTCTCGCGCCTGCAAAAGGGAGAGCTGGTGATTAGCCACGCGACTTTCCGCCAGCCGGTGAAAATCTCTTTCCCAAGGCCAGCGTATTTGCAGGAGGGTGCTGAGTAAAGAGCAGGGCACCTTGGGTAACTCAAAGCTGCCAAAGAGTTACCTAAGAGTCTGCACCGGCAACATGGTGCATAGGACTCCCAGTCAAGCCATATGAAGGGGCGGGAGAGTCCTAGCTGGTGTCCTCTTACCGTTGGAGTATCTATGGACCTCGCTGCCGTAGGCCCGGCGCTAAGCCTCTCTCACGCCAATCCCGATCAACCGTCATCACTGCTCCCGCTAGCTCGATTTTTCTCTTCCCTTGCGCGATCTGTGCGGTTGGGGAATATCTCACGCCCCCGCGCGGAGTGTGCGGAGTCGTACAAACATTCCTATTACTGCGGTATTGTTTGCAGTGGGCGAGGCATAAGACGCCACCCCGCCGGCGTTCACTCTCCGCCCGCGGTGTACCGTACACCTTCACTCTGTCGGTCTGCCAGTCAGTCTAGGCTTGCACGGTACGCGCTACGGCTTGCCGTGCATACCAGCTAGGCCAG
>JBKBPX010000101.1:0-6924 GCA_046292855.1 Anaerolineales bacterium
TTCCAGGGAATTACCACGCGGATCGGCGCACCATCTTGTGGCGGAAGCGCTACCCCGTAGAGACCTGTGGCCAAGAGCGTCAAAGGATGCATGGCCTCGTCCAGGCGCAACCCTTCCTGGTATGGCCAGGGATAGAAGCGAGAGTTTTGACCGGGCATCTCCTGTGGACGGTAAACCGAGACGAAGCGCACGTAGCGGGCCGAGGCCAGCGGTTCAACTTCGCGCAACAGATCGGCTAGGGGGAATCCGTTCCAGGGGATGACCATGCTCCACCCCTCGACACAGCGCAAGCGATAGACGCGCTCTTCTTGAGGAAAGCGCTTGAGCAGGTCTTCAATGGCATAGGTTTTCGGAAAATGGCAAAGTCCGCTCACCTCCACTACCCAGGGATGTACTTGGAATCCCTGGCTTAGACGAGCCACCGTCTCCTTGGTCTCGCTGAACTCGTAATAATTGTTGTAAGTCGTAATCCATTCATAGGGAGTGAGTTCAGCGCCGCGTTCATCTGTGCGCCGTCGGACCTGAAGGGGAGGGGGTGGCGTTTTGAGCCGGTCAGGAGCACAGGCGGCCAATGCCAACCCACTGCCTATAAGTGCCGCTGCTTTCAACACATCACGGCGCGAAAAGTACAAATGGGGAGGAGTGATCTCCGAAGAGGAGATGCGGGAAGAGCGATTCATGGTGAGGAACCTATAAGACGAGAAACAGAGCTACCGAGTCTGTTCGCGCAGCCGAGCCTTAGCGATAGAACAGGTAGCCGAAGAGCGCACCGCCCAGGATCAGGAAAACGGGGTTGATCTTTGTCCAAGTGAGCAGCCCGAAGGCAATTGCGACGATGAGGAGTTTATCCCATCCCTGCGCCAGCGCAAGCGACCAGCCCAGCTTGCGCGCTCCAAAGACACTCAAAGCCATATCATAAGCTGTCCAGAGCAGGAAGCCGACCACAATCGGGCGCACCACCTTGAGCATGGCTTGAATGCTGGGGCTATCCTTGATGCCGAAGAAAAAGATCACCATGATCAGCATCAGGATGGTGGTGGGGAGCACCGTGCCGCTCACAGCAGCAATGGCACCTCCTAGCCCGGCCAGCTTATAGCCGATGAAGGCCGAGACCTGAGGTGAAATGGGGCCGGGCAGCGCGTTCCCTACGGCCACCGCATCGGCAAATTCTTCCGGCGTGACCCAGGGAACGGGTTGCGAACTGCCCGGCGGAGTCCACATAGCCGAGGTGGTTTCACGCTGCATCAAGGCGAGAGAGGCAGGGCCACCGCCCCAGGAGAACATAGCCACACGCATGAAGACGATGAAGAGGTCCCAGAGCAATCTCCCGTTCATGATCGCCTCTCAGAGTTCCAGGAATGGGCGGGCAATTTCAATGACGCGTCGTAGGGTGGGAACGTCCATCCCGAAGTGGGCGCCGGCGGTCGCGTAGAGCTGGGGGAGCGGCACAGTGCCGCCGAGGGCTAACGCCTGGCGGTAACGGCGCAGCGCTTCAGCCTGGTTCTTTAGCGCTTCTCCCCAGACTTGGAAAGCACCGATCTGTGCCAGACCGTATTCTACGTAATAGAAGGGGAACTGGTGAATATGCAATTTGCGATGCCAGCCACTCATCATGGCATCCTCTAGGCCGCTCCAATCCACGGCCGGAATGAAGCGCTGCCAAAGCTCTGCCCATTTGCGGTCACATTGGGTGGGATCGGCACCTTGGGCCGGGTTCTCATAGACCCAGTGCTGGAAGGCATCCACAATTGCCATGAAAGGCCAGAAGAGAATGGAGCGTTCTAGGTGTTCCTGCAGGGCACGACGGGCATCTTCAGGGGGGTAGAACTCGGTCAGGTAAGGCGAGGCCAGCAATTCCATGCCCATCGAGGCCACCTCACTGAATTCCATGGGGGAGCCCCACTGGTGGTAATAGGGCAGGGATTGGCGCTCGAAGTCGTGAAAGGCATGGCCGCTTTCGTGGAGCAGGGTCTGCACGTCGTCGTGGATGCCCACAGCGTTCATGAAAATAAAAGGGCGACGGCTGAGGGGCAAATGCGTGCAATAGCCGCCCGGCGCCTTGTTCTTGCGGTTGTCCAAGTCGAGCAACGATTCTTCACGCAGGATGCGGAAATACTCGCCCAGTTGAGGATCGAGGCGATCGAAGATGGCTTGAGTTTTCTGCTTAAGCTCTTCCACCTCGCGGAAGGGTCGCAGAGGGGGACGGTGACCCTCTTCAACCGGCCGGCTATACCAACCGTCCACCAGGTCCCAGGGACGTAGGCGATCCAAGCCGAGTTGACGGCGATGGCGCTCGTAAATTTGCGTGGTGAGAGGGACGATCACCTCTTCTATGGCCTTATGGAAGGTTTTGCAGTCTTCCGGAGTGTAATCGAAGCGCAGTTTTCCCTGCCACTGGTAGGCGCGGTAATCGGGTTTATCGGCATTGGCGGCGATCTTGAGACGCAAGTCCATGAAGCGCGTCCATAGCTCGTTGATCGCCTGACGATCGGCCAGTTGACGTTGGGCGATCAAATGCCAGGCCTTTTCGCGCCGCGCCCGCTCCGGCTCCTGGAGCACAGTCTTCAGGCGGCTGAGCGTGACCTCTTGCCCCTCCCATTCAACCGTCTGGGCGCCGATGATTTTGTCATATTCTATGGAGAGCTTTTGCTCTTCTGCCAGGAGGGGCAGATTTGCTTCGCGGAAGAGTTCGGCATGGGCACGCATGGCGCGCAAGGGCAACTCCATGCCTTTTGGCTCAAGGCCGCTGGCAAGCAGTTTTTGCTTCAGGGCCTGTTCAGCTTTCTTGAGATGGGGAAAGGTGTTCTCCAGGTAGCGTTTGAGGCGGGCTTCGGCTTCGCTATCGGCGGTATTGACGGTAGTGGCGATGGAGAGGCGGTTTTCCATCTCATCTACCACCTGGGCGAGGTGTGACCATTCTGCCAGCCAGGCTTCCACGTTTGACTCATGGAGAGAGCGGGATTGTAGTTCCTGAAAGTGAGGTTCTAGGTCATTCCAGGTCAGGTGAATGGTGTCAGCGGGGGAGATGTTTAGCATGGCGGCTCCTAAGAGAGAGGAGTTAATTGGGCGATAGTGGCCAGCAAGCGTTTGAAGCCGACGCTCTCAAAAGCCACATCCACGATTTCCTCTCCATCCTGGATGCGGCTTTGGAGAACAAGGCCTTCGCCCCAAACGGGATGGCGGACGCGCATGCCTGGGCTGAAGCGCGGCTTCGGTGCGGCAGCGGAGCCCGAAGTCCCAAAACGATCCGCTTGGCCAAGGGAGGCGGCTATGCTTCGGCCCCGCTCGGCATGATTCCTGAACCGGGCGCGTCCCTTGCGGGAGTAGCCATCCACCAAATGGGCAGGGATGTCATCCAGAAAACGGGATGGGGTGGTCTCCTCGCCATAGCCCGAGGCGCCACGTTGTAGCGCGCGCACCAGATACAGGCGCTCTTTGGCGCGCGTGATGCCGACATAGAAGAGCCGCCGTTCTTCATCCATACTTTCCGGATCACCGAAGGAACGACTGTGGGGGAGCAGGCCGTCATCCACGCCAACCAGGAAGACAACGGCAAATTCCAGGCCTTTGGCCGCGTGGAGGGTGAGCATGCTAGGAGCATCCTGAGTGGTTAGGGTGTCCTGATCCGAGACCAGGGAGACGGCTTCCAGGAATTCTTCCAGGGTGTTCATTTCGTATTCACGGGTGAGACGGCGAAGTTCTTCGACGTTCCCCAGGCGGTCGCGGCCTTCTTCTGTCCCATCGTTGATGTAATCGCCGTAGTTGAGGTCGGACAGAATGCGGTCGAAGAGTTCAGGGAGGGTGACAGTTTGGGCTAGGGCACGCCAACGGGCAAGGGTGGCGCCGAAATCGGCCAGGGCGACGACCGAACGCCCGCTGAATGCTCCCCAGTATTCGGATGCGGAACCGCGCGCCAGGTCTAGGAGGATAAAGCCGGGGTTGGTATTGGCTTGGCGGGCGACGGTATGCAGGGTGAGCAAAGTGCGATCGCCGATGCCGCGCGGGGGGATGTTGATCACCCGATCCAGGCTGACGACATCGCTGGGGTTATGTACCAGACGCAGGAAGGCAATCAAGTCTTTGACCTCGCGTCGCCCGTAGAAGCGTTGCGCGCCGACCAGGCGATAGGGTAGACGCATTTCCAGGAAGGCTTCTTCCAGGAGGCGGGATTGCGCATTGGTGCGGTACATGATGGCGATCTCGCCAGGAGGGAACTGACGCGAGGCAAGCAGGTTGGCGATTGTTTCGGCGACGAAAGCGGCCTCCTCATAGTCATCGCGCGCTTCGTAGTAATAGATTTTTTCGCCCTCTCCACGGTCGCTATAAAGTCGGCGGGGGCGGTGGGTGCTGGAATGGCGGATGACAGCGGATGCGGCATCGAGGATGTTTTGTCGTGAGCGGTAATTCTGCTCTAAAAAGATAATTTGTACATCAGGGAAATCCTGTTCGAAGCGCTGGATGTTGCGGTAATCGGCGCCGCGCCAACGGTAGATGGATTGATCCGGGTCACCGACGGCGAAGAGGTTGCGGTGATGGGAGGCCAACAGGTGTAGCAGGGTGTATTGCGCCAGGTTGGTATCCTGGAATTCATCTACTAGGATGTGACGGAAGCGCCGCGCGTATTTTTCGCGCACTTGTGGGAATTCCGAAAGGAGGTGAGCCATCCAGAGCAGGAGGTCGTCGAAGTCTACGGCATTGGATTGGCGGAGCATTTCTTGATAGCGGCGGTAGATGCGTTGGATGACTTCATCGCGGTAGTTTTGTACGGGGTAGTCATCTGGGAAGAGAAGCTCGTTTTTGACGCGGGAAATGGCGGTATGGACAGATGCTGGGCGGTAGCTTTTCTCATCCAGGTTCAGGTCGCGGATGGCGTTTTTGATGACCCGTTCCTGATCATCGGTGTCGAAGATGACAAAGTTGGAATCGAAAGGGAGGTGTTCGGCTTCACGGCGCAAAATACGAGCACAGAGGGCATGGAAGGTGCCCAAGGCCATGCCTTGTAGCGCTTGTTGACCAAGCAAACTCTGTAGCCGCTCCTTCATTTCACGCGCCGCTTTGTTGGTGAAGGTAACGGCCATGATCTCCCAGGGGCGCAGGTCGCGCTCGCGCAGGAGATAAGCGATGCGGTGGGTGAGGACGCGTGTTTTGCCGGAGCCAGGACCGGCGATGACCAGGATGGGGCCATCGCCGGCGGTCACGGCTTGAATTTGTTGGGGGTTGAGCGCGCTTAGCCAGTCCATCAGGAAAGGGTAGAGGTGCAATGGGGACAGCGAGTGGCCTTAATGGGAATCGTGCTGAAGCAATAAGGGCACTCCTTGGTGGTAGGTTCTGCGGCCGGTGCCGCCGGTTTAGGCTGCATTTGTAGCCGGTTGAAGGCACGCACAAAGAGGAAGACCGCAAAAGCAATGATCAGAAAATCCACAACAGCCTGCAAGAAGGCACCATAACGAACGGTGGCTTCGCCAACTGTGAAGGTGAGGCCGCTCAGATCGATCCCTCCCGTGAGCAAGCCGATGAGGGGCATGAGCACATCCCCGACCAGTGAGCTGACGATCTTGCCAAAGGCGCCGCCGATGATCACGCCAATGGCCAAATCAACCACGTTACCACGCAGAACGAATGCTTTGAATTCTTTGAGCATAAAACCTCCGGATAGGTGGAATGTCGCCTGTAATTGTACCTGGAGTAAAAGATAGAAGCAAGGTGCTGGTGACCGAGCAGAGTTCTAGTGGGGAAGCTTAACAAAAAACGGGCAAACTTGCCGCCCGTTCTTGCGATCAGGAGACGAAACGCCCGATGACTACCCCGTCATAATCTTGATGTATAGTCCAAGAGCAAATTGGATATTGGCAATTGTGCCTAGCAGACTCAATCCCGTCCCCAGAGCCAGGAGCACCACACTTTTCTCACCGGCTTCTCCCGTGAATACGTCCCGTGTGGCCAGGATGCCATAAACCAATCCGATCAGACCAAAGACCATGCCGCTGAAGAGGAGATAATACAGGAAAGGCTCTGATGTGAGGAACGAGCGCGGGTAGGACCAACCACGCACGATGCCCAAGATCACAGCTACCATGAAGAGATAGGGGGCCATAGAAAGGATGCCGGCGACCAGGCTGATGACGGAGGAAAGACTAGCACGCGTTTCCTCCATCACCTCGATCATTTCGTCGTTTTCGTAGACAATTTCTTCTTGCATGGGACCTCCGTTAGATGAGTCGAAAGATTAGCGCGGCAGCGGCTTCTGGCGAGAGGCAGGGAACAAAATGGAATTTTCAGGGACTGCGATGCTCTTTTGTCGCTCGGGAACTGCATCTGCCGCCGTCAGTGTAACATGGTTACTATCGAGTGTCTAGGGTAAAAGTCTTCCCCAACGGGATTGTTGATTTGCAGGATGGGTAAATGGAGCCGCTCTGCCCGTCGAACGAGGTGACGAAACCCGCTTTAAAAGCAAAATGTCTGCAGTTGTGTTTTTCTCCTGCCAAGATGCTCCTGCAGACACCTTTACAGCTTTGGTCGGGGCACTGGGATTTGAACCCAGGACCTCTTGCACCCCATGCAAGCGCGCTAGCCGGGCTGCGCCATGCCCCGATTTCGGTGCGATTATAGCGCAGGTATGGTTTTCTGACAAGCATAAAATTGAAATTTGCTCCGCTGGCTGGGGAATTTTCCGGCGCAGGGTGTGATATGATTCCTCGGCAGCAAGACCGCAAATCATGTTCGAGCGCCGTTCCACTTCACCGCGAAAATCTCATCAACCTAGCTTGAAATCATCGATTTCTGGTAAGTTGTCCCGATGGTTTGTTCTTCTGTTCATTAAAGTAGCTTTGTTGGGGTGTTCAACTTGGCACAGAGAACCTTCCTCCGTAAGCCAGCAATCACCTACTCCGATTCTTCACGAAGCTGCTGTGACGTTAACATCGC
>JBKBPX010000102.1:0-6894 GCA_046292855.1 Anaerolineales bacterium
AATGAACATGGCAGTCGTCCCGTGCGGGGCGACGGCGCGCACAAATTCAGTGACCGTGAGCATGCCCGATTCCACGTGCATGTGACCATCCAACAATCCGGGAACAAGATAGTGACCCTTGGCCTCAATCACATGTGTCCCTGTGCCTATGGTGTGGGAGGCATCTGGCCCGACATAGGCGATACGACCCTCCTTGATGGCGATGTCGGTTCGAGGGACGAACTCTCCGGACTGGACACATACCCATATTCCATCGCGGAGCACCACATCTGCCGCCATGCGTCCCATGGCGACATCAATCAGAGTACGCCGGTTCTCGCTCATAACACCTCCAATAAACTGCTCAACCCTAACAGGGCTATCCCTGCCATGTCAAAAGGGCGTAGAGTAGGCCAAGGGTGAGGATCACGAGCGGCGCTTGGGGCAAGAGCGCCCACCAACGCTTCTCGCGCTGGATCAGCCAGGCAGCGATGCCCTGCAAAAGGGGGAAAAGAATGGCCAAAAGGCGGAGATCAGAAGCGCTGACGAGGTAAAAAGTGAAGGGGAAAATGGTGATCACGCTGGCAGCCGCCCAGCGCCAATCCCGCCGCCAGATGCCGATCAGCACCAGTAAGACGGTCACGACAACGCCGGGAAAGCCGAACCAGGGAGCAATAACATTTGAAAGGAAATTGGACATTAGCTACCTCCAAGAATTGATAGGAAAGGTGAGGGCCGAAAGGGAATCATCAGTTCAGCAGCCGTTTCGCAGCCCGATTGTGTCTCTCCACTAAAAGATGCTCATCTGCCGTGACCAATTCTCCCGCGCGCACCACCAACCGCCCACCAACCACGGTGTAATCCACGCGCCTGGGTTGACAGAAGAGCAAAGCCGCCACAGGATCATGCTGAGCGCCGGCGTATTCCAGGCGATCCAGATTCACGGCGAAGAAATCGGCGCATTTGCCGGGTTCAAGCGAACCGATGTCACTGCGGCCGAGCACCGCTGCGCCCCCGCGCGTCGCCAGCCACAGCGCCTGACGGGCGGTCATCAGTTGGCGCGCAGGATCGTTGGAGAGGGAAAAACCCGTGATGCCCTCCCGGACGCGTGCCAACAGCATCGCCTGTCGCGCTTCGGCCAGCATATGCGAACCGTCATTGCTGGCACTGCCATCCACTCCCAGGCCGACTTTTACCCCGGCTGCCAAGTATTCTTTGATCGGCGCAATCCCCGAAGCTAGGCGCATGTTGGATGTGGGACAATGCGCCACGCCGCAAGCGTGATCGGCAAAGACCTGGATTTCATCAGCGTTGACCCAAACTGCATGGGCAAACCAGACATCCTCCCCTACCCACTCTAGCTCCTGCATGTACCCGACCGGGCGCCGTCCGAACTTTTGCAGGCAAAATTGCTCTTCATCTTCGGTTTCAGCCAAGTGGGTGTGCAGGTGAACGCCATAATGGCGCGCTAGACGTGCGGACTCGCGCATTAGGTTTGGGGTCACACTGAAAGGTGAACACGGAGCGAGGACGATCTGCAGGAAAGAGCCGGGTTTGGGGTCGTGATAGGTTTCGATCAGGCGTTGCGAGTCGCGCAGGATGGCGTCCTCGTCCTCCACCACCGAGTCGGGAGGTAGGCCCCCTTTTGATTCTCCCAGGCTCATCGAGCCGCGCGAAGCATGGAGGCGCAAGCCGATCTCCTGGGCAGCGGCGATCTCATCATCCAAGCGCGAGCCGTTGGGGAATAGATAGAGATGGTCGGAGGCAGTGGTACAGCCGGAGAGGGCAAGTTCCGCCAGAGCGGTTTGGGTCGAGATGAAAATGTCATCGGGGCGCATCCGGGCCCAAATAGGGTAGAGCGTCTTCAGCCAATTGAAGAGGTTGGCATCCTGGGCTGCCGGGATAGCACGGGTCAAGGTTTGATAAAAATGATGGTGGGTGTTGATCAGTCCGGGCAGGACGATGTGCCGGTTCAAATCCAGCACTTCATCTGCGGTTTCCGGCAATTCCCCAATTGCTCCAACCTGTTCGATGAACCCATCTCGTACAAACAGCCCACCCTGCGGGATTTCCCGTCGGCGGTCATCCATGGTGACCAGATAGGCGGTTTTGACGAGAAGAGTGGACATAGGCAAATTTGTCTGACAATCTACCCGTAGTGTAGCAGGGAAGTAAAAGAATGTCAATCCCTGGAGTCCACTGCAAAAACTCACCGCAGCAAATGCTGAGTAATGCAGACACTTTCATTAGCAGCACTCTGCGACTAGCGTTCTGTCCATTTATATTTTTATTTATTGAACTTGAAAAGAATTGGCCGGGCGCTCAGAAGTGAGAATCCTGGGAACGCGGACGTCCCGTCCGCCAGCGGCGCTTGGGGTGGTAACAAGGCATCAGCATCCGAGACGGATGCGCTCCCAGCTCCAGCATCCGAGACGGATGCGCTCCCAGGTGTGTAGTTGCCTAAAGCCGGAACACGAAATCAAAAATGGACGAACGCTAGGGCCAAAAATCCTATTCAGGAATTACTTTTGCATACGTTACAGCCCTGGCGAGAAAAAGTCTTCCGAAGTAGAATCAAATTCTGATATAATCAGCCCAACACAAGGCCAGCCCGGAGCCAAGTACCTGTCCCCTTCACCAGAGACCTGCCGGGCGGTGCAAGGCAGGAGGCAAGGCAGGGAAATCCACTTCGGCGCCCGCAAGGGCAGGCCGTTCCCGCAGAGGCTCAGCCATAAGGGAGACGGGATGCGCCCGATAGCGCGCACACGAGGTCACAGTTCCACTGTGACGAAAGCAGGTGGCACCACGAGACGCCCCTCGTCCTGCACGATGGGCGTCTTTTTCGTTTCCATCTCGTTCTGGTAAGGAGGTTTCCCATGCTCGATTTGAATTTCATCCGCGAACAGCCTGAAATCGTACGAACCGCCATGCGCAACCGTCAAATGGACGAGACGCCGGTTGATGCGGTCTTGGAATTAGATCGCCGACGCCGGGAACTCATCGCCGAAGTGGAACAACTGAAGGCCGAGCGCAATGCCACTTCGAAAGAGATCGGCCAGATGAAGGATGCGGCCGCGCGCCAGGAAAAAATCGCCGCCATGCGCACCCTGGGCGAACGGATTGACGCGCTGGATGCCAAGCTCAAGGAGGTCGAAGAGCAACTCCAGGCCACCCTGGCCACCATCCCAAACATCCCCGATCCACGCGTGCCGATCGGCAGGGACGAAAACGAGAACGTGGTCATTCGTCAGGTGGGAGAATTGCGCACCTTTGACTTTGAGCCAAAACCACATTGGGACCTTGGGCCGCAGCTGGGCATCATTGACTTCGAGCGCGGGGTGAAAATCAGCGGTTCGCGCTTCTACGTGTTGAGCGGCGCCGGAGCGCGCCTGCAACGCGCTCTGATCGCTTTCATGCTTGACCTGCACACTCGCCAGGGTTACTTGGAAAAGTATCCCCCCTTCATGGTCAAGGGGGCAGTGCTTTTCGGCGCCGGGCAGCTGCCCAAGTTTGCAGAGAATCTCTATAAGGACCACGAAGAGGACTTGTGGATGGTGCCTACCGCGGAGGTGCCGCTGACCGGCCTGCATATGGACGAAATCCTCGACGAGACACAATTGCCACTCCTCTATACGGCTTACACCCCTTGCTTTCGCCGTGAAAAGATGAGCGCTGGGCGCGATGTGCGCGGCATCAAGCGCGGTCATCAATTCGACAAGGTAGAAATGTATGCCTTCTGCCGCCCGGAAGAATCGGGTCAAATCCTGGAAAAAATGCGCGCCGATGCCGAGGAAACCTGCGCGCTCTTGGGGTTACCTTATCGCGTCAAGCAACTTTGCACTGGCGATTTGGGATTCGCTTCGGCCATTACGTATGACATTGAGGTCTGGGCGCCTGGATGCGGGGAATGGCTGGAGGTTTCTTCGGTCTCCAACGTCACCGATTTCCAAGCACGGCGTGGCAACATCAAGTATCGGCCAAAGGACGGCGGACGAGCCCGCTTCGTCCACACCCTGAACGGTTCGGGACTTGGCCTGCCGCGCACCTTAATTGCGGTGATGGAGAATTACCAGCAGGCGGATGGTTCGATCTTCGTCCCCGAAGTGCTGCGTCCCTGGATGGGCGGGATTGATGTCATCTGGCCGGGAAATTAATCATGTCTGTTGAAACCCTGGGACAGGCATTTCTCTACGCCCTGACTTTGCTGGTCATGCTCTTCAGCCTGGTCGGGCTGATCCTGCCAATCTACCCTGGGCTAGTGGTGATCTGGCTGGCTGCCTTGGCCTACGGACTCTTGTTTCGCTTGTTCGATGGGATAGGTATCCTGATCTTCAGCCTGATGACCCTGCTCATGCTCTTGGGAGGGGTGATTGACAACCTCATTATCGTCTCCAAGGCGCGCCAGGGAGGCGCATCCTGGCTTTCCCTGATCCTGGCTTTCCTGGCCGCTGTGATCACGAGTCTTCTTTTCACCCCTCTAGTCGGGATGGTGGCGGCGCCCGCTTTGCTTTTCCTCAGCGAATACTTCCGGCTGAAGCGGGATGCCGCCCAGGCCTGGCAGCGCGTCAAAGAGATGATCATCGGCTGGGGACTTGCCCAGGGAGCACGTGTGCTTATCGGTGCGGTGATGGTTGCGCTTTGGCTGCTCTGGGCCCGCTAATTATGCCGTCCCGATGACGAGTTTAAGTTTCCTGGCTAGAGCGACAAAATGGGTGCTATAGCGCATCTCATCGTGACGAGGGCGCGGTAAATCTACCTTCATCTCCAGGCGCAAACGTCCCGGACGCGGCGTCAGCACCAGGATGCGATCGGCCAGGAAAAGCGCCTCCGAGATCGAATGCGTGACCATGATCACCGTTTTCTGGCGCGCCTGCCAGATCCGGGAAAGCTCATCCCACATGCGTTCGCGCGTCAGAGCGTCCAATGAGCCAAAAGGCTCATCGAGCAGAAGCAGGTCCGGGTCATGGATGAGTGCCCGTGCCAAGGCCACCCGTTGCGCCATGCCACCGGAAAGATCGCGCGGCCATGCGTTCTCAAAGCCTTGCAAGCCGACCAATTCAATTAGCTCGCGTGCTTGAGGTTCGGCCTGCTTGGGTTTTACGCCCATCAGTTCCAGTGGCAACAGGATATTCCCCAGCACTGTGCGCCAGGGCATCAGGTTAGCCTGTTGAAAGACCATCCCAACACGCGGGCGATGGCCGTTCAGAAAAAGCACTTCCCCTTCTGTGGGGGGGAGCAGCCCGGCCAAAATGCGCAAAAGTGTGCTCTTGCCACTGCCAGAAGGCCCCAAAATGCATAGGAATTCTTGAGCGCACACCGAAAAAGAGAGGCGCTCTAACGCCTGCAGAGCGCCGCTGCCATTGGCAAAAGCCGCACTCAGATTGCGGACTTCCAGGACAGGTTTGAGACGAGCACTCATCTTCACACTCTCAGGGCAGAAAATCGTTGGTGAAAGCCTTTTTCACATCCAGCGGCTGAGATAGCAACCCCATTTCAAGCAAAGTCTGATGCATGTTTTCCCAGGCCTGGGGATCGATATAACCGAGACGCTCCGCCTGCCACATGGCAATGGAGCGGCGCAGTATCTCCTTTTGCACCTTCTCGTCCGCCTGGGCTAAATTCTCGACATATTTTTTGCTGATCTCATAGGCCTGATCCGGGTCGGCGATGGTATCCCGAAGCCCCTGGATAAAAGCGCGTAGGAAGCGACGGATCAGGAGGGGATTCTCTGCCATGACCGTCTCGTTGGTGATAATCCCATTTGATGCCAGGTTAACATAATCGGCAACGCGCAATTCGGTGATCTCGATTCCCTGGGCACGCAGCTGAATCGGCTCATTTGTAGAATATCCAACCACGACCTGCTCCTGATCGCTCATCAGAGCTTCAACCTGGTTAAACCCGATGGTATCTAGGGTCACATCGGTCTCTTTCAGGCCGGCCGAATGGAGCAAAGCCGAAAGGCCAACATAAGTGGCGCCGAAAAGGCCGGGCAAGCCGATCTTCTTGCCGCGCAAATCAGCCGGCGTATGAATCCCTTGCGATGCTTTGGCCACGACTGAGATGGGGAATTGTTGATACCAAGCAACCACATACACTACCGGCAACCCTTGAGCACGTGCCAAAAGCACCTGCTCACCGGAAACCACCGCAAAAGGCAATTGATTTGCCCCCACCAACGCCACTCCATCCGTCTCGAAAGAGTAATCAAACTCGATTTCCAACCCTTCCTGCTGGAAATACCCTTTATCTATGGCCACATAGAATGGTGCATATTGCACATTCGGAATGTATCCCATCGGTAACCGAATGTGCAGTAGGGGCGGAGAAGTAGGAGCAAGGCTTGGGGTGACCGCAGGAGAAGGGACTGCCGGACTACAGGCAACCATGAAGAGCAAAAAGAAGAGAAAAAGGCGCTTGGGCATTGAAAAACCTCCGCAAAGTAAAGTGATTTACTATCTCCCTCGGAGCAGCCATCGTTCCAGAAACATCACCAGTCCATAGAGAGTTAAGGCCAAAAAAACGAGCATGAAAATGCTCACGAAAACCAAAGCGGTGTCATACTGGCCGCGCCCGACATTGATGAGAAAGCCCAGGCCGCGATCTGCACCGACCAATTCCCCCACCACTGCCCCGATCACCGAAAGGGTTGCGCCAATACGCAGCCCGCCTAAAAACACCGGAAGCGCGGCAGGGATTTCCAGATAGCGCAAGATTTGCCAACGGGTAGCGTGCAGGGCATACATGAGATCGTAAAGCGAGCGCGGCACGCCACGAATCCCGACAATCGTGTTGATCAAGATCGGGAAAAAGACGATCAACGCGCAGATGAGCACCTTAGAAATCATGCCAGGCCCAAACCAGATCACCAGCAAAGGAGCGACAGCCACCATCGGCACAGCCTGGCTAGCTACC
>JBKBPX010000103.1:0-6883 GCA_046292855.1 Anaerolineales bacterium
TCCACGCGTTTGGTCAACTCACTAAGCTGCTGGTCTGTGCGCGCCTGGGCTTCGGCAAGTGCATCCACGCGTTGGGCAAGTGTATCCACGCGTTTGGTCAACTCACTAAGCTGCTGGTCTGTGCGCGCCTGGGCTTCGGCAAGTGCATCCACGCGTTGGGCGAGGCGATCAACGTGTTTGGCCAACTCTCTGATCTGTTGATCGGTTTGCTTCTGGGCTTCGGTGAGCTCACGCACGCTTTCGCGCAGCTCGGCCATGGCTTGGGGCGAGTTGAGAATTTCTTCCGGCAGCAATATTTGACGGAGCGGCTCCCGCCATTCCGGATGCTCGTGCAGAAGGGAGATCAGCTGCATGTATTCTTCAAAACCGATAGCCATAGGCATTCTAAAGCTGAATTATAGCATATGATGGTGATTATGGGGTGCCTCGCACGCCAAATTTTCATAGGAGAGGCTCGATTTCTGTGCTTGCACATGCGGTGATCAACGATGTGTAGAAAACCCTGTTGCCAGTTTTCGGGCACTCTCTTAAAGGGTGGGAGAGGCCGCCCTTTCCTGAACTTTGAACGGGGAGGCAAAGAGAAAATTTGTCATCGTGGCAATGAAGACCAGAGCGATAGCTGCCCGCGCAAAGCCCTACCTTATTCCCCAAAACAAGAAAAGTATCAGCAGCAGCGTGGCGAACACCACAAGGGTCAACCCGGCGCCGACTCGGGCAAAATCGCCGAAGCGGTAGTTCCCTGCATTGAGCATGAGCAGGTTCACCGGATGTGAGATAGGAGTTAGGAACGAAGCTGAGCAGCCGATGGCCCCGGCGAAGGCGATTGCTTGAGGAGGGTATCCCAATTGCAGAGCCGCTCGGATCAGGATCGGGCCAACCACAAAAGCAGTGGTCTGGCTGCCGATGAATTGGGCAAGCAGGGCGCTCAGCCAGAAAGCGATTCCACCTAATAGGAGCGGCGTGGGCGAGGATGGTAACACGGAGAGCACCCTGTGGATCAGGAATGTGGCCATCCCGCTTTGGATGATCGCCTGACTGACCGCGTACATCCCTCCCAGGAAGAACAAGGTAGGCCATTCGATAGCACGATATACTTCCTCTATCGGCATTAACCCCAGAAGGGGGATCATCAACGCCGCGCTCATCACGGCCAGGTAGGCCGGCAAGCCGAAGAGGGAAGCCAAGATGGCGAGCAGAAACAATCCCAGCGCGGCCATCGCCTTTTTGCCGGGGACTTGAGGCGGTACCGGCTCGACTTCGAGGACGATCCATTCCGGATCTTTGCGCAATACAGGGAGCTTCTCCGCTGGGCCGATCACCAGCAGGGCATCGCCTAATTCCAACGGGTAATCGCCCACGTCGGTGCGGTAACTCCGACCACGCCGCAGGAGGGCAACTGCCGTGAATCCATAACGGCGACGGAAATTAATCTGCTTCAAAGTTTTTCCCAGGACAGAAGCGTGAGGGGAAGGGAGCACTTCCAGGAGCATCACATCTAGCCTGCTGACGGAGTACGTATCCCTTCCGATTGTACATCCTCGCTCATGCAGGCGTCGGACACGCTCTTCTCGCCCGACGACAAGGATCAGGTCACCAGGCTGGAGGGATTCGGCCGGGGATGGCGTGAAGAATGCCCTGCGGCCGCGCCAAATTGCAATCGCGGCTAATCCAAGTTCATCTCCTAGACCGCTTTGCGCAAGTGTCCTGCCGGCAAGGGGGGACTTTTCGCCGATTCTCACTTCCCACAGGCGTTCTCCCAATCCATAAAGGCGCTCCAGATCGGCTTCGCTTCGCCGGGCGAGCGATTGCTCCAGGGCAGGGCGGCGCTCAGGGAGCAGGATTTTCCCTATCGTGATCAGATAGATGAGGCCGGTCAGAGCAATCCACAGGCCTCTGCTAAAGAAAGTGAGCATCGTCAGCGGCTCTTGGGGTGGGTCGGCGGTGATCAGCAGATTGCTAAATATGATGTTGGCAGTGGTGAAATACGTGGCCATGCCTCCCAAGGCGGTGCCGAAGGCGATGGGAATGAGCAGCTTGCTGGGATAAATCCCGGCTTTGCGCGCAGCCTGGATGGCGCTTGGCAAGAGGATGGCTCCGACCACTACGTTGTTCATGAACACGGAGAGCGAGATGGCGAGAAGGGTGAATAAGGATATCAAGCGCGTTTCTGATCGCGCTCCCCAAGATGCCAGCCGCTCGCCCAACCAGCCGCTGAAGCCGTTATAGGTGAGCGCACGGGTCAGGATAAAGAGGCCGATGAGCACAAAGATGAGCGGTTGACCAAAGCCTTCTAGGGCGTGCACCGCCTCGTGGGGCGCATTCTTCGCTCCCACAAGTCCCAGCCCAGCCAACTGCCCCAGAGAGAGCAGGATCATCAGGCTGATGGCCACTAGGTCAGGAGAAAGAGAAGGGAAAAATTTGCGTCCAGGCATAACGGTTTGCAGAAGATCGGGGAGGAACATCTTGCGGGGCCGCAACGCTCCGAAGCAATGACCTTTTCCACCCCATTCCGACAGAGGAAGCCGAGCAAAGCCAGCGTTACATCGCCCAGATGGGTAGAGGTATCACAAGGAAAGATCGGAGATCTCGAGCGCGTCTGACAAGGCTTTTACCTTTTGCTCACCAGCCCAAGTATAATATAGAGAGCTGAAAGAGCATAGCGCGACTCATCTTCTTTCGATTACGGTGCTTTGGTAGTGAGCAGCGAGACCCTTGAAGTTGATCGGCAATCAGGCCCTTTCCTTTTTTGTCGTCTAGGTAGACTATGCGTAAGCCCTACCGTCTCGTTTTGATCCTTGCGTTGCTCCTGGTGTTTTTCGCCCCAGCATTCGCTCAGGCCTCGAACGCAGTGATCGTCCTGGAGGCAAAGGGGCCGATCATGCCGCCGATGCTGGAATATTTCCGGCGGGCCATTTCGGTTGCAGAGCGGGAAAACGCACAACTTCTGATCATTGAGCTGGATACGCCGGGGGGCAGCCTGGATACCACGACTCAAATCATTCAGAGCTTTCGTGCTTCGCGAGTGCCTATCGTGATCTATATCACCCCGAACGGCGCCATGGCCGGCAGCGCCGGGGCAATCATCAGCTTAGCCGCCCATTTCATCGCCATGGCCCCGGAGACCTCCATCGGCGCGGCCAGCCCGGTCGGAAGCGGCGGCGAAGATTTGGATCAGACGATCCAGAAGAAGGTAAAGGAGATCACGAAGGCCTCGATTCGCCCGCTGGTCGAGCGGCGGGGAGAGAAGGCCCTTTCTCTGGCTGAGTCCATGATCGAGGAGGCCCGCGCCGTTTCAGCACGGGAGGCGCTGGAGGCCGGGTTAATTGACTGGATCGCTGTGGACCGCGCTGATTTGCTGCGTCAACTGGACGGGCAAGCGATCGAACTGAGCGGCTGGAAGCACACATTGCACACGGCCAACGCCCCTATCCGTTCTTTGCCGATGAGCCCGATCGAGCAACTGTTGATGACCCTCGTTGATCCGAATATCGTTTTCCTGCTCCTGGGGATCGGTGTGCAGGCGATCCTGATCGAGCTTTCCAGCCCTGGCGGTTGGGTGAGCGGCTTCATCGGCGCAGTTTGTTTGGCCCTGGCCATTTACGGAATGGGAATTCTCCCGGTCAACTGGTTGGGCTTGCTCCTGATCGCGATCGCCTTCGTCCTTTTCATCCTGGATATTAAAGCGCCAACACACGGGGCATTGACCACGGCCGGCGTTGCCACTTTCATTGTGGGCGCTCTGGTGCTGTTTAACTCGCCGGCCTCGCCCCAGTTTTTGCGCGTCTCGCCAGCTTTGGTTGTTGGGGTCGGCATCCTGATGGGGTTGGGCTTCACTACCATCCTGCATTTCGCGCTACGTGCCCAAAAAACTCCGCTACGAACGGGGCAGGAGACCCTGATCGGGCGGCAGGGCATGGCCCAGCTTTCGTTTATCGCCGGACGTGGGCAGGTGCTGGTGGGCGCGGAACTATGGAGCGCAGAAGCTGTGCCCGATTCTGCTCCTATTCGCAAAGGGGACCGCGTGGAAGTGGTGGCTGTGGAGGGATTGCGTCTCAAGGTGCGAAAGGTAGAGTGACCTCCATCAGGCGATAGGGGAAGGCGTTGACTACTAGCGTGGCGCCATAGCGCGTGGTATTCGGGGATAGATTGCGCAGGGTGAAGTGAAAATGCCCGTGAAAGTGATAAGGAACACTCGTCAAGCGCAACAGCCAGTTAAAGGCGCGGAATCCCTCATGGGCGGTGCCGGGCTGATCATGGATGCCAAAGGGCGGTGAGTGGGTGATGAATATATCCAACCAGCGATGGTGGAAAATGCGATTCAGGAGCAGGGATGGGAGCAGACGCCAGACGCGCAGGAACATTTCTCCCTGGGTGTATTGATTCTCGCCGGGACGGTAACGAATACTCCCACCTAGCCCGGCCAGCAATAGCCCATTAACCCTGGCTACTCTCCCATCTAGGTTTATGCATCCTTCGGCGAAAGTGCTTGGGTCACGGGCATGATAGGCGGGGTCATGGTTGCCTGGAACGTAGGCCAGCGGCACGTTGAGCATTGTGACCAGGTATTCCAGGTAGGAATAGGGCAGGTCGCCGCATCCCAGGATCAGTGCCGCATTGCAAAAAGGCGGTTCTCGGATCAGCGTGGTAACCCGTTCATTTTCCTCATCACTCACTGCCAAGATTTTCACGCGTTTCATTCCCCTCTTCCAGAATGGGTAACCAGACGATAAAGGCTGTTCCCTCTCCCAGCCGGGATTCGACCTGGATGTAGCCGTTATGGTGATCTACGATCCATTTGGCGATGGAAAGCCCCAAACCAAAGCCACCATCATGGCCGGAGCGGGTGCGTGATTTTTCGGCACGGTAAAAGCGCTCAAAGATATGAGGTAGGTCTTCCGGCGGGATTCCGGGACCGGTATCACGCACCACCAGGCGTGCTTGTTGGCCACTACGCTGTAGGCTCAAGGTTACTTTACCGCCGCTTGGCGTATATTGAATGGCGTTGCTGACCAGGTTGAGCAGCACCTGCTTTAGGCGATCGCGGTCGCCGCGGATCTGAACCTGCTCGATCTCGCTGAGTTCCAGCTGAAGCTTTTTGTTCTGGGCCAGCAAATGTAACTCCTGGTGGACCTCAATCAGGAGCGTGTCCAGCTCCATGGGCTCCAGGTTCAGCCGCAAGTAGCCAGATTCTGCCTGGGCTAGGAGCAGGAGACTGTTAACCAGGCGCGTTAGGCGGTTGACCTCGGCATCAATGCTTTCGATGGATTCTGGGTCCACCCTTTTCATGCGCCGCATCAGGTCCATGTTGCCCTTGATGACAGTGAGAGGGGTGCGTAGCTCGTGGCTTACATCGGCGAGGAAGCGTTGCTGGGTGGTGAAGAGTTGTTCCAGGCGTTCGAGGGTTTGGTTGAAGGCCTGGATAAGTCGTCCGATTTCGTCATCCGAGGTGCGTTCAATGGGGATACGGCGTGAAAGGTCGCTGGCGCGGTTGATCTGTGTTGCGGTTTCCAGCATGGTGGCGAGCGGCGCCAGGGCATGCCCGACGGCCAACCAGGAAGCCCATCCGGCCACAGCGATGGAAAAAAGCAGTAGGCTGGCGATATAAAAAAGCAGGTCCTGGCGCGTTGAATCCAGAACTTGCAGGTCGGTAGCGATTTGCAAGGTCGCAATGCGACGTGTGCCCGCCAGCACCGGCGTAGTCAGGACGCGAAAATGAGCATTGACGGTGTAAACTTCCCGCAGCACCGAGCGAGGTGCCCGTAAGCTTCCGCTATCCAAGGGTTGGCGCAAGGGGGGCACATCTGGGATGGCCTTGAGCAGGATGGCGTTTCGATCCCAAATCTGGATGTAGGTGTTGGCGAAGCTAGCACCGGGTAGGAGATTGATCTCAAGATCGCCCGTTGGCGTGATCTCTAGCAAACGCGTCACTTGTTGCGCAGTTTCCTGCAAAGTCGCGTCAATATGGCTGAGCAGCGTGGCGCTGACAAGCCAGTAGACCAGTCCTCCGAAAAAGAGCAGCAGGCCTGAGAGAAGGAGGGTGTAGAAAATGGTCAGGCGAGCGCGCAGGCTCATAGAGGCCTGGCCCTACGCAGAGCTATGCAGGTTCACGCATGACGTAGCCAACGCCGCGGACCGTGTAGATCAGGCGCGGTTCCCCGTTTAGCTCCATCTTTTGGCGCAGGTAGCGAATATACACCTCGAGAACGTTGCTTTCGCCGCCGAAGTCGTAGCCCCAGATGCGATCGAAAATTACCTCGCGCGTCAGCACCTGGCGTGGATGGCGCAGGAATAGCTCCAGCAACTGATATTCTTTTTTCGTCAATTGGAGCTTGCGCTCACCGCGATAGACCTCACGAGTGATGGTATTCATGGTGACATCTTCAAACTGGAGCAGCGGCTGACGCTCCTGTTCGGTGCGGCGGAGCAGGGCACGGATGCGGGCTAAGAGTTCTTCCAGGTTAAACGGTTTGACCAAATAATCATCTGCTCCGGCATCCAGCCCTTCCACCCGATCTTGAATAGCATCTTTGGCTGTCAAGATCAAGATTGGCACTTTGCTCTTCTGACGAATGCGTTGACAGACCTCCATGCCGTCAATGCCGGGGAGCATCAAATCAAGCACAATCAGATCCGGCTGGCGCTCCTGGAATAGTTTCAGGCCGTTTTCGCCATCTACGGCCGTATCTACTTGATACCCTTCCATTGTCAACCCGCGCTGGAGCAGACGCAGAATGGCAGGGTCATCTTCGATAACGAGTATTTTGAGCATAGGAACCTCCGTTGCTTGAATTATTAAAATGATACCATAAAGTGGCCTGTGAAGGAAGATTAAAAGCCTGAAGTTTGGGGATTTTCAATTGTTGTATAATTTGGGGCAACACAC
>JBKBPX010000104.1:0-6808 GCA_046292855.1 Anaerolineales bacterium
ACCATACGGTGGAAGGGCTGGCGCAGGCCGGGCGCAGCCGCTGGAAAGTGGATAATGAGAACATCAACGTTCTGAAGACCAAAGGCTACCATGTGGAACACAACTTCGGGCACGGCAAGCACAATCTTGCCAACCTCTTACTGGCGTTGAACGTGCTGGCCTTTCTGTTCCACACCATTGCCCACCTGGTGGATGAAGTGTATCGAACCTTGCGGCAGGTGCTAGGCAGCCGGCAGCGATTTTTCCAGCATATTGAAGCCCTGTTGAACTATTTTGTTTTCGAGAGTTGGGAAGCACTCTTGGAGTTCATGTACACCCGCCTAGAATTGGACACTTCTTGAGACAGGGGGAAGCGTCCTGGTTCTGACAAATGGCCTCTCCAGCCCCAGCAGGCCGGAGATGGCCTTGTGCTGCCTGTTTGGGCGCTAAGCCTTTTGCCTGTGCGCTTTTCCACAGGCCTCGCCTGCCTACCCAGGCCAAATACTCCCCTTCAATCCCTTCTCTTCAACAGCTGATAACAACCAAATTTAGAATTGCTGCTCACACATGGCGCGAATCCAGGGAAAGTATTGCAGCGCGCTGACCTCCAACGTCACCGCATAGGCATCTTTGAAGGACATGCTCTCTGCTTTAGGTCCAAGCACCTTGCGGCGATAATCGGCGATAGAGAGGAAGGCGCGGCGATCGCGCTGCTCTTGCAGCCATTCCAGGTCACGCAAGTATTCCGCATTCCGCTCGCGCACCAATGCCAGCAGATTCTCCTGGCTGCGCGCGGCCTGGTGCTGACGATTGATCTCCTCAGGGGTGCCATAGCGGGCGACGACATCCAGAAATTCATCAACGATTCGAATGGAAGGATCCCCCCAGAGCGCATTGACGGCTTCCAGGCTGGCCACCAAGATATTCAGTTGTTCCCATCGCGCCTTCATCGTGCATTCTCCTTTTCATCACGGATTCAAAAGAGTCCAGGTCAAACCACCATCCAGCGTGTGATAGAGAGAAGTGCGCGCTTCTGCCGGGATAGTCCAAAGAAAGCCCTCTTGTGGACTGAGGAACTGCAGCCCGCCAAAAGCATCCCCAAAGGTCTGATTCGGGGCACGAGTCTCCCAGGTTTGGCCTCCATCGGAGGTAGAGAAGAAAGAAGTGCCGTTCCAGAAGAGCCACTCCTGAGGAGAAAAAGCCTGAAAGTGGCCGATTCCATCCAGGAGGGTGGGCAGCAGTTCCCATGATTCGCCACCATCGCGGCTGGTGTAGAGGGCAGTGTGCATTCGCTGCTCGAGGACTTCCGCTGTCAGGATGGCGAATTGGTCACCCAAGAATATCGGCGGATGGAATAAGAACAACGCATCGGCTTCGGCAGTCGGCAGAGGCAGGTTTTGCAAGCGCCAGCTTTGACCGCCATCGTGCGTCACGTAGAGATAGGGGGTCAACGGTGTGTAGACGATGCCGGCCACCCAGGCCACTTGCATATCACGCGCCGCCAGCCCGTCTTTCATCCCGCTCAGCGGAATATCCTGGCGCGCTCCCTGGATCGAAGGATCATTGACAAAGCGTAACTCCCAGGAATGCCCGGCATCGGTAGTTTGGTAAATGGCAATGCCGCTGGAACCCGCCCCGACGCCGAGCGAAGCCATCGCCCACCCCCGATCTGCATCCAGGAAAACCAGCTCGGCCATGCCGAAGGGCACAGGCAGGGACTCCCAACTCATTCCTCCATCTGCCGTGTGATAGAGCGTGCCCTCAGAGAGCGTTTCGCCAGAGTGAAGCAACCAGGCATGTTGAAGGTCGAGGAAATAGGGGATTAAACTGTACCCTACCTCGCCGAGATTCGGAGGAGTGACAGACTCCAAAGCCTCATCCTGGACACGATAGACGGCCTCATCGGTGATCATCCATCCGTGTCTCCGGTCAAAGAGGCGGAGATGCGTCAGGTGGGCTAGGATGGGGCTTGAGGTCCATGCAGGGAGCAAAGGGGACGAAATGGGTGAAGGAGTGGGGGAAGGGGATGAAACGGTTGGGGAGGCCGGAAACGGCGAAGGGGTAGAAATCTCCACCGGCCGGGCACATCCCGCCAGGATTACCAGCATCACAAAGAGAGAGAAAAAAGCCCGCATCACCCACCATCCCCGGTCCACCGTCTACGGTCCATCGTCCACCATCCGCCGTCCGCCGTCTTCTCTCTCATCCCCAATCCATTCGACAATCGTCGCTTCGCCCTGACCAACGCCCACACAGAGCGTGGCAAGGCCATAGTAAGGCCGCTTTTCCTGGGGAGCGCGGCGGCCCATCTCGTGCAAAAGCGTGGTCATGATACGAGCACCGGAACATCCCAACGGATGCCCCAGAGCAATGGCGCCACCGTTGACGTTGACGATCTCCTCATCCAGCCCCAAATCTTCGATCACTGCCAAGGTCTGCACGGCAAAAGCTTCGTTGATTTCGATCAGGCGCAGGTCGTGGATGGAAAGCCCCGCCCGTTGCAGGGCTTTACGGGTGGCCGGGATGGGACCATATCCCATGAGGCGCGGCTCGACCCCGGCCGCGGCTGCGGCAACCCAACGCGCCATCGGACGCAGGCCAAGCTCTTCGGCTTTTTCCCTGCTCATTAGGAGCACCGCCGCCGCACCATCGTTCAGGCCGGAAGAGTTGCCCGCCGTGACTGTGCCGCCCGGCCGGAAGGCTGGCTTCAGGCGCGCCAGCGATTCCATCGAAGTATCGCGCCGCGGACGCTCATCGGTCGTGACCAGGATCGGATCGCCCTTCTTTTGCGGCACCGGGACCGGGACGATCTCTTCCGCAAATTTCCCGCTATCAATCGCTGCGATGGCGCGCTGATGGGAGCGCAGCGCAAAAGAATCCTGCTTCTCACGCGTCAGATGCGGACGCTCGGCGGCGATATTTTCGGCGGTCTCCCCCATTGATTCGGTCCCGTACATCTCCTTCATCTTCGGATTGGGGAAACGCCAGCCCAGCGCCGTATCCCAGGCGGTTAGATTCCCAAAAGCAAAAGGCTCTTCGGCTTTGGGAATGGCATAAGGGGCGCGGGACATGGACTCCACACCGCCAGCGATGTAAATCTCACCATCCCCGTTGCGAATGGCGCGCGCAGCGAGATTGATCGCCGCCAGCCCGGAAGCGCACAGCCGGTTCACGGTCACAGCAGGGACGCTGGGCGGAAAGCCGGCCAGGAGCAAGGCCATGCGCGCCACATTGCGATTATCCTCACCGGCCTGGTTGGCGCAGCCCATATACACCTCTTCCACCAGTCCGGGATCGAGATGATTCCGCTCCACAATCGTTTTGAGCACGAGGGCCGCCAGGTCATCCGGGCGCACACGTGCCAGCGCGCCCCCCAAAGCCCCAATCGGGGTGCGAATTGCGTCAATGATCCACACTTCTCGATTCATAATTAGCCTCCATAGTGGACTATCTGCATTGTACCCGAAATGGTAGAATAGAGTAACTGATTATGTCCGACGACATCACCCCCATCCGCAAACAATACCTGGAAATCAAACGCCAATATCCCAACACCCTGCTCTTTTTCCGCCTGGGCGATTTCTACGAGACCTTTGACGAGGATGCCGAGATCGTCGCGCGGGAATTGGACATTGTGCTCACCTCGCGGCCGGTGGGAAAGGGTCAACGCGCGCCGCTGGCCGGCATCCCCTATCACGCGGTGGAGAATTACCTGGCGCGCCTGATCGAAAGGGGGTATCACGTCGCCATTTGTGAGCAGATCGGCGATCAGCCGATCAAGGGGTTGGTGCCGCGACGGGTGGTGCGCGTCATCACGCCGGGCACGGTGATCGAGCAAAACCTGCTGCCGAGCGGCGCGAATAACTACCTGGCCTGTGTGGTCGTGGAGGAATCGCACGCCGCACTGGCCTATGCCGATATTACCACCGGCGAATTCGCCGTGACCGAGATGGAGGCCGGCCCCGCCTTGGCAACCCTGCGCGCCGAGCTGACGCGCCTGCAACCGGCCGAAACACTCCACCCGGATAGCTTGCCTCTGGAAAAAAACGGCCTGCCCGGACACCTGACCGCCTGGCCGGCCTGGCGCTTCGAGAGCGGACGCTGTCAACAGGCCTTGCTCGACCATTTCCAGACCCTGACCCTGGATGGCTTCGGGCTGCGGGAACGGAGCCTGGCCACGCGTGCCGCCGGAGCACTGCTCCAATACGTGCGCGAGACCGAACCCGGCGCGCTGGCGTTGCTCAAGGGGCTACGTTACTACCACCTGGGCGAATTCATGGTGCTGGACGCAGCGACGCGCCGTAACCTGGAGCTGACCGAATCCCTGCGTCCCAATCGTCGCGGAGAAACGCATGGTTCGCTCCTGGGTGTGCTCGATCGCACCATCACCCCGATGGGGAAACGCCTGTTGCGTCGCTGGATCGGTCAACCCTTGCTCAACGTGGATGCGATTCGCGCCCGTCAGGAAGCGGTGCAGCGCTTCTTTGAAGATGGCCTCCTGCGCGCCGAATGGCGCACCGCCCTCCGTCCGATCGGCGATCTGGAGCGCCTCACCAACCGCCTGCTCGCCGGCCATGCCCAACCGCGTGACCTGGTCGCCCTGCGCGAATCCCTGCGCCATCTGCCCAAAGTGCTCACCATCCTCGGAGGCACCCATCCCCGCCTTCATGCCTGCCAAGAAGAATATGCCCTGCTTCGGGATGCCATCGCCGACGATCCACCGGCCACCCTCCAAAACATCGGCATCATCCGCCCCGGTTATTCGCAGGAGCTGGATGAAGTCGTGCGCGCCTCGCAGCACGCCCGCGATTGGATCGCCAACCTGGAGCAAAAAGAACGGGAGCGCACCGGCATCAAGACCCTGAAAGTCGGTTACAACAAGGTCTTCGGCTACTATATCGAAATCTCTCGCGCCGCCGCGTCCCAGGCTCCGCCGGAATACATCCGCAAGCAGACCCTGGTCAATGCCGAGCGTTTCATCACGCCGGAGATGAAAGAATACGAGGCGCTAGTGCTGAACGCCGAAGAGCGCATTCACGAGATCGAAGTGCGCCTGTTCCGCGAGGTGTGCGCGGCGCTGGCCAAATCCGCCCCCCGCCTGCTGGAGACAGCCCACACCCTGGCCGAGTTGGACGTCTTTGCCGCCTTGGCCGAGGTGGCGGCAGTGAACGGCTATGTGCGCCCGGAAGTCACCACAGAACCCGTGCTGGAAATCCACCAGGGACGCCATCCGGTTGTGGAGCAAACCCTGGAGGGGGAGCGCTTCGTCCCCAATGACGTGATCTTCGAGCCGGGGGAAATCGTGCGCATCATTACCGGGCCGAACATGTCCGGCAAGAGCACCTACCTGCGACAGACAGCGCTCATCGTGCTCATGGCACAAATCGGCTCGTTCGTCCCGGCCCAAGCGGCGCGCATCGGCATCGTAGACCGCATCTTCACGCGCATCGGCGCCCAGGATGAGATTCACGCTGGGCAATCCACCTTCATGGTCGAGATGGTCGAAACGGCCAACATCCTGCACCACGCCACACCGCGCAGTCTTTTGATCCTGGACGAGATCGGGCGCGGCACAAGCACCTACGATGGCCTGGCCATCGCCTGGGCTGTTGTTGAATACATCCACAATCATCCCGGCCTGCGCGCCAAGACGCTTTTCGCCACCCATTACCACGAATTGACCCAGCTGGCCGAGCTACTCCCCGGTGTGCGCAATTACAACGTCGCCGTGAGCGAAGCGGATGGCAAGGTGGTCTTCCTGCACCACATCGTGCCCGGCGGGACAGATAAATCCTACGGCATCCACGTCGCCCAGCTGGCCGGCCTGCCTCAGCCGGTCATCCAGCGCGCCAATCAAATCCTGAGCGAATTGGAACGCACTTCCGGCCGCGCAGTGCGCACAGATGATTTCCTCCCCCAGCAACTCTCCCTCTTCCCGGAGACCAATCCCCTGTTGGAAGAGTTGAAAGCTCTAGACCTGAACTCGCTCACTCCCATCGAAGCGCTGACCAAACTTTACGAGTGGCAGCGGAAGTTCATCAGAACTCGAGTTTAGACAAAATTTTGGGCGGTTCTGCCCTTGAGCAAAACTGTCCTCTGGTAGATACTTGGGGTTGTGAAAACTCAAGCAACTCAAACTTATCGCATTTCGTCAAGGGGGGTACACCCAGGGTGGCAGTGCACAATTTGGAAAAATGAGTCAATTAAAAATTAACTGGCGAGGGGCTAAGCTGGCTAAATTTGTAGGACAACTCATTGTGAGTTGTCCTACATAGCAGCCACCCCGAAACCCAATAGCAAGTCCACTACAAAAACTCACTACGGAATTTTGAACAGACACATTCCAATGATCTACTGGATTTTGGGCAGACACCATGCTCACAAAGCCTGGTAAGCTGCTGCCCGGTCCCACATACAAATACCAGCCGCTGAAGAACCGCAAGCGTTGAGAACCGCCGTCCCTGCTGCGCTGTCGTGCATAAACGCCACCATGACTACAAAATAGGCCCCCCACAGGCGCAAATGATCCGCTGACCGTCCCGCCGTTGGAAAGGCGCGTTACCCACTCCCAGTAGCCGCTCGGATTGCCGCAAAATGTCCCGCCTTCTTCGGGCGGCAGGGACGTGTTGTCCTTGTGGGGGAGATAGACATACCCTACCGGCCCGTTCCAACCAATAAAGCCGCTATCGTGTGCTTGGTCATACGTGCGCCCTTCGGGAAGCGGAAATAAGGGTTTTGGATTTTGGCTGAATGCTGATAGAAGCAAAAGAACAAGGGGTGCAACACCACCTGGCAGGCGCGGCCTGCCTTCCTACCGAATGAAACAGCG
>JBKBPX010000105.1:0-6380 GCA_046292855.1 Anaerolineales bacterium
AGATTCCCTACCCTGACAAGGGCATTGCCTGGGGGTAGGGAGTCTTAAGGAAAACGAACACTGTGTGATCAGTGATGGTGTTTGTGATGTTCCTCCTGGCCTTCTTTGCCGAGGTACTTTTCCGGGTTGGTATCGAAGGCCTTCTTGCAGCCAGGCGAGCAGAAGTAGTAGGTCTGTCCGTTGTATTCGGACTTGCCTGCAGCAGTAGCAGGGTCAACGTCCATGCCGCAAACGGGGTCTTTGTGCATGTTTGTCTCCTTTCAAGAAAGTGACTTGTGCCTACGCAGGATTCTGGCGCGTGACGAAATAGTTATACGGCAGGGCAATCAATGCCGCAAGGTATAGGCTGTAACCGACCAGCCAGAGAAGCCCGATTACAAAACCGCCGAAGGTCAGTGGCCAAGTGAAGCCGGGCAGGAGCGGCGCCCACGCCTGGTACATCGTCCAGCCAAAGAGCAAGTCGCCCGCAAGGCACAGGACATAACTTGCGACCAAGGCGATGAGCAAGGTGATGGTCAACGCCCGAAAGTTGATCTGTGCTTTCATCGCGAACTCCTTTCCGTAACCGTTACGGACCTGACAAGGCGAGGGTCAAAGATCGAAGATTGATCTGCGCTTTCGCCTCGATTTTCTTTCCGAGACCATTATGGCTCAGGGAGCCGTGTCATCCAACCGCTAAAGTGCGCAACCCAAGACAGGCAGTTTGGCGCATGGTGATTTTAGAATATATCCCCGCGCCAGCGATACCATAGCCAACCGGTAGGGATTCCCGCCAATCCGCCGGCGAGCGCGGCGAGCCAGTGATATAGGTGCGGCCAGCCATCTAGCGCCAGCCTACCAACCACCTAGGCGAGAATTGCCAATCCAAATATCCAGAAATAAACAACAGTCGACCATTCCTTGCCTCGTACATTCGCTTTGGATTTCTTTGCACGTGCCTTGCTCATAGTCTCCTCCCTCAATTCGAGCAACTTCCACCTTGACCGGGCGTCTGCGGCAGCCGGCCACTCGCTTGCAGGCTCTGATGCACGGCGGCGAACCCCGATCCCGACGAGAACTGCGCGCTAACAACTTTTCTTTATGGGCAAAATGCACGAACACTCGTCATCCATACATTGAGGCTTCGAAAGGCATAACGCCTCACACCCGGACCCTGAGCCGGGTGCCGTTGCCCGGAGCCGATTCGATCTCCAGCCGCCCGCCGATTAGACTGGCACGCTCGTGCATTCCCAGTAAGCCGAAGTGGCCGGCCGGGGCCAGGTCGGTGGGGCTTTGCGGCACCGTGAAGCCAACGCCATTGTCGCTCACGGTCAGTTCAACGAATTGGGGCATGAAAGTCAGGGTGAGCGATGCGTGGGTGGCCTGAGCATGTTTGACCACATTGTTGAGCGCCTCCTGGGCGATACGGTAGAGTGAAAGCTCCACTTCCTGGGCCAGGCGACGTTCTGGGCCGATTCTGTGAAAATCTACATGGAGGGCGTGATTTTGGGCGATCTCGCGCGCCAGCATTTCGAGCGCTGTGACCAGTCCTAAGTCTTCGAGGTAGATCGGACGCAAGGCACGGGTGAAGCGACGCAGGTTTTCGATAGTCTGCTCTGCCAAGGACTCCAGCTCGGCCAATGCTTGGCGGGCACGAGGTTCCTTGATGGTCTTTTGGGTCAATTGCAGGCGCTGCTTCAGGGCGATCACGGCCTGGAGCGTATCGTCGTGGAGTTCGCGGGCGATGCGTAACCGTTCGTCCTCCTGGGCTGAGGTGATTGCTCCGATGTAGTCGCGCAACCCTTCCTGAGCGGCTTGTACTTTGCGCGCCATCTCCCTCAGTTCCCGTTGCAAGCGCTGAATTTCCGGGATGCCGCCGACCGGCTCATTGATTGCATCGAAATCTCCCCAGCTCAGGGCTACAGTGCGAGCTTCCAACTTTTGCAGGGGCTGGATGATCTGTCGGGTGACGTACCACAGGGCGCCGGAAGCGAACAGCAGAGGAGGAATGAGCGCCAATGGAGCCACTAGAGTGAGTTCCAGGAGCGGATCGGTTGCCAAACGCCAGGCCTCCTCGGGCAGATGGGCACGCATTTCGTATTGGTGGAGCGCCACACTGCCGATGGCCAATGCAATGGAGAGAAAGGTCAGCGGGAGGAGCAGGATGAGCAGACGTAGCGCAAATCCCTGCATGGAGAACGAAGACTGTTTCATGAGATCAAATCACCGGGCGAACTGAAACGGTTGACGGGATGAAATCTGAATCTACTCCTCTTTGATTTCCCCCACATCTTGGGTGATCCAGCCCAATGAGACGGCGCGCATGACCGCTTCGGTGCGGCTGCTGGCTTGCAGTTTGGCGAAGATATGCGCCAGGTGTCCTTGCACGGTGCGGTCGCTGATGCCCAGTTGAACGCCGATGGCTTTGTTGGTGTAGCCTTTGGCCGCCAATCGCAGCACTTCCAATTCGCGCTCGCTCAGCGGCTCAATCGGGAACAGGGGAGAGCGCTTGAAGAGCTGTGCCATCAGTTTCTGCGTCACTTTGGGGTCGAGGGCTGATTTCCCCTCATACACATCGCGCACGGCCTGGATAAGTTCATCCAGGCTAGCCGTCTTAGGCACGTAGCCGTTGGCGCCGGCCTGCAGGACGGCCATTACATAAGGAGCGTCGTCGTAGGCGGTGAGGATCAACACTCCTATTTCAGGCAGATGGAGACGTACCCATCGCGTGACCTCGATGCCGGTGGCCTTGGGCATCTGAATATCCAGCACGGCCACATCAGGTTTATATTGTTGGATGAGATGCTGCGCCTCGAGACCATCTCCGGCCTCGGCGATAACCTCAATATCCCCGGCGCTTTCCAGCAACTGACGAATGCCGGCTCGCACGATGTGATGGTCATCAGCTAGCAGGACGCGAATTTTGGCTTTCGATTTGCTCGATGACTTTGGCATAGCTCATTTCATCCAACCGCTGATTATATCCCTGTGTTTGGTAAAGATAGGGGAAAATCAGCCAGACAATGGCAAGTCCGGCCAGAGGTCCGGTGACGAGGCGCATCAGGGAATTGAACGAGCCGAGGGTATCGCCGGCGTAAAAGGTAGCAGGAAAGGCGTCCTTCGTCAGGATTCTCAGCCACTCATTGGCATCGCGAAATCCCTGCCCAATGCCGGCCATATCGCTGAGCATGTGCGTTCCACCATCTATGCCGATGGGCAGCAAAAGGAGGAGAAATCCCCACCAGGGCAGTGGCTTGACTTTGCGGCGAAACGGATACCATAACGCGGCAAAGGCCCAGATGCTGGTGTAGAACGAGATCATCCGATCCGACCAGGCCACCTTCCAGCCCATTGTCTCGTTGCCGATGAATTGACGAAGGATAAGTGGGTTCGTCGTATTCTGCCAGACAGCCTGAATTTCAGCCAGGGAATACATTCTCTTGGGGCCGAAGAAGAAAAAAGAGCGTTCGGGAAGCTGGTGGCAGAAAAACGAGTAGATGAAATAGATCGCTTTGCCTGCCGCGCTCCAACCCAGGTGCATAAAGATGGGAGCGAGGAAGGGGGTAAAGACCCAAATTCCGTAGAAGGCAATGAAGAGCGCAAACCAGTGGTCGGAAAGCCACTGGCCAAACGTAAGCCCTGTATAAAGACGCTTTTTCGTGCTAGCAGGGAACATTGTCACTCGCTTTTCAAAAATAAGCCGGGTGCAGCGGAGAACCCTCTGCGCCCAGCCTTCTTGCTTGATTCTCCGTTATCTGACGGTGATGCCCAATTTCATGCCGGCTTCATAGTGGCCGGATACATGACAGGCGAACTCCAGGGTCCCGGCAGGAGCAGGCTGGGTAAATGTGTACTCGAAGGACTTTGTCGCGCCAGGCGGTAGGTCCTCTTCTCCGATCATGGCCAGGGCCATCTTGTCCAGTTCCTCCATCTCCATGTGCATGCTCATTTGCTCGGCCGTCAAGGGCGGCATGATCATGAACTCGTGTGGCACCTTACCTGCATTGGTCACTGTGAAACGGTAGGGGACGCCTACTTTGAATTCCGTGACAGAACTCTGGATTCCAAAATCTGTCAGGGTGATTGTGACCTCGTTGCTGCTGGTCTTCTGTCCACCGCAGCCGGCCAACAACAAAGTCACCATACTTGAGAGTAGCAAAATCTTTTTGAGCATCGGACAAAACTCCTTTCTATAGGTTTTGGGATAGTTTGACCTGAATTCGGGACAAGCCTTAGCGCCGATAGGGCCACTCTGCGGTGAGTTTTTGCGGTAGACCCACCTATACATTCGCTAGGTGAGAAGAGGCCAGGCGTTTCCCGAGCGCCTCCCGTACTTCTTGTCCCAAGCGGGAAGCAACATCCTGATGCACATCCTCCACCAGCGAAATCCAGGTCCGATCCTTGTTGCCGTGCAAAAGGAGAGTGGCAGGCTTGTTATGCTCACCGTAGACCAGCAAGATCACCATCTGACAATCGCAGTTCTCTGTGCCGTGGTGTGGGCAGGGGCATTCTTGCGGTGCGTGGCGCGCCGATTGCAAGTCAAAAGTCTGCAACACACGCAGCCCCACCTGTGCGAGGCTTGCCTTTGTCCATTGCAAGGCAGAGTTGCAGGGGGAATCCAGGACAAACAATGGGGATAGTGAATTCATGTGCGGTTTATGTTTCATTGTATACGACCGGGTGTGTGGACTAAAGCGCCGCATGGCGTGGGAGGGAATAGGCAAAATGGCGGGTGTAGTAATCACCTGATCGAAGACCCTTCAAAGGGTGTCCATGACACGACGCTGCCACAAGGCCGCCGATGACGCCCTTATGACGATAAACTCCCCCACCTCGCGCCATGTAACGCCGCGTCTTACCCGGCGAGCACGATAGATCAGACCATTAGGCTATCAGGCCATAGACTAACAGACTAATCGAATTAATCTGCTTCCGGGAGACGCGGCGTTATCTGCACCAGAGCTACGAATGTTCTCTATACCGCCGATAACACCTGAGGGATCAGGCGCGCCGCTTCCTCCACTTGATCGGTGGAGCAGGAGAAGGCAAAGCGGATGTGCCCCTGGCCGGCTTTGCCGAAGGCGGAGCCGGGGGAGGAGCCGATGCCGGCTTGATCTATTAGGTAGTTGGTCATAGACCAGTCGTCACGCTGTCCTTGGTATCCCGGCCAATCCTCGCCGATGCGCACCCATAAATAAAAGGCGCCGGCGGGCTTGAAAGGCTGAAGGTAGGGGGCTTTTTCCAGGGCGGCATAGAGCACATCACGGCGATATTGATATTCCCTTGCCATCGCCCGCGTTGCCTCTTGCGGCCCGTTGAGCGCCGCTACCGCACCCCATTGTGCGACCGAGTTCACGCCGTTGATGGTACAGCGCACCAATTTCTTGACTCGCTCCAGGATCAGCTTCTGCGGTATGACCAGATAGCCGACGCGCAGGCCGCTCATGGCATAGGTTTTCGACATCGAAAAGACGCTGAACGTGCGTTCGGCGGCGCCGGGGAGCGAGCCGATGCTTGTGTGCGTCTCTTCATCGAAGAGCACATGCTCATAGGCCTCGTCGCTGACCAAGAAGAGATTATATTTTTCGGCCAGGGCGACGATTTCTTGCAAGCGTTGGCGGGAGAGCACGGCGCCGGTTGGGTTGTGAGGGGTATTGATGAAGATGGCGCGCGTGCGGGGCGTGATTGCCTCTTCGATGCGCTGTGGGTCATATTGATAGCCCTCCTCGGCGCGCAAAGGGATGGGCACCGGCTGCCCTCCCCCCAAACGTATGTTTTCACCGATCTCTGTCCACATCGGATCGGGAATGATCACTTCATCGCCCGGCTCCAGCAGGGCGCGGAAGAGCACATACAGGCCGTGCATCCCTCCGTTCGTTACCACGATGTGATCGGGATTCGGTACCTGGAGGCCATTTTCCTGAGTGACCTTGCGGAAGAGCGCTTCGCGCAATGGAGGGATGCCTGTCGAGGCGGTGTAGTGGGTCTGGCCCTCGCGCAAAGCTTTTTCCATGGCCTCGCGCACATGCTCCGGAATACGGAAGGAAGGGTCCCCGGATTCCAGGCGTAACACCTTTCGTCCCTGTGCCTGCTGTTCGAGCAAACGATCGCGCACCTGCACGATGGCACCGAATGAGACGCTATCTACAATATGTGACATTTTTCACCTCCACCTAGGGCTAAAATTGCCAAGATTATACTACATAAAGAAAAAGTTGTGCGTTTGAGCCATTCTATCCACGAACCTATTGCTTCGTCCATTTTTGGTTTTGTGTAGCCGGCTTTAGTTAGCTACACAGCTGGGATCCCATCCGTCTCGGATGCTGATGCCTTGCTACCAACCGAAGCGCCGCTGGCGGATGGGATGGCCGCATTCCCACGATTCTCGTTTCTTTGCGGAC
>JBKBPX010000106.1:0-6367 GCA_046292855.1 Anaerolineales bacterium
GCACAGGTCAGCGGCCTGCGCATCGGCGTTGTCGCCCGTTTGCGCCGCGACCGGGTGCTGTATCGCCCCACACCGCCTGTCTCCATGCCCAGGCGCGGGCGTCCCCGCAAGCACGGAAGCCGTTTCGCCTTCCAAGACCCTGCCACCTGGGGGCAGCCCGACGAAGTCATGGAGTTCGAAGACGAACGCTTTGGGCGGGTGCGCTTGGAGCGTTGGAACGGCCTGCATGAGCGCCGAGCGCCCACGCTGGTCTATGACGTGGTGCGCGCCTGTGTCCACCTGGAGCGGGAGAAACCGCCCGAGGCCGTCTGGTTTGCCTGGCTGGCGCCGCCCAGAGTCCCGCCGGGCATCGTCGTCACGGCACACACCATCTGGAGCGCTTACACCCATCGTTGGCCGATTGAACCAGGCGTGCGCTTCCGCAAAGAGAACCTGGGCTGGACCTTGCCCCGCTTTCAGCGCGCCGAAAGCGGCGATACTTGGACGTATCTGGTGGCGCTGGCGCACTGGATGCTCTACTTGGCTCGCCCGATTGTCGAGGACACGCCCTTGCCGTGGCAAAAGCCGCAAACACGCCTGACCCCACAGCGGGTACAGCAGAGCCTGAAGCCGATTTTTGTGCTGATTGGTTCGCCGGCGAGAGCGCCCAAACCGCACGGAAAGCCGCCCGGCTGGCCCAAAGGCAGGCCGAGAACGCCCAAAGCGCGCCAGAAAGTGGTCAAAAGCGCACAAACGGCTTGAAATGCGCTTGGTAAGGTGCAAGTTTTCACCCTGACTCTCTGTCAGGTCAGTGGCGTTTGTCTAAACTCGAGATTGAGTCCACTGCAAAAATCCACTGCAACGAACGCCGGAAACGCAGAGAGCTAAAACCCGCCGCGTACTCAGCGCTAGGCGGTAAAGTGACCTTTTTGCAGTAGAGTCATGATTCGAACACATCGGCGTCTCTGACGCAAAAGCACGGTGCAATTATACCAAAAATCTGGCCATTTCCGGTGACTTTCTCGGAAAGCCAGGGGAATCTTCACAACGAAACCGCCGACTGCACTTCCGCAAACCATCTACAAAACCATAATAGGACGAATATGACGGTTAACAAAAAAAGACAGCCTCCTCGAAGGAAGCTGTCCAGTCGGGGCGCGCGGATTTGAACCGCGGACCTCACGGACCCGAACCGTGCGCTCTAGCCGGGCTGAGCCACGCCCCGTAAGGTATGACAGATTATACTGCGCTCCAGCGATTTTGGCAAGGAAATTCATGCTTCTATCTCCCTTGACGTTTATCCTGCTTTATAGTATCCTATCCCTACCGAACGGTCGGTAGGGATGCGTATGACACGCGATGACATTCTTGAAGCCGCAGCACAAGTGTTTCGTCAGAAAGGATTCCATGGCGCTTCGATGCAGGATATCGCCGAGGCCGTGAAACTCCAAAAGGCCAGCCTGTATCATCATGTTTCCAGCAAGCAGGAGATTCTTCTGGCATTGCTCGACCGCGCTCTCGATCTGCTCTTCGAACGTCTGGAGCCACTGGCGCACCAGAACCTGAGCGCTGACGAGAAGCTACGCCAGATGATCTTAGCCTACTTACAAGCCTTGACCGATGAAATTGACCTGGCCTCTGTGCTCCTCCTTGAACATCGCTCGCTGGAGCCAGAACTCCACGCCCGTCACGTGCCCAAACGCGACCGTTTCGAGGCGCTCTGGCGAGAGGTGATCGCACAAGGAAGACAAGAGGGAAGATTCGCGGTCACCGATGTGCCCCTAACCGTGCGCGCCATCTTGGGTATCCTGAACTGGACGATTACCTGGTACCGTCCACAAGGGGTACTCTCGGTGCGCCAGATCGGGGAAGCTTATGCAGATTTGCTCTTAAACGGCCTTTTGCCACGCAGCGGAGACCAGGAATGAGTGTGAGAGTAAAGGAGTTCTGCACAACAAGCGGAAAACATATCTACGCAGTGCCAGTAGAGGCTTTCCCCGAATTCTGGGCTTATGTGTATCTTGTGGAACTAGGAGACCTTCGCATCCTGATAGATGCCGGCTCAAGCCTGCCGGCCTCGGTGCAGGGACTGGAGCAGGGGTTGCGCTCCTGCGGTTACAGCATTAAAGACCTAACCCATGTGCTTTTGACGCACGGACATATAGATCACTTCGGCGGGGTGCTCCATCTGCGCGAGCACAGTCAGGCACAGATTGGGTTGCATGAGCTGGATTGGCAAGCAGTCAGCCGCCACGAGGGGCGCCTGGCATTGATTTCACGCCGCTTGGAGGCTTTCCTGGCACAGGCCGGGGTAGAAAGCGAAAAGCGGAAGGAATTGCTGCGCCTGTATCACTTCACCAAGGCCTTCTATCACTCCGTGGATGTGGATTTCACCTACGAGGCGCAAGGGATGCGGCTCGGGAGGCTGCAAATGCTCCATGTGCCGGGGCATTGCCCAGGTCACGTCCTGATCCGCCTGGAAGACGTGCTCTTTAGCGGCGATATGCTTCTAAACGGCACTACGCCCCACCAGGCACCTGAGTCCATCATTCCCTTTATGGGTGTCGAACATTATCTGCACTCTTTGAGACAGATGCGCACCTGGGCAAAAGAAGCAAATCTGGTTTTAGGAGGGCACCACGCTCCGCTGGAAAATGCACCTGACATGCTCGAACGCACCATCCAGCGGTTGGGACGGCGCCTGCAAGACGTGCTCAAGGCCTTCGCAGAGCCTCACACCATCCTGGAAGCAACGCTGCAACTCTATGGCCAAAAACAAGGATACGATGAGCTGCTGGCAGTGGAAAAGGTGGGGGCTTTTGTGGAATATCTCTATCAACGAGGCTGGTTAGAGATCGTCAACGCACAGGAGGGGGCCGAAGCACCATTGATATATCGTTGTGTGCGTGCCGGTTCGGAATCGGAAATTCTGCTTGAGGAGAGGAACCATGTACTCGTTTGAACCTTCTGATGAGCAAAAGATGTTGATCGAGGCGGTCAATCGCTATGCGGCGAATGACCTGCGCCCAGCGGCGCGCCAGGCAGAAGAGAGCGGTGAATTGCCTCCCAAGCTCATTGAAAAGGGATGGGAACTGGGCGTGCTCCAGGCTTCGATCCCGGAGGCTTATGGGGGCTTCGGCGAACGCTCCGCAGTGACCGGCGTGCTGGCGGCGGAAGAGATGGCCTGGGGTGACCTGGCCGGCAGCATAGCCGTTTTTACGCCGAATCTTTTCGCCCTGCCGATTCTGCTGGTCGGGAGCGAAGCGCAGAAGCAGGAATACCTGCCAAAGGTAATCGAAGCCGAATGGCGACCCTATACGGCCGCAACCATCGAGCCGTTCTTTGACTTCGATATTCACACTCTGCGCACCACCGCTGAAGAAGTCGGCGGGGAATATGTGTTGAAGGGGAGCAAAATCTGGGTGCCCTTCGCGGCCCAGGCGCCGGCGATGATCATTTACGCTTCGCTCAACGGGCAGACACAGGGCTTCATCGTTCCGGCCGCGACGCCAGGGGTGGAAATCTCTGCCGAACGGGATAAGCTGATGGGACTGAACGCGCTCCATTTCTACACAGTGAAGTTGAACGAGGTGCGCGTGCCGAAAGCTAACCGTTTGGGCGGCGAGGCCGGCCATGCTATGGAGCCGATCCTAGCGGCACAATGGGTGGCGCAAGCAGCGATGGCAGTCGGAGTAGCACGGGCAGCGTTTGAATATTCCCGCGATTACGCGAAAGAGCGCGAGGCCTTCGGCGTGAAGATCGCCCAGAAGCAGGCCATCGCTTTCATGCTGGCCGAAATGGCAACCGAAATCGAGGCGATCCGCTTGCTGAACTGGGAAGCGGCCTGGAAGATAGATGCTGGCAAAGAGGATGCCTATCAACACGCTTACCTGGCGGCGACCGGTGCGACGGATATGGCCATGATGGTCACAGACCGCGCCGTGCAAATCCTGGGCGGTCATGGCTATATTCGCGATCATCCGGTGGAACTCTGGATGCGCAACGGGCGCGGATTTGCCACCTTCAGCGGGCTGATGATGGTGTAGGTGATGGGAAAAGGAAATGGTGAGTGGTAACTAAGGAGGCAGCGATGATCGAGTTTGAACCCCCAAAACCGATTTTGCAACAGCAATATGTGCTCAAAACGGTGGCCGAGAACATGATGCGGCCGGTCTCACGCTATTTTGACGAGCACGAGCACGAAATCCCCTACGATTACATCAACTTCATGCACCAGGCAATGCGCGCCAGCGGAGCCGGTTCATTAGCGCCGCGCGAGCGCGAAGAGAAGCCCGCCGAGGAAAAGGAAAAGCGCCCGCCCATTGGCTATCAGATGCTGGCACATATGCTGGAGATGCTCGCCTGGGGTGATGTGGGCATGTACCTGGTGACGCCCGGCGGTGGACTTGGCGCAGCCGCAGTACAAGCTGCCGCTACGCCGGAGCAACGCGTGAAATTCCTTTCCCGTTTCGCCGAAGAGAAACCCACCTTCGCCGCCATGTGCATGACCGAACCTCATGCCGGCTCGGATACCTCCGCAATCCGCACCACGGCCGTGCTCGATCCCAAGACCAACGAATGGGTGCTCAACGGCGAGAAGATCTTCGTCACCGCCGGGGATAAATCTATGACGCCGCGCGAGGAGTTCGGCAAAGGGTTCATCGTGGTCTGGGCGACAATTGACCCAAGCGCCGGACGCGCCGGAATGCGCGCCTTTGTGGTTGAGATGGGTACGCCGGGCGTCAAGGTGACGAAGCTGGAAAAGAAGATGGGCATCCGCTGCTCAGATACTGCGGCAATCGTCCTCCAAGATGTGCGCGTGCCCCTTGATCACATCCTGGGAAGCCCAACCGTGGAGAAAGAGACCGAGAAGGGCTTCAAGAAGGCCATGGTCACCTTTGATGCTACCCGTCCCCTGGTCGCGGCGACGGGTGTGGGTGTGGCACGGGCCGCGTTGGAGTTCGTCAAGGAAAAGCTCGCCGAGCAAGGCATTCAGATTCGCTATGGCCTGCCACGCCAGAAGCTGACCAACCTTGAGCGCGAAGTGATTGATATGGAAATCATGCTCCGCTCGGCCTGGCTGATGGTGATCAAAGCGGTCTGGATGGCAGATAACCGTATGCCGAATGCCCTGGCCTCCTCGATGAGCAAGGTCAAAGCCGGTGATGTGGTGACCAAAATCACCCAGCGCGCCGTGGAGCTGATGGGACCTTTGGGCTATAGCCGCGAATACCTGCTCGAAAAGTGGTTTCGCGATGCCAAAATCACCGACATCTACGAGGGCACGGGACAAATCAACCGCCTGATCGTGGCGCGGCAGATATTGGGCTATAGCGGTGCAGAGCTCAGATAAGGGCAAAGGAAGGAGAGACTTATGCGCTACCACGTAAGGAAAGCCGTTGTCATCGGCGCCGGAACGATGGGTGCGGCGATCGCCGCCCACCTGGCCAATGCCGGGGTTCCAGTGACCTTGTTGGATATTGTGCCAAAGGACGCTCCCCCAGGCGATCGCAACGCGCGCAATAAGATCGTCAACGATGGTTGGGAGCGCTGTTTGAAGGCGAAACCGGCCAATCTGATGTCTTCGGACCTGAAGGCGCTGGTGCGCCTGGGTAATCTGGAGGACGATTTCGGGACCGTCGCCGAAGCCGATTGGATCATCGAAGCAATAGTTGAAAACCTGCAGATCAAGCGTGACCTAATGGCGCGCATTGACGCCGTCCGTGCACCCCGGGCGATCGTGAGCACGAACACTTCCGGCATCCCGATCCGTGAGATCGCCGCCGGGCGCTCGGAAGGATTCCGCCAGCACTTCCTGGGGACGCACTTCTTCAACCCGCCGCGCTACCTGAAGCTACTTGAGATCATCCCCACCGCCGATACCCTCCTCGAAGTGGTGGAATTTATCGCTCACTTTGGCGAATATCGGCTCGGCAAGGGCATCGTGCTCTGCAAGGATACTCCCAACTTCATCGGCAACCGCGTCGCCTTCGGCACCGGCGCCTTTGCCTTGAATTACATCCTGGAGAACGGCTACACGGTCGAGGAAGTGGATGCCATCACCGGCCCCCTGATCGGACGTCCCAAGACAGCCACTTTTCGCCTGATTGACCTGGTTGGGGTGGATGTCTGGGATCATGTCGGGAAGAACCTGGCGCCGGCCATTCCCCACGATACGCTGGCCCAGAGTTACCTGCGCGCCGAGAAGCCAAACACCTTGATCCGCACTTGGATCGAGTGCGGTTGGCTGGGAAATAAGACAAAAGTGGGCTTTTACAAAGAAGTGACCCAGGAGGGCAAAAAGGAATACTGGCCGCTGGATTTGCAAACTCTGGAGCACGTCCCGCCATCCAAACCGCGGTTTGAATCGGTAGGAAAGGTGAAGGAT
>JBKBPX010000107.1:0-6192 GCA_046292855.1 Anaerolineales bacterium
GGACGCATTCTCCAGAAGGTTAACCAACACCCGCCCGATCATATCCGCATCCACCTGTACCAGAGCCGAACCGGCCTCATTCCGTACTGCTAAAGGTTGCTCTCGCGTTGTCAGGACCATTTGCACATCGTTTACTGCCTTGCGCAACAGATCCCTCACCTGGACCACGGCGCGCTCTCCCAGAGGCATTCCGGCCTCCAGACGATGAATATCCAGCAGTGAATTGATCATGCGCTGCAGGCGTGCTACAGCATGGGAGGCAATTTCAAAAATTGAGGCAGCAGTCCGATCTTCCGCCGGCAGCGTCGTTCGCAATAGTTCCAGGCTGGAGACCAGATTCCCCAACGGGGAGCGCAAATCGTGATAGAGCATTGTTGTCAGGTCCTCGCGCAAAGCATCCAACTCTTTCCGCTCACGAATATCGTGGAATAGCCATTGGATCACCTCGTGTTGCTCCAGCAAGCGACGCCGCGCGTACACTTCCACCGGTATTTGAGCCCCGTTCTTGGTACAGATCACCGTCTCAAAATGCAACCTCGCCTCATCTTCCAACGCGTCCAACGATTCAAGCGTGATTCCTTCGGGCATGCGATGTAGCTGCATGATGGGCAACGAAAGCATTTCCTGCTTTGCATAGCCGAAGAGCACGACAGCTTGACGATTGGCTTCCAGGATATGGCCGCTTAAATCGGTGAGAATGATGGCATCAATACTTTCGTCGAACAGCTCCCGATACCGGCGCTGCGCCGCCTGCATCCGTTCGGCGAAGAGTGCATTCTGAATGGCAATCCCCGCCAAATTGCCAATGCCGGTCATCACCAACAGTGCATCCGGATCAAAGGTTCCTCTCAGAGGGTTAAGCGCCGCCAATACTCCCATCACCCTCTCTTGCCCATGAATGGGGACGATGACCATCGCCTTGATTGGCTCACCTTCAAACAGACTATCCCTGGGAAACGTTTTCTCTTCCCCCACCGCAGGGATGACCAAACCCTTCCCTTGGCGCAGCACCCAACCCACCATGCCTGCCCCTATAGGAGCACGGCGATTAAGGAAATTCCCGGCCTGCAAACCATCCGCAGCGCGAATGATGATCTCGCTCCCTGTCTCATCGAGTAGCCCCAGTGCCACCGTTTCGACCTGGAGCGCCTGCATGGTTTGATGAAGAATGCGCCGAAAGACTTCGTTGAGGTCCAATGAAGAATTGATAGCAATCGCGCATTCCACCAACGCGCTCATCACGCGCGCCTGGCGTTGGCTCTCTGTATAGAGACGCGCATTCAACACGGCCACGCCTGCCTGATCGGCGATCGCCTGCATCAATTGCAAATGTTGTTCCGTAAAGGTGTTGGGGATCGGATGGACAACGGTCAAGACACCGACCAGTTTCTCACGAGCAAGCAAGGGCACGCAGATCGCCGATTTCGCCCCGCTCTGCTCCCTGGAATCATCTGGACGGCGTAACCAGCGTTCATCGCGACTGGTATCAGGCACCAATGCCGCCTTGCGATGACGGACAACCCATCCCGCAAGGCCACGCTCCACCGTATCGCGCAGGCGAGGGGTAGTGTGTTCATGGTATTGCTGCCCATAGACCATCGTTGCCTCAATCGGCTTACCGGCATCGTCCAGCACCACGATACTGCCTCGCTCTCCGCCGACATACTGTAACGCTGCAGAAAGGACGCGCTGCAAGACAGTGCGCAAATCCAGCGCCGCCGCCACATCACGGCTGATCTGATAAAGCAATTCCAGTGGAGCAGAGGGCGAAACCGGTATGTTCATTGCCTACACATATTTTACACCACTCCCAGTATTGAGGAGCAGGACACGCTCGGAAGGGCTGATCCAGCCTTGCTGTAACAAATTGCGCAACGCGGCCAGGGTCGCCGCTCCTTCTGGAGCGGCAAAAACGCCCTCCTGTGCGGCTAATTCATGCTGCGCCTGGAGAATCTCATCGTCACGAACCGCTACCGCCGTGCCTTGACTCTGGCGAATTACGCGCAAAATCAAACGATGCGCAAAGGGAAACGGAACGCGCAACCCTGATGCAATTGTGCTGGCATTTGGCCAAAAGCGCGCCTCGCTTGCACCCGCTTCAAAAGCCTGGACAATCGGCGCGCACCCCTGCGCCTGAACACTTACCATGCGTGGACGCTTTTTCCCAATCCATCCTAAAACTTCCAGCTCTTCAAAGGCCTTCCAAATCCCCACCAGGCCGGTACCACCGCCAGTGGGATAGAGAATCACCTCCGGCACATCCCAGCCAAAGAATTCGGCGATTTCAAAACCCATCGTCTTTTTCCCTTCCAGGCGATAGGGCTCCTTGAAAGTCGAAACATCGAACCATCCCCAGCGCTGGGCCTCCTGAGCGGCCAGACGGGCGGCATCGGAAATCAACCCCTTCACCAGGCGCAGTTCTGCCCCGTATAGGCGTACTTCGCTTTGGTTCGCCTGCGGTGCATCCGCCGGCATGAACACATGCGCCTCCATCTCAGCACGCGCCGCATAGGCGGCTAAAGCTCCGCCGGCGTTTCCGGCCGTAGGGATCACCAGGGCGCGCGCTTTCAGTTCCCGTGCTCGCGCCACTGCCATGACCAACCCTCGCGCCTTAAACGTGCCGGTCGGGTTCAGCGACTCATCCTTTAAGAACAACTTGTCCAAGCCTAGCAAGCTTCCCAGGCGCTTCAAGCGCAAAATTGGAGTATCCCCCTCTCCTAAAGAGATGCGATGTTCCTCCCGCTGGACGGGGAGTAACTCTGCCCAGCGCCACAGACCACGTGGACGTCTGGCTACTACCTCCGGCCGTAGTTGCCGCGCCGCTTTCTTTAGATCATAACGTGCCACGAGCGGCGCCTGGCAAGTGGGGCAAAACGTTTGCAAACGGTGCGCGTTGAAACGCTTTCCACACTCCGAGCATTCGAGATGGGTCAAAGTGCTATTTGTCTTTTCCATGGCTCTCGGTCTTTTCCGCTGGGCACAACAACTTGGCCAACTCGACTGCCGCCTCCGGGCTAGTCACGGCAAGTATTTCATCCCCTTCTTCAAATGTGCTATTTCCGCGCGGCAGGCAAATTTTCCCACGCCGGATAATCGCCGCAATCACGCACTCTTCCGGCAAGCCCAAGTCTTTGATGGGGATGCCGATCGCCTTCGCGCCGGCGGGCACCTTTTCCTCTACCAAGGAGTAGCGACCACGACGCAATTTCAGCAGCGTCATCATATCGCCTAGAGACATCTCTTCCTGGATCAGGTGTGCTAGGATGTCTGCCTGACTGAGCGCCACATCCACGTGGAACTTTTCGTTGAACAGCCATGCGTTGTGCGGATTGTTCACGCGGGCAATCGTGCGCGGCACATGGAACAAACTCCGCCCCAGATAGCAAACCACCAGGTTCGCCGCATCATCGCTCGTGCAGGCCACAAGCACATTTGCCCGTCCAAGCCCCGCTTCTTCCAGATCGCTCGGATTGCAGGGATCGCCATGATAGATGGACTCGGTCGGCAATTCGTGATGCAAATGGCTCAGCAAATCGCTGCGTGACTCGATTACTCGCACACTATGGCCTTCGCGGTGTAACAGATAGGCCAGACGGGAACCAGTCCTACCACCACCAGCGATGCAGACAAACATCTATGCCTCCCTATTCAAGCGTTTCAGCAGGGCATCAATGCCGGCAAAGGTCGCGCTGACGTTTAGCACATCTCCCTCGTCGAGAATGCTCTCCGCCAGCGGCAACGCAGAACGCCCAGCATGGGTGAGCGCCACCGGCAGGCACTCGTCAATACCGTCCAAAAGTTGGGAGAGCTTCCTCCCTTTCCATGCGGACGGGATCACGATTTCATATATTTCCACTTCCCCGTTCCCGGCCGAGAACACGACGCGGTTGCTCGTGGCATAGAGAAGCTCTTCCAACCGCTGTGCACCCCAGGCCGTCGAGCTGACAATTTGGAGATTGAAGGCCTCCAGCATGGGACGCAAGGCTGGATCATAATTGCGGGCCACAACCACAGGCACGTTATAGAACGTGCGTGCCACATGAGCGACCACCGCGTTCAAAGCATCGAAATTCGTCACTGCCGCCAGACCATCCGCTTCGTCAATTCCCGCATGGAGGAGCGTATTCTCCTTGAGCACATCATCCGTGACGATGCGCCCGCGGAAATCCGGATGCAAACGGCTAAAGGCGTTCTTGTTGGAGTCAATGACTGTTACATGATGGCCATTCTTGAACAGGCGATAGGCCAACGCCGCGCCCACTCTACCGCAGCCGACAATGATGTAATTCATAAATCACCTTCTCCCAAATCATTGAGTCTACTGCAAAAACTCACCCTGGAGAGCGCCGCGCCCAGATTCTGCGTACCCTGCGACCTGAGCGGCGAAACACCCTTTTGCAGCAAAGTTGTCATTCCCTACACCTGATAGGGCACGTCCACAACGACCACTCCAGGATAGGATAGGAGCTGATCCCGTAGCAAATCAGCTGTGCGCATATGTAAGAACTCATGCCAGCGCTTCGAAGGCACGAACTGCGGAACCACAATCGTGATAACCTCATGCGGCTGGCGATGGGTAATCACATCCTGTAAATATTCCAGCAAAGGCTCCAGGAAGAGACGATACGGCGATTCCAGCACCACCAGACGTGTGCCATCACCCCAACGCTCCCATTTACGGCGAATTTTCTCTGTCTCCTCCGGGTCAATCGAGACATGCACAGCCGTAATATCGGCGGAAAGGTGCTGGGCATAACGTAACGCCGCCAAAGTGCCGCGATGCACACCACTCAACGGCAAAAAGACACGGTGCCGTACCGTTGCCGGCGGCGCTTCGCCGAACTCTTCCAACGATAGTTTACGCGCCAAATCGGCATAGTGACGATGAATAGCAAGGAAAAGCGCCACCAGCAGCGGCAGGATCAGTAACACTACCCAAGCACCGTCCACGAATTTGGTAATAGCAAAGATGAACATGACAACGAGTGTACAGAGTGCACCTATCCCATTGATCACCATCTTGAGAGGCCAGAATGGATCGGGGTGAAGTTGTGCCTCATCTCCACTCTGTTGCTTATCTCCAGGACGGAGATGACCAACCCGCCACCAACGGCGCGCCATCCCTGCTTGCGAAAGCGTAAAGGACAGGAAGACGCCTATGGCGTAGAGCGGAATCAGGCGCGTCACGCTCGCCTGGAAAGCGATGATCAGCAAAGAAGCCAGAAATGCCAACAGGATGATCCCATTGGAATATACCAGGCGACTGCCACGATAGGTCAATTGGCGCGGCAAAAAACCATCTTTCGCGATCAGAGCACTCAAACGCGGAAAATCTGCAAAAGAAGTGTTGGCAGCCAGGATCAAGATCAACATCGTGGCCGAAATCAGCGCCAGATAGAGCACACCTTGACCGCCAAATACCGTCCGCCCAAGCTGTGAGACAACCGTCTCAACTTCAGAAGGGACGGCCTGGATATGCATCGAGAGGAAAGAAATGCCTAAAAACAGGCTGCCTAAGATCACCGCCATCCAGATCAAGGTAATGCCGGCGTTACGGCTGCGTGGTTCTTTGAAGGCGGTGATTCCATCGGAAATAGCTTCAATACCGGTTAGAGCCGCAGTACCGCTGGAAAAGGCATGCAGGATCAAAAATGGAGTAATGGCCTGAAGCCCATGTGCTATCTCCAAAGGTGGGGGATTGATTACTGTTGGAAGCGTGCCTCGGAAATAGGCCCAAAGCCCGTTGAAAATGGTCAAATACATCATGCCGATGAAAAAGTAGGTGGGGATCGCAAATACGATTCCCGATTCTTTCACCCCCCGCAGATTCATGAGCATGATAAACAGGACGAAGCCAACGGCCAGCGGCACACGATAGGGGAACAGCACAGAGAAGGCGGAAGTGAGCTGCGCCACACCCGAAGCCACCGAAACCGCTACTGTCAGGATGTAATCTGTCAGGAGCGCAGCAGCCGCCACCAGCGCCGGAAACTGCCCCAGGTTGTCACGCGATACAGTATAGGAACCACCGCCGTTGGGATAAGCATGGATGGTTTGCTCATAGGAGAGCGTCACCATGGCCAGCAAAACAACGATCGCCAGCGATATGGGGAAGACATAGCCAAAGGCGGCCGTCCCGGCTGCCGCCAGAATGACCATGATTTCCTGCGTGGCATAGGCCGTTGACGAGAG
>JBKBPX010000108.1:0-6191 GCA_046292855.1 Anaerolineales bacterium
GCAAAGACGGCAGCATGGTAATCCAGATCGGCCTGGGAATAGGATTCAGTCGGTTCCACCGTGGCCGGTTCCGGGACGACGAAGGGATGATGGCTGAGGAAGAAGTGAAGGCCGAAATCGGCGGCGCGGCGCGCCAGGTCACTGCTATGTAGGCCGGTCTCTTTCGCCAGCTTCTCCAGGCTGTAGCGCACCTGCTCTAAGCGATGTTTTCCCTCGGCAAACGGCGCCTCGATTCCCTCGAGCGCCCCTACCTTTGCCAGAAAGTAATTGTTGTTCAAGACGGCGGTCTCAGCCACTTTGCGCAGCCCCTCCGCGCCCAGCGACATCACCCAGGCATAGGCGCGCACCACGTTAGGGATTACCCCGTAGAACGAGGCCACTTTGCCGATCGAAAGGGGCCGATCGTAATCCAGATAATAGCGCTCGCCATCGAACTCGACGGTCGGGACAGGGAGAAAGGGAGCCAGGGCTGCGCTCACGCCGCTCGCGCCCGCGCCAGGTCCGCCGGAGGCGTGTGGCGTCCCGAAGGTCTTGTGCAAATTGAAGTGGCACATATCAAAGCCCAGATCGGCTGCGCGCAGAATGCCCAAGAGGCCATTGGCGTTGGCTTGATCATAGACGCACAACCCGCCAGCTTGGTGCACCAGACGCACGAACTCGTCAACCTTGGGGTTAAAGATGCCCGTATCCTCTGGATTGGTGATGAACAACCCGGCCGTCCGTTCTGAAAGCACCGCACGCAGCGCCTCCAGCGAGGGATAGCCATCCGCTTCGGGGTAGAGCGTGATGATCTGGAAGCCGGCAGAAGCGGGGCAGGCTGCGTTGGAGGGATGAGAGAAGATAGTGGTGATGACTTCATCCCGCTGCGGCTCACCGCGCTGCAGGTGCCAGGCACGCAGAATGAGGGCATTCGTGTAAATAGCCGCCGAACCGCCGCGCGGCTGGAAGGTGAAGCGGCTCATTCCGGAAATGGCTTTCAGAATTTGCTCGAAGCGATAGACGATTTCCAGGATGCCCTGTACGGTTTCCTCATCCTGAAGAGGGTGCAATTCGGTCAATTTGGGCGAGCGGGCAATTTGCTCATTGACCGGCGGGTTGTATTTTACCGTCGAGGTAGCCATGCCCATATCGGCCACCAGCCCACCGCCGAGGGTCTCCTGCGAAAGGCGCAGGAAATGACGCAGGACATGCACCTGTGAGAGTTCGGGGAGGGCCGGCGGGGTCGGGCGGCGCAGCGAATCGGGGATACCTGCCAGCGGGTCGCCCACCTTCTCGCGGATATCCTCTTCCAGCGGTGGGGGGATCACGCCGCGCTGTCCTGCTTCGCTGATCTCAAAGAGGAGCGGCTCGCACCAGCGCGCTTGATGGTAGTTTTCCAGGGTGGCTTGGTAGGGGGGAGTGGGATCGTCTGATAGTCTCATAGTCTCATAGTCTGATAGTCTCATAGTCTGATAGTCTCATAGTCTGATAGTCTCATCGTCTTAGGGTTTGGCGCAATGCCGAGGTTAGGCGATCGATGTCGGCTTTCTGGTGAATCTCGGTGATGCAATAGAGGGCGCTCTGTCCGAGTTCCGGGAAGGAGCGCGTCAGCGCGTGCCCGCCGAAGATGCCGTGCTGGCGCAGGGCAGCATTGATCTCCTCCACCGTCTTGCCGCTCTCGTCGAAATTCAGGACGAATTCGCGAAAGTGCGGTGTTTGCGCATGGAGCACGCGGATGCCCGGCACCTGGTTCAGCTCCTGCATGGCGTAGCGCGTGCGAGCGAAAATCCCCTCGCCGATCTCCCTCATCCCCTGCGGCCCCATCAGCGCCAGATAGACCGCCGCCGTAATCCCCCACAAGTTGGACATCGTCCCGAGCCATTCCTTGCCGCCCTCGCGCTTCATAAACGAGGTGCGCTCCATGGCCACCTCTCCAAAGCCATGCTCACCGGGGATAATCGTGGGGACAAGGCCTATCAAACGGGTTGGATATTCCATGACAAAGTGTTCCTCATCCGCGGTGGCAATGAAGCCGGCCTGCCCACCGCCATATTGCATATGGACACCGAGCGGTTGGATTTCTCCACAAGCAATATCAGCACCATAATCCGCCGGCGGCTTCAGCACGCCCAGCGTAAGGGGTTCCACATGGACTACGCACAATGCGCCAAATTGATGGGCAAGCTCGGCCAGGTGCTCAGGATGGGGCTCCAGGGCACCGAAGTAATTCGGCATTTCAAAGTAAACTGCGGCCACATTTTCCGAAAGAAGCTTGCGGAGGGCATCTTCGTTCACCAGGCCGGATTGCGGATCGAAAGGAACGGCATGCACCTGGAGGAAGGGATGGGAGTAGCCGAGGATTTTGGAGAGCTTATCCACCGAAATGGCCCCGCAAAGCAACACCTCACTCCGCCCGGTGATGCGTCCGGCCATGCGCAGCGCAGTGGCGGCTGCCTGGTAACCATCATAGGTCGGCACGCTCACGACCTCCATATTCAGCAATTCCCCCATCATGCTGGCGAACTCGAAGAGTGCTTGGTAACGACCGTGATCCTCATAAGCACGGCCAGAATAAGCGGTAAGAAACTCATAACGCGTATTGATTTCATCACACACAGCCGGCACAAAGTGCGGATAGACCCCTCCGCCCAGGAAGCTAAGTACCTCCGACGTCGCTTGATTTTTCTCCAGCAGGCCTTCCACATGCCGGCGCAGCTCATGCTCAGAAAGGAGCGCGGCCGGCAGATCGAGCTTCCCCTGAAAGCGCAGATGAGCGGGTATCATTTCAAAAAGCTCCTCTACGCTCTGGGCGCCAATCAGGCGCAACATACGTTGACGAACGGATTCCTCTGCGTTAGGGATGTAGGGATGAGCATCGCTTAGGTTGTTCATAAGGATTTTCTCCCAGGGATGGTATGGGGCGGTTAGCGGCGCAAATCGTATAACACGAAGCCCTCTCCTTTGGCGACAACGGGATAATGTGCCAAAATCTCTTTTAGAACGGGCTGCTGTTCCAGTTGGTTGAATGCTGTGACGAGAAAGTAATCCTTGTCGGCGGTCAGCTCCTCAAATTTCCGTTGGGCGTCCAGCGTTTGTCCCTTCAATTCAGCGAGGGGTGTGACAAGTGGCCACAGATCCGCCTTGCACCAACCAAAGTACATCAGCCGATACCCATAGTCCTGAGTCAAGGCAATGACTTTGGCCCTCGGCGGGATCGCATTGCCGATATTTGCCCATACTTGCGGTTCATGCCTGAAATCCTTCGCCAGCAGAATGGAGCGGGCCACATAAGCATGATAACCTATCACTGCCAGTACCAATCCACCTAAAGCGAATTGCCACAAACGAGGTTGAGAGGAAGCCCGCTCGACCAGCAGCGCGGCGGGCGAAGCCAGACCAAGAGCAATCACAGGAACAAGTTGAAGGTGATAGTAGCTGTGGGTATACATCTGGAAGGGCAAGGTAAGGCCATAGAGCACATAGCCACTCCACAGACCAAGCAACATGGCGCGTAAGGAAGGGGGGGCCAACAATGCACCTGCTATGCTTAGGAAAAGAAGGGTCAGGCCGAATAAACTACCCAGGAAGCCCAACCAGCGAGCATAGAATTTGGTGGTAGTGACGAGGGAAAGCAGGGAAATCGTCCAATCGAAGAAATATTCTGTTGAACGCTCGGGGTTCGCCAGGAGGTAAAAGGCGAGAGCGGGCACAACCATCAGGAAGATCATAAGCCAAACTTGCGCCGATCGCCAACTCCTTTTCCCAAGCGTGAACCATACCAAAGTCACTGCCGCGCCGCCCACCAGAAAGGCGATGACCACCTTGACCAGAACAGATAGCCCCAATAGGAAACCCGCCAAGGTCGCCCATTTCCATTCTTGCTCTTCCGACCAGCGGTACAGGAAGTATAGCCCGATCACAAACAAAGAGGTCATCAGTGGATCGGGTTGGAACGAGCGGCTAGCCTGCACCGAAAAGGGCAATACCAAATAAAAAGCCAAGACAAGCAATGCAGCCCAGGGAGAGGTGGCACGACGGGCGAGATCGAAGAGCGCTATCCCTGCCAACAACCAAAAGAAAGTTTGCCACAGGCGCGGCACAGCATAGCTTTCACCGCCGCTCACGAGGAAAGTCAAAGCGACGATGGTCTCGATGATGGGAGGCTCATATTGACCCACAGCATGGGAAAAAGACCTCGCCAAGTCGCGCTGTTCGGGATCGGCCTGCGGCAGCAGTTCGTAGTAAATGGCGCGCGCCACCAGAGCATTGCGCAATTGACGCGTCGGGTGGAAATCGAGAGGAGGGTCTGTCAGGTCGAGCAAACGCAAAAATCCGCCCAAGGCCAGCAAGCCACAAAGGAGCACCAACCAGCGTTGAAGTTTCGGAAAGGAGAAGGTAGGCATGGGAATTATAGAAGCGAATCAGTTTGGCTCAGTTACGCAAACGAGGATCGACGAGATCGCGGAGGGCATCGCCCAGAAAATTGAAGCCCATCACAGTTGAAAAGATGGCCAGGCCGGGGAAGGCGGCGACCCACCATTCGAAGAACTTCTGCCGCCCCATCGAGATCATGGCGCCCCACTCCGGGCTAGGGGGGGTGGCACCTAGCCCAACAAACGAAAGGGCCGAAGCAAGGAGAATGGCGTTGCCCGCATCCAGGCTGGCTTTGACCAACATCAGGGGAATGGCATTGGGGACGATGTGCCGCAGGAGTAAGCGTCCTGGAGAGGCCCCCAGCGCCCGTGCGGCCGTGACGTATTCCATCTCCCGAATTCGCAGCACTTCGCCGCGCATCAGGCGGGCATATTCCGGCCAAAGGACCAACGTCATCGCCAGTGCCGCATTGAACAGTCCAGGCCCTAATGCAGTCGTGATAGCCATGGCCAGGATGAGGGCCGGAAAGGCCAGGGTGGCATCAGCGAGGCGCATGATAATTTCATCCGTCCAGCCGCCGACGAAGCCCGCCACCGCGCCCAGCGCGATCCCCAGCGTGCCACTGAGCGCAACGACCATCAGCGCCACCGGCAAGGAAATACGCGCTCCGTAGAGGACACGGCTGAAAATATCGCGCCCGACTTCATCTGTGCCAAAGAGGTGAACAGCGCTAGGGGGAGAAAGGCGCTCCCTTAGATTCTGCTGGAGGGGGGAAAAGGGGCCGATCAGAGGGGCAAAGAGGCCCAGGAACAGCCACATCACCAGAATGGCCGCGCCGATCACGCCGGAACGGCGGCGGAGAAAGCGCCGCAGGAAACGTCTCGCTTCAGAGGAAGGGGGAACAGCGCTGAGGCTGGCTGCCATGACTACCCTAACCGAATGCGCGGATCGAAGACCGCGTATAGGATGTCTACGACCAGATTGATGACGATGTAGATCAACGCCACAGCCAGGGTCACGCCCATGAGCGGCGCGAAGTCCACTTTGGCAGCCGATTCGACAGCGTAGCGACCGATGCCTGGCCAAGCAAAAACGGTTTCGGTCATCACCGCGCCGGCCATCAGGTTGCCAAAGGCCAGGCCCGCAGCCGTCAGGACAGGCAAGGCCGCATTGCGAAAGGCATGGCGCATAATCACCCTCCAAAAGCTCAGCCCCTTAGCGCGCGCCGCGCGAATGTAATCCTGCCGCAAGACCTCCAACATGCTCGAACGCATGATGCGAGTGATCAAGCCCATACTATAGGCGCCCAGGACAAGGGCAGGCAGGATGAGGTGGCGGAGGGCATCGGCAAAGGCGTCATATCGCCCGCTGAGAAGACTATCGAGCAGCAGCAAGCCGGTCAGCACAGGCGGCGCTTCCAAGCGTGGACTGAGGCGTCCCGGCCCAGGCAGGATCTGCAAGCGGTAGTAGAGAAACGAAAGGGCCAGCAGCCCTAACCAGAAGACCGGCACAGAAACACCCAACAGAGAGATAAAGCGAGCTACATGGTCTACCCAACGTTCGTGATAAACGGCGGCGAGGATCCCCAACGGTATTCCAATAAAAATGGCCAAAAAGGTTGCGGAAAGAGCCAACTCCACCGTGGCCGGGAAGAAACGTGCCAAATCCGCGCGCACCGGTTGCTGGGTGGCAATAGACTCGCCCAGGTCACCTCGCAGCAGATGGCTGACGTAGATGAGATAGCGTTGCAGCGGCGGTGCGTCCAGTCCCCAGCGCTGGCGGTAAGCCTGCACAATGGCCGGGTTGGCCGCGGCGCGCTCCGAGAGCACCATCGCCAG
>JBKBPX010000109.1:0-6093 GCA_046292855.1 Anaerolineales bacterium
CCGCTGCCAGACTGCTAGGAAGTTACCGATAAACGAAGAAACCAACACACTCCGGAAAACTCAATAGTTGGTCGTGCGATCGATCAGGCCACGTTCGCGAGCCAGGTAATCGCAGAAGCGGAAGACCGCCAGAGCCACCACGCTGGTGAGAATGGTGAGCATAAAGAGCACGAGCAGCAATTCGGCATTTGAGAGGTGCGAAAGGGTGGGAAAAGCCTGGGCCACTTCCCCCACCAGGGCACGCCGGCTCAATTCCAACCAGTACGTGACCGGCAAGGCATATCCCACCGGACGCAACCAGCCCGGCAGCACCTCTAGCGGGAAAATGGCACCGCTGAACAGGAAGAGCGCGCCGGCCACCCCTTCGACCATGCCCCACGAATGGTGCACCAGCAACAGGGATACTCCTCCCAGGATCAATCCCATCATAGCCAACAGGATAATGCCAAGACAAAGCGAGATGAAGAAAAGTCCCCAGTGGACGCGCGTCACCTCAAAAGATAAGTGGAGAAAGAGCACCCCAGCCAGGATCGTGACCAGCACGGAGATGCTGCCGGTCAGGAAGCGCGCCACCCCACGTCCGAAGAGATAGGCTGGAATGGGCACCGGCGCAACGTAGAAATACTTTAGCGTCTTATAGTGTTCACGGTCATCAATCACTGCCCAGGAGACCCCCGTCATAATAGCATACACGTAGGTATAGAGGGCATTCCCCAGGTAAATATAGGGAAAGAGGGGGTTTTGGAAATTCCCCTTTGTGATGGTGCCATACATAAAAACCAGGATGGCCGCTCTCGCCACCGGTTTCAAAATTGAATAGATGGCAAACAACAGCGGCTGAGTCCAGTTGGATTCAATTTGCCATGCCAGCCAAGCAGCAGTACGGAAGGAGCGCCAAGATTGTTGGAACATAGCCATGGACGATAAGGGAAAGAAGAAACGCGCCAGACGGCGCGCCGCGCTAATCCAGGTGGAGATGGCGGGAATCGAACCCGCGTCCGAAGGATTCGATCCTCGGAAATCTACGAGCGTAGCCGGTTGGTCCTCTCACCGTCAGCCCCCCAACCGACACAGGAGCCTGACGGCCAGCCGTTGACGCTTAGGTCACCTTAACGGCGTCGGTGACGGTACTCTCCCTTTCTCACGCCCGCTCTCCCTACGGGGAGAGATCGCGGGAGGCAGACGCCGGCTCTCTTCCTGGAGCCGGACCGCTTTGCCTCTACTGCTTACGCAGCCAGGGGCAGGGCGGCATAGGAAGTGCGGTTGGCACTTATTCTTTTGCGCTGATTTTACGAGTTCGGCGCCTCTCGGCTCGCATTCCGGGACCAGCCTCCTCCGTCGAAGCCTGTCATCCCCGAGTGCATTTTTGTCACACGTCCCAATGTTGATGCTTTGAAGCTCAGCTACCGGTGTGGGCGGAATAGGACTCGAACCTACGACCTCTGCTATGTCAAAGCAGTGCTCTAACCAACTGAGCTATCCGCCCGCTGTGTTGATATTATAACAAAGGGAAACGAAAAATGCAAGTTTGTGGCGAAAGCCAAATCCTCAAAGTAGCCGCTTTGTTAGGTTCGGCAATCGCTCCCCAGATCCTCAGCCAACCCTCCGGCATTTTCTAATCCTTTCTCCCTGCCAAAGGCATTATAATCACCTCACACTACTTCTATGTCCTTTGCCCACCTACATGTCCACACCGAATATTCCCTGCTAGATGGTTTTTCCAACATCAAGCAGCTCATGCAGCGCGTCCGAGAGATGGGGATGCCGGCCGTTGCCATCACCGATCACGGCACGATGTTTGGCGTGATCGAGTTCTACAACGCCGCTCTGGCGGCCGGGATCAAGCCCATTATCGGCATTGAGGCCTACATGGCGGCGCGCCGCATGACCGATCGCGATCCGAAATTGGATCGCTCCTCCTTCCATCTGCTTTTGTTGGCCGAAAACGATGAAGGCTACCGCAATCTCTTGAAAATCGCTACCGCAGCCCAGCTAGAAGGCTTCTACTATTACCCACGCATTGATCGCGGATTCCTCGCCACCCACACCACAGGCCTGATCTGCACCAGCGGCTGCATGTCTGCCGAAATCCCCTCCGCCATCCTGGAAGGGAACCTAGAAAAAGCCCGGCAGACCCTGGAGTGGTATCTTGAACTTTTCGGGCGCGAGCGCTTCTTCATCGAACTCCAACATCACAATATCCCTCAAATCCACGACCTTAACCGGCGCCTGGTTGAGCTGGCGCGGGAATACAACCTACCGCTGGTGGCGACCAACGACGTCCACTATATCAACCCCGAAGATGCCGAATTGCAGGACATCCTCCTTGCCATCCAGACCAACAGCGTGCTCAGCGATCCCAAGCGCATGCGCATGACCGATGCCTCCTACTACCTGCGCTCGCCCGCGGAGATGAGAGGCCTGTTCGGCGAATTGCCTGAAGCACTCCAGAACACGTTGCTCATCGCTGAACGTTGCCAGGTAGACCTTTCCTTCAAAGGCTACCACCTGCCCCACTTCCCGCTTCCCAACGGAGAGACTGCCGAAAGCTTCCTGCGGCGCTTATGCGAAGAAGGCCTGCGCAAGCGTTACGGCGCGCGTGCTGATCAGCCGAAGGTGCGCGAGCGCCTGGAATACGAGCTGCGTGTCATCCATGAGATGGGGTTCGACACCTACTTCCTGATCGTGTGGGACCTCTGCCGCTACGCTCGCGAACACGGCATCTGGTATAACGCGCGCGGCTCGGCTGCCGGCTCCATCGTCGCCTACACCCTCGAAATCACCCTAGTAGACCCCCTCGAGCATGACCTGATCTTCGAGCGCTTCCTCAACCCTGGCCGCATCTCCATGCCCGATATTGACCTGGACTTCCAGGATGACCGCCGCGCCGAAATGCTCGAATATGCCGTGCGCAAGTACGGTGAGGATAAGGTCGCCCAAATCATCACCTTTGGCACAATGGGCGCTAAGGCCGCCTTGCGCGATGTCGGCCGTGTGATGGACCTGCCCCTTTCCGAAGTGGATCGCTTGGCCAAGCTCGTCCCGGCCATCCCCGGCAAGCCCATCACCCTGCGCGAAGTCCTGGAGACCGTGCCGGAATTCCGCGAGCTTTATGACTCTGCCGAACACATCCGCAAGCTAGTGGACACGGCGATGCGCATGGAGGGCGTAGTGCGCAATGCTGGCACCCATGCGGCAGGCGTGGTCATCTCGGATAAGCCCCTGGTGGAATATCTGCCGCTCCATCGTCCCACCTCCGGCGCCGAAGAGACGCCCATCCGCACCGTCACCCAATTCGAGATGGGCATCCTTGAAAGCCTGGGCATGCTCAAAGTGGACTTCCTCGGCCTGACCACGCTCACCCTCATGGCGCGCGCCTGTGAATTGATCGAAAAACGGCACGGCAAACGCTACCACCTGAACAACATCCCTCTCGACGATGCCAAAGCCTTTGAGCTACTCGGCGAGGGGAAAACAGCAGGCGTCTTCCAGCTGGAAGGCAGCGGCATGACGCGCTGGTTGATGCAAATGAAGCCGCGCACGCTGGAGCATGTCATCGCCATGGTCGCCCTCTATCGCCCCGGCCCGATGCAATTCATCCCCGATTACATCGCCCGCATGCATGGCGAAGCCGAGGTCGAATACCGCCATCCGGCGCTGGAGCCGATCTTCCGCTCCACCTATGGCATCCCGGTCTATCAGGAGCAACTCATGAACGCCGCGGTGGCCCTGGCCGGCTACACCCAATCCGAAGCCGATGACCTGCGCAAGGCGATCGCCAAGAAAATTCCCGATAAGCTCGAAAAGCACCGCCAGAAATTCGTCGCTGGGGCGGTCAAGAACCGTATCCCCGAAGAAACTGCCAACCAGATTTTCTCCGATTGGGAAGAATTCGCCAGATATGGCTTCAACCGCAGCCACGCCGCCGATTATGGCGTGATCGCCGTTGAGACCGCCTATCTCAAGGCGCATTACCCGGTCGAGTACATGACCGCTTTGCTCTCGGTGAGCAAGAACGAGACCGCCAAAGTAGCCCTCTATATCGCCGAAGCGCGCAGCTTGGGCATCCCTGTCCTGCCGCCGGATATTAACGCCTCCGAATGGGACTTCGTCATCGAAGAGCGTGCTGAGGGGCCGGCCATCCGCTTTGGCCTGGGAGCGATCAAAAACGTCGGTGAAAGTGCCGTTGAGCCTATCCTGCAGGCACGCGCCGAAGGCGGTCCCTTCCGCAGCCTGGGTGACTTCATCCACCGCGTTGACCTGCGCAAGGTTGGCCGGCGCGCCCTGGAATGCCTGATCAAAGTCGGGGCGCTGGATGGCCTCGGCCCACGCGCCGCCCTGCTGGAAAGCCTCGACCGCCTGATCGCCTTGAGCACCGAATACGCACGTGCCGGCCAGGCCGGCCAGCTCAGCCTCTTCGGCCCTGTCCAGAGCCAGGGGCCTGCTTGGGAAGAAATCAACCTCCCGAAAACCTCCCTGGACCCCCGTCAGATGCTCGCCTGGGAGCGCGAACTGATCGGCCTCTACCTCTCCGAACATCCGCTCCAACCTTACCAGGCCGATCTTCTCCAGGTCACCACCCACACCTCGGCCACGCTTGGGGAAGCCGCCCACGGAGAGAAGGTGCGCGTCGCCGGCTCGGTCATCAGCGTCCGTCCCTACCAAACGAAGGCCGGCAAGCCGATGGGCTTTGTCACCCTGGAAGACCTACAGGGCGAGATCGAGCTGATCCTCTTCCCCAAGACCTGGGAACGCTACCGCCCTCTTTTCCAGGAAGGCGCCATCCTGATCGTGGATGGAAAAGTAGATGCCCTCAACCCACCGCCGAAAATCCTGGTGGATAGCGCCGCAAAAGAAATCAAATTAGTAGAATCGTTGGGGGAAAAAGCGGCCGCGCTGCCGCCGGAACCGAGGCCTGCTCCCCAGGGCTTTTCCGGCCCTTCAGCCGCGCTGCCGGCGGGACACTCGACAAGCCGTGAGGTGAGTGCTCTTCCCTCGAGCCCGGCCGCGGCCGAAACACAGGATATCGGCACGCCTTCTGGCGCCAAGGGGTTCATCCCACCACCGCCGGAGGCCTTCCCAGAAGGATGGGAAACAGCCTGGCAAGCGGTCATGGATGAATGGGGAATGGCGGAAAGGATAGAGGCCGAGCAGGAGCCGGAGATTGTCGCCTCGCGCCGCCAGGCCCTGCCCGGTAGGGAGGGTGGCGAGCAGCATGAGGCAGTGCGGGCACAAACGGAATCGGTCGTTTACACCCCGTCTTCGGGGGCTTTCCCCATTTCGGACAGGTCTTTGCCCGGGGTCTCGGCCGGCGGCTCCGCCGTAGTCGGCGATCCGCCTGAGGCACAAGCTTCGGCCAGCACCCAAGCCCTGGGAGCGGCGATCAGCGCTCCGGCCGGCACTCAGCCCGTCTTTTCCCCACCTCCTTTTTCCCTTCCCTCGCTCTACCGCGTCTCAAGCGGAAGCGATTCCCGGCCACCGCGCCAGATCACCCTTTTCCTGCGTCCCAGTGGCGATAAAGAACGCGATAGGCGCCGCATTCGCACCCTTTATGGCATTCTGATCAGCCAGCATGGGCGCGATCGCTTCTCGTTCCACATCACCGAAGGGGGCCGGGCTTTTTTGATTGATTTCCCCAATGAGACGACGCGCATTTCGCCAAGCCTGCTGAGCAAGTTACGCGAGATTCTCGGCGAGGAGGCATGGAGGATCGAGGAGATCCAATGACGGGGTTCGCACGTTCGATGTGGTGGTAGTCTGATGGTCTGATGGTCTGATGGTCTGATAGTCTTATAGTCTTATAGTCTTATAGTCTTATAGTCTTATAGGAGGAGGGGCTGAAGGGGGCCTGAGGGAATCGGGCCGAGCTTTATGGGTTCAAGGATGTGGCGATGAACGGTGAAGACCTGCGAGCAACAATGCGTCTATGGGCGAGCGGTGTGGCCGTGTTAACGGCGCGCCACGGAGAAACCGTACACGGGATGACGGTTAATTCGTTCACTTCGGTTGCCCTCCAGCCACCTTTGGTGAGCGTTTCCCTGCAAAAAGGCACGCGCACCCTGGCGTTGGTGCTGGATAGTGGCTTCTTCGGGG
>JBKBPX010000110.1:0-6076 GCA_046292855.1 Anaerolineales bacterium
GGCGAACGCGCACCGTCACCCGCCCACCTTCAGGTGTATATTTCAAGGCATTTTCAACCAGGTTATAAATAGCCTGGTGCAAAAGCGCCTGATCAGCTTTAATAAATGGGGGCAAGGCTTCATCTAGCTGCATGGAAAGGGCAATCTGTTTTTGAGAGGCCTGTAATTGTAACATGCTAACTACGTGCTCCACGGTGTCACGAACGGGTATCATTTCGACCTGCAGGCCCACCCCTAATTCAATGCGCCCCAAATCAAGCAAATTATTCACCAGGCGTGACATATTCTCAACGCCGGCAATAATCTTACGCACGTAATTCTGCTGTTGCTCATTCAACTCGCCCACCATCTCCAGCATGGTTGCATAGCCGCGCATCAGTGTCAGCGGCGAACGAAGATCGTGGCTCACAGTAGCCACAAACTCCGATTTGAGCGTGTCCAGCTGTTTAAAGTGGGTGACATCGCGCAGAATGCATACTCGTCCTACCGGATGACCCTCTGCCACCACCGGCGAAGCAATGCCCAGGTAAGTGCGCTCATCATGAAGCACCATTTCTGCAGAGCGCGTCTCGGTGAAGGGACTGTCCAACAAATCCAGGAGTACAGGGTGGCGAACCACATCACGGATGAGCGGACGAGAGCCGTTCGACTGCGGCAATCCTAGCACCTGACGCGCAGCCGGGTTAGCCAGGAAAAGGCGATGCTGCGGATCGGTTACCAGGATGGGGTCTGGAGAGGAATTCAGAATGGCTTCGAGCTGGCGGCGGCCGGCCTCCACCGTCAGAAAGAGATAGGCATTGGCCGCTGCTAACGCGGTCTGCCCCCCCAGAGTAGTAATGAAGTTTATATCTGCCTCACTGAACGAATGGGGCCGGTCATAGGCTGCCCACAGAACACCATAGAAACGTTGCTCGTGCCGCAAGGCGACGGCCAACAAAGCGGCCGGCAAGGATGGTGCAGGCAGATGTTTGAAAGGATTCTGCTGCGTCAAATCCGCAAGCACAAGGGTATCTTGCTCTTGCACAAAATGCAGAACAGCATCATCCAATAGCTCGTAACGATCGGCCCGCGGCCCGAGTGCAAAGCGGGTTGGAAATTCAACGGGTGTTTCAGGAAGAGCGGCCGGCGAAAAGGCTATCCGTGCGGCGCTGGCGCCTCCTTCCAATACCGCCTTCAACACCGGATCAAGCGCCTCGCCAATCTCCAGGCTGGAGGCCGCCCCCTGGCTTGCTTTCAGCAGGCGTTTCAGCTCGTCCAGGCGTGCGCGCAGGCTGAGGCGCATTTGCTCAAAGGAGCGGGTCAACTGCCCAATTTCATCATGGCCGGCGGGAGGCAAGGGATGATCCAATTGTCCTTGTGCAATGCGGTTGGCCTCGCGTGCCAGGTTTTGCAAAGAGGCGCTCATCACCCGCAAACCGAGGCGCAGGGTTACCAGCGCGATAACCGTCAGGAAAAAGAGGGTAACTCCGAGAGGAGCGGCAATATTCAATGCCAGTTGTTGCGCCTGTTGCGCAGGCACGGCTAGAATCACACTCCAGGGACGCCCCGGCACAGGCTGTTCGAACACCAATTGGCGTGTGCCATCTGAAGCAACCTGCTCAAAGAAGCGCTCCTCCTGGAAAAGGGGATACGGCGAGGGCTGCATAATTTGGGATGGATTCACATGGTACAGAACACGATTGTTCTCATCTACTAGCAACCCTACCCCATCTAATGTCTGGATATGTTGCAAACCTTCTAAGACCGGCTGCGTCAGAGGGTTGTGATCCAGCAGGGTGCGCGCAATAAGCACACGTTGAGCTTTCCCCTGCTCATCTACAATACTACCGATGAAGCTCACTCGTGCCGCACCCTCGTTTGGCTGGGGGGGCAAAGTGTAAATTTGAATCATCGCCCCCCCGACCGCAAATCTCAGCGCCACTTGCTCTTCCGGATAAAGAGCGAATTCATCCCAAAGGTAGTTAGGATAGGCTCCCAGAATGCGCTCCCCATCAAGAGAGAGCACGACCATTTGATCAAAGTAAGGGCTGGATTGCATTGCGTGTGCCAACTGCGCCGAAAGCGCCGACCCTTCCCCCTTCAGCAAAACAGGATCCGTCACCGCCTGCAAGACCAAATTTTGCCCGGTCTCCAGGAAGAATGGAATACTTTGCACAATGGTATTTGCGGTGCTGGCAAGGCGCTCCTGGAACATCTCACGAGCCGAATTACCCGCCACTACCCATACTGCTCCAAGCAAAACGACAAACAGGAGCAAGATAAAAGTGCCCGCCCATAAGAGGAAGCGCGTTTCCAGGCGTGATTCCGCTGGAGAAGGCTCTAACAAGCGCTCTCCCCAAAGTTGAGGCGCCTTCCAGAAAAGCGCCTGCGCCACCCCACCTGCAATCACCACCTCCCCGGTGAAGGCCAATGTCAGCGGGCCGAGACGGCTAAGCGCATAGTCTACGCGCGCCGGCAGGGAGCCAATGTCCAACACTAAGGTGACGAGTAAATAAAGGACCAGACGCAATGGAATCAGTAGCAGAGCGGTGATGAAAGGTTGGCTGGCCAGTCGGTACGTTAATGTGCGATAACGCTGGCGCATGCTGGCTGCCGCGATCAAACCTAAAATGGCGAATTCCAGTGCTAGGAATGGGTTGTGCGTATCGAAGGGAGCGCGCACCAACCCGGCGATGCCAGCAGTTAAAAATCCCCCCCATGGCCCCAGCATGCCGGCCGCAATCAACCAGGGGATGGCGGATAAGGGCATCAGCACCGCCGCACTTTCATCCATCGGCAGCCCCGGAAAGGGCAAAGCGTTCTGCCCATTCAGGCCCAGACCGAGGAACAGATTGCTGACGATCGCCAAGACGAAGAGAACAAAGAAGAGCGACCAGGCGCGAATGTCCCATGCCGGTTGATACCTGCGCCACATCCGAAAAAGGAATCCTACCATCCCTGCCCAGATTAATAAGAAAAACCACCCAGTGGGCGATGGGGCAATAACGTAAAAAAGTCTATCAAGCAATGTCGGTAGGAAGCGCATACGAAGGCTCTTTCATTATAATCCAAATTAGGCAAGAGGTTGGGAAAGGCTTCACCCCCGGCCATCCCAGACCGGTAACATGGTTCCTAGCCCGATAAAGGGGCCTTTCGCCTGCAGAATGGCAAATATATCCCTTCGCCAATCCCCGACCACTCGTAGCAGGCTTGCGAAGTCAGCACTTTCCAGATCATCAGGCCTCTGCTTCCATCATCTTGGCGTAGTGGACGGTAGACCGTGGACGGTGGCCAAAGCTACTGAAGATCTCCCCCCTACAATTTGGCCCTCCTCAAGCGCAAGCTGTTGCTCACGACAAACACACTGCTAAATGACATGGCCGCAGCAGCCAGGATGGGGCTGAGATACCCAAGCGCAGCAGCCGGAATCAGGATCACATTATAGAAGAACGCCCAGAACAAGTTTTGTTTGATGGTTCTCAGCGTGCGCCGAGAGAGACGGATGGCTCGCGGCACACCGCGCAGATCACCACTAATGAGCGTCACCGGCGCGGTGGCCATGGCCACATCGGTCCCGCTCCCGATGGCGATGCCCACATCCGCCTGCGCCAGCGCCGGAGCGTCGTTGACCCCATCTCCTACCATTGCCACGAGATGACCCAGCGCCTGCAATTTTTTGATCTCGTTGGACTTGCCTGCCGGCAAAACTTCGGCCAGCACTTCGTCTACGCCGACTTTGCGGGCAATGGCCTGCGCAGTACGTGGATTATCGCCGGTCAACATCATGACGTGCAATCCCATGCGACGCATCTCCCAAACCGCCTCGAGTGAACCTTCTTTCAGCGTATCGGCCACCGCGATCACGCCGACAATGGCTCCATCTACGGCTACCAGCATGGCGGTTTTGGCCTCCGATTGCAGACGCTCCACTATCGGCTGCGCTTTGGTCAGGTCCAGGTTGTAGCGTTCCATCAGGCGCGCATTACCCACGCGCACCTGGCGGCCGTTCACTTCCGCCTGCACCCCTTCACCGGCGATTGCCTGGAAGGCGGCGATCCCATCCAGGGTCCAACCGCGTCGCGTGGCTTCGGCCCAGATCGCCTCCCCAAGGGGGTGCTCACTGCCTTTTTCAACCGCGGCCGCCAGGCGCAGCACCGTATCCGCATCCCAGGTATCTAGCGTCACTACATCTGTGACCTGCGGCTGTCCTTGGGTGATGGTGCCGGTCTTGTCCAGCACGATCACATTGACCCGCCCCAGTCGCTCCAATGCCTCGCTGTTGCGGAAGAGGATGCCCATCTCCGCGCCCTTGCCCGTGCCGACCATCACCGCGGTTGGTGTGGCCAACCCCAACGCACATGGGCAGGCGATGACCAGCACAGCCACCATGTTAATGAGGGCATGGGTTAGATTGCCCGCATCGCCGAGGAAATACCAGAGAAGGAAAGTAATTGTGGCGATCAGGATCACCAGCGGGACAAAAACCGCTGAGACCTGATCCGCCAGCCGCTGGATCGGCGCTTTGCTGCCCTGCGCCTCTTCGACCAAGCGAATGATCTGCGCCAACGCTGTCTCTTTCCCGACCCGCGTGGCTTCAAACCGCAGGAACCCCTGCTTGTTGAGCGTTCCGCCGATCACCGCATCGCCAGGACCTTTTTCCACCGGCAGCGATTCGCCGGTCAGCATGGATTCATCCACCGTGCTGCGCCCCTCGATGACCACGCCATCCAGCGGAATTTTCTCCCCCGGCCGTACCAGGACGATATCGCCAACTTTGACTTCGTCCACCGGGACTTCCATCTCCTGTCCATCTCGCACCAGGCGTGCTGTCTTAGCGCGCAGGCTCATCAATTTTTTGATCGCTTCGCTGGTTCGCCCCTTGGCGCGTGCCTCCAGATACTTGCCCAGCCGGATCAGGGTAACGATAACCGCGGCGGTCTCGAAATAGACATGCCCGGAAAGCCAGCCCAGTGTGACCAGTGCGGAATAAAGATAGGCGATAGAGGAGCCCATGGCGATCAGCACGTCCATGTTCGCCGAGCCGTTGCGCAGCGCCTTGTATCCGCCCACGTAATAGTGCCATCCGACATAGAACTGGACCGGCGTGGCCAATGCCCACATCAGATAATGCACCCATGGCGCATGGGCCCACCTCCCCACCAGATTGAAATCGCGCGCCATGGACAAGGCAAAAAGGGGCAGCGTAAACAGCAATCCGATCCACAACAGGCGGCGCTGTTCGGCGATCTCGCGTTCGCGCGCTTTCGCCTCGGCGTCCTCGGCCTCCCTGCCCAATTCCAACGCCTCGAAACCGGCTGCGGCGATGGCGCGCCGAATCTCAGCCTGGGTGACCAGCGTTGGGATATAGCGCAAGTGCACCTTTTCACTTGTCACCGAGACCTGCACTTCCGTGACCCCCTCCAATCGGCGCAAGGCCTTTTCCAAGCGCCGCGCGTCGTTATCATCGGCCAGGCGCTTCAGGATGAATTCGGCCTCCCCCATGGCTACACCATAGCCAGCTCGCTCGACGCGCGCAATCAGATCGGGCAGCCCTGCCCGGCGCGGATCAAATTCCACCGTGGCGCGCTCGGAGGAAAGGTTGACCACCACCTGGGTCACTCCTTCGACCTTTTTCAGGTTGCGCTCAACCGTAGCCACGCAATTGGCGCAAGTCATTCCGGTGATCGGCAAGATCACCTGTTTGGTAGATGATTGGGTCACGGGCCTCCTGAGATCATATGGTCAAACGGTCTGATAGTCGAGCGCCAACTCAACGTGCACTATCCGACTATCCGACTATCCGACTATCCGACTATCAGACTATCAGACTATAAGACTATCAGCCTCTACTCCGCCACCGGATAATTGATCTCCGCCAGCAAAGCCTTGATCTTTTCCTCGGTCGCGGGAGCCTCAAAGGTCACCGTGACCTGACGGGTCGCCAGATCCGCCTTCACTTCCCGCACCCCGGCCAGCTCGGAGAGTTCACTTTGAATGGTGTGGGTGCAGTGATGGCAATGGATAGAGGGGACTTTGTAGGTGACAGTTGTCATGATCAACCTCCTAAAAGTTAAAGTTTAGGTGTACAAACGGTCAC
>JBKBPX010000111.1:0-5440 GCA_046292855.1 Anaerolineales bacterium
CTTGCGTGACTCTCTATTTTATGCTATACCAAGAGCCACGCCGTTGGCTCAAGACTTGCTAATTACATTATATCACAGGGAAAAACACTGTCAAGCTCGTCAGAAATATAAGCGAAATTTCACCCAAAAAATCAACGAAAATAGTCATCACTCCATAGTGAAAAAATCACTATGCGGCCAAATCCCATTGCGCCACATTGTAAAAAAATGTACTATATGGTCAGGAGAGAAATCTCTCGGTTTTTTTCACCAGGAGGAAGCATGTCTGAGGCAATGCTGGAACGTACACGGGCAGGCTTGCGACAGGAGGAAGACCTTTCCCTCCTGCATCGCGTCAGTCTGGCCACGGCTGGCGTCTCGCGCTTGGAAATGTGTATCCAGTGCGGGACGTGTGGCGGTTCGTGCCCCTCGGCGGCGGATATGGATCACACCCCACGCATGCTTTTCGCCATGTTGCGCGCAGGGATGAAAGATGCCGTCCTTCGGAGCAACACTCCCTGGATTTGTGTCTCCTGCTATCACTGTGTGGTTCGTTGCCCACAAGAAGTGCATATCACCGACGTAATGTATACGCTCAAAGGCATGGCTATACGCGAGCGATTATTCCAGGAAGCCACTGCGCCCGAATTCTCCGAGACCTTTGTGGAGATGGTCGAGAATTACGGGCGCAGTTTTGAATTCGGGCTGGCAGCGCGCCATTACCTCAAGCACTTTCCCTTGCGTTTGCCAGGCATGGCGGGCATGGGCTTGGGAATGATCTCGCGCAAACGCATGACCGTGCGCCCCCGCCGCATCAAGGGGATTGATCAGCTCAAAGCGATCCTGGAAAAGGCAAAAACGTTGGAGCTGGCAGTATGAACAAGTACCTATACTACCCTGGTTGTTCGATGGATACGAGTGCCAGAGCCTATGGCATCTCGATTGCCAAGGTGACCTCCCATCTGGGGATTACGCTAGAGGAGATTGATGACTGGAATTGCTGCGGCGCGACCGAGTATTTTGGCATTAATCCGATTCCGGCCTATTCCCTGATTGCCCGCAACCTGGCTCTGGCGGCGAAACAGGCGAACGGCACGCGCACCGTTGTTGCGCCATGCTCGGCTTGCTATTTGAACTTGAACAAGGCGGACTATTACATGGCAGAACGGCCAGCCCTGGGAGAAAAGGTCAATGAAGCGCTGGCGGCTGGTGGCCTTTCCTATACCCCAGGTACTCTCGCCATTCGTCATCTGTTAGATATTCTCATCAACGAGATCGGGCTGGCACGCATTAAGCAACTGATTGTGCGCCCTTTGACCGGCTTGCGAGTGGCGCCCTATCTGGGCTGCATGGTACCGCGTCCCGATTACTACCATCGCTGGTCGGATCATGAACATCCCATTGAGCTAGATGTCCTGCTCAAGACCTTGGGCGCCGAAGTGATTGACTTTCCTCTCAAAACGTCCTGCTGCGGGGGACATATGCCTCACATCAGCCCGGACACGGCTTTTGAGCTGCTACGTCGCCTGATCTCTTCTGCCGCCCAATATCAAGCCGATCTCCTGGTCACGGTCTGCCCGATGTGCCAACTGAACCTTGATGCTTACCAGGGTGAGATGAACCGCCACTTCGGGACGAACTATCGCGTGCCGATCGTTTTCTTCACCCAACTGATGGGGCTGGCCTTCGGCATCGAAGCCAAAGAGCTGGGCTTTGGCCTGGAACTGGTGAGCGCTGCCAAGGCGCTTGAGAAGATCGGCGTGCAAGCACCAGCTGCACCGCCCAGCCGACCGCGCAAAGCAGAGGGCTTGCCTATGCCTAAGCCGCTGCCCAAGAAACGCTCCCCGGAAGAGGAGGTGGATTTATGAGCGGCAAGAACGATCATCCTCAGGAACGCATCGGTGTCTATGTCTGTCACTGTGGAACGAACATTGCCGGCATTGTAGATGTGCAACAGGTAGCACAGTGGGCTGCCAGCCGCTTGCAACATCGTGGAGTAGTGATCGCACGAGACTATAAATTCATGTGCTCTAGCCTGGGACAGGAATTGATCGAGAAAGACATCAAAGAGCTAGGCCTGACACGAGTGGTGGTAGCGGCCTGCTCCCCCCATTTGCACGAGAACACCTTCCGCAACGCCTGTGCCCGTGCCGGCTTGAATCCATACTTGTGTGAATTGGTTTCCATCAGGGAGCAAGTCTCTTGGGTGCATACGGACAGATCGGCCGCGACCATGAAAGCACAGGCAATCGTTTCAGGAGGTGTGGAGCGCGTCCTCCGTCACCAGCCTCTGGAACCGTTGCGTGTGCCCATTCATGAGGCTACGCTGGTAGTGGGGGGTGGCATTGCCGGCATCCAGGCGGCTCTCGAAATCGCCGACGCTGGCTATCCCGTTTACCTGGTGGAGCGGGAACCCTCCATCGGCGGGCACATGGCGCAATTCGATAAAACCTTTCCCACCCTCGATTGTGCCGCCTGCATCCTCACCCCGAAGATGGTGCAGGTGGGCGAACACCCCAATATCACGCTGCTCACCTGGAGCGAAGTGGAAAAGGTCGAGGGGTTTGTCGGCAATTTCAGCGTCACCGTGCGCAAAAAGGCGCGCAAAGTAAACACCGATCTCTGCACCGGTTGCGGCATCTGTCAGGAGAAATGCCCAAAGAAGGTGGTGGATGAAGTCTATGAGGCCGGGTTGGGCTATCGCAAGGCGATCTATATTCCCTTCCCGCAGGCCGTGCCCAAGTTCCCGGTCATAGATGTGGCCAATTGTATCTACTTTGAAAAGGGCACCTGCAAAGCCTGCGAGAAATTCTGCCCCACCGGCGCGATTGACTTCAACCAACAGGATGAAATTCTGAACTTACAGGTAGGCAATATCATCCTGGCGACCGGCTATGACGTTTTCGACGCCCGGCGCGCCAGCAATTACGGCTATGGGCGTTTGGCCAATGTCTTCACCAGCCTGGAGATGGAGCGCATGTGCAATGCAGCCGGCCCGACCGGCGGAAAGATCGTCCTCCGCGATGGGAAGACGGTGCCCAAGACCGTCGGCATCATTCACTGCGTGGGCAGCCGCGACCGCAATTTCAACAATTACTGCTCGGTGATTTGCTGTATGCAGAGCCTGAAATTTGCCCATCTGGTGAAGGAGCGCACCGGCGCCACAGTTTATAACTTCTACATTGACATGCGCACGCCGTTCAAGGATTACGATGAGTTCTATCAGCGCGTCCTTGAAGAGGGCACCCTCTTTGTGCGCGGCAAAGTCGCCGAGGTCACCGATGCGGCACGTTTGCCAGGGGAGGAGGGCAAGCTTATCATCCAGGTTGAAGATACGTTGATCGGAAAGCAACGGCGCATTCCGGTGGACATGGTCATCCTTTCGGTTGGGCTTGAGCCACGTCGCGATGCCAGGGAAGTGGCGCGTAAGTTCGGCATCGCCTGCTCGACCAACGGCTGGTTCACTGAGCGCCATCCGAAGCTAGATCCGGTTGCTACCATGACCGAAGGCATCTATATCGCCGGTTGTGCCCAGGGGCCGAAGGATATTCCGGCCTCGGTGGCCCAGGGAGCAGCGGCCGCGGCACGCGTCCTCGGCAAAATCCAGCAGAGGGAAATCAACCTGGAGCCGATCCGCGCCAGCATTGACGAAAGCAAGTGCTCCGGCTGCCGTATTTGCAATGGCCTGTGCCCCTTCAATGCCATTCTCTTCCACGAGGATCGGATGGTGAGCGAAATCAACCCGGCCCTCTGTCAGGGCTGTGGCACCTGTGTGGCGGCCTGTCCGGCCGCTGCCATCAGCGGCACAGGCTTCAGCAATGAGCAGCTTCTAGCTCAGATCGAAGGCCTGCTCTTGCTCAACCTGGAAGCACAACCTGCATAGGAGGCAAGCATGTCCGAAACCTTTGAACCCACCATCATCGGCTTCACCTGCAACTGGTGCTCCTATCGTGCCGCCGATCTGGCCGGCACCAGCCGCTTGAAATATCCTCCCAACATTCGCCTGATCCGTCTGATGTGCTCTGGACGGCTGGACCCGACCTTTGTGCTCAAGGCGTTGGCGGGCGGCGCAGATGGAGTGTTTCTCAGCGGTTGCCATCCGGGTGAATGTCACTATCTGGAGCAAAACTATAAAGCGCTACGGCGTTACCTGCTGCTCCGCCGCGCCCTAACCGCTTTGGGCATTGAACCGCAGCGCGTCAAACTGGTGTGGGCAAGCGCAGCAGAGGGAGCGAAATTCGCCGCCGAAGCCACAGCCTTCGTCGAAGAAATTCGTGCCCTCGGCCCCTTGCGCTGGGGTCTGAGCACAGATGGAAAAACGCACGAAAGCGCGCCGGAGAACACATTTGCGGGAAAGGAGGTGCAGGCATGACCTCCAATGGGAAACCTAAATTTGCTATGTACTGGGCGGCCTCCTGCGGCGGTTGTGAGATTGCCGTTCTGAACATCCATGAGAAGCTCCTCGATGTGGATGCGAACTTCGAGGTGGTCTTCTGGCCGGTAGCGATGGACGCAAAGTACAAAGATGTGGAGGCCATGCCGGATGGCTCGATCTTTCTTACCCTCTTCAATGGCGGCATTCGGAACAGCGAAAACGAGGAGATGGCCCAGCTGCTGCGCCGCAAGTCGCAAATCCTGGTGGCATTTGGTTCCTGTGCCATCGAGGGGTGCATTCCCGGCCTGGCCAACCTCAGCCCGGCCGAAGAGATTCTCACCACTGCCTTCCACACCGTATCTACCGAAAATCCCAATGGTCTGCTCCCTCAGCCGGAATGGACGGTTCCAGAGGGGACCCTGCACATTCCGCGCCTGCTGCCGCGCCTGAAGACGCTAGATGAGGTTGTAGAAGTGGACTACTACATGCCCGGTTGTCCGCCGGAAAGCCATCAGATCGCTGCCGTTATTGACCTGGTCATCGCGGCGCTGCAAGGGAAGGCAGAATTGCCCCCCAAGGGTTCGGTGATCGGCGCCGGCAATTCCACCGTTTGCGATGAGTGCCCGCGTGCCCGGAATGTCAAGGCGATCCAAGCTTTCCGCCGCATCCAGGATGTTGCCTCTCTCGACCCGCATCTGTGCCTGCTCGAGCAGGGCATCCCCTGCAACGGTCCGGCGACCCGCAGCGGTTGCAACGCGCGTTGCCCACGTGCTGGAGCACAGTGCATTGGCTGCTATGGGCCTGCGGAGGGAGTGTTGGACTATGGTGCCCGTTTGATCTCCGCCTTTGCATCGGTCATAGAGGCCCGTGAGCCGGAGGAGATTGAGCGCATCTTGGATGGCATTCCCGATCCGGCCGGGCAGTTTTACCGCTTTAGCCTGGCCGGCTCCCTGCTGAAAGCCGCACGATCCGTATGGAAGGGAGGAGGCAAATATGACCCAACGCATTACGATTGACCCGATCACCCGTCTGGAAGGTCATGGGAAGATCGAAATTTTCCTGGATGACGAAGGGAACGTTGCGAAT
>JBKBPX010000112.1:0-5254 GCA_046292855.1 Anaerolineales bacterium
ATCTTCTGTCGAAGGTAGTCACACAAGATCACTCTCTCACGTCCGGCGCGTTGATCTGTAACCTTATCCGTCGAGGAGAAGCATATGGCTGAAGTCTATAACTGGCAACTGGGCCGCAAAATGACCTACATTTTTGACGAAGCCCACCCCGAGAAGCAGTTTGTGGCTGTGTTCAACATCAATCGCTGTATTGGCTGCCAGACCTGTACCGGCGCTTGCAAAGCCACCTGGACTTTCTCCAAAGGACAGGAATACATGTGGTGGAACAATGTGGAGACCAAACCCTATGGTGGTTACCCACAACATTGGGATATCAAAATCCTGCAGATGTTGGATGAAGCCCATCAGGCGGCCGGCAAAAAGGCCGAATGGGATGCCTCCCAGATCGGCGATAATGCCCCCTACGGTGTTTACAACGGCCTGACCATCACCGAAGCGGGCGGTGCCGATCAGCAAGCCCTGGGCTATATCCCTACCGATCTGGAGTGGCGCGCCCCTAACTTCTATGAGGACGCCGCCACCCCCTATACAGGCGACCGCCTGGGTATCAGCCAACAAGGTGCTTCGCTGCCAGAACACCAAACCTGGTTCTTCTACCTGCAACGCCTGTGCAACCACTGCACTTATCCCGCCTGTGCTGCTGCCTGCCCGCGCAAAGCTATCTATAAACGTCCGGAGGATGGGATTGTCCTGATCGATCAGGGGCGCTGTCGCGGCTATCGTAAGTGTGTGGAGCAATGCCCGTATAAAAAGTCCATGTATCGTGGCACCACGCGCACCAGCGAGAAGTGCGTCGCTTGTTACCCCCGTGTCGAGGGCAGCGACCCGCTCAGCGACGGTGTGCCCATGGAGACGCGCTGCATGACGGTCTGCCCGGGTAAGATTCGCCTGAATGGTCTGGTGGAGATCGCCCCGGACGGCTCCTGGTTGGAGTCGCCGCAGCACCCGCTTTATTACCTGATCCGTGTAGAAAAAGTGGCCCTACCACTTTATCCCCAGTTCGGCACTGAGCCCAATATCTACTACATACCACCCCGCTGGGTACCACGCCCCTATTTGCGCCAGATGTTTGGTCCGGGCGTGGACGAGGCTCTAGCGCGTTACGCTGCTCCATCGCGAGCATTGCTGGCAGTATTGCAACTCTTTCGCACCACACAAAAGATGATCTCCCGTTTTGAAATTGAAGAGGGTCCGCTGGTGCTGGAAACCGAAATTGACGGCAAGCCCTGGCAAATGTACAACGACACCGTGATCGGTTTCGATGCCAAAGGGCGCGAGGCTGTGCGCCTGACGGTGGTTGAGCCTATCTACGAGCGGCCTCAAGAGCGGCTGAACTCGATTTAGGCTAAGGAAGCGACAATGATTGTGAAACCTTGAAGGCCTTGGAGACGATCAATGAACCCTGAAACTGCTATCTGCCGTGCCCAGGTATATCGCTTTCTGTCCGATGCCTTTCTCTACCCGGATGAGAATTGGTTGGACGATTTACCCTCTCTCCAAACTATCCTCTTCCAGTTAGGGATGGAAACCTTGCTCCAAACCTGCAACCTGGAAGCCAGCGAGCAGCATTTCACCCTGGAGGGCTTGCAGGCTGAGCATCGCCGGGTCTTTGGCCTGAGCGGCTCATTATGTTACGAGACCGAGTACGGGCTGCCCCATGAATACCGCCAGAGCCAGGAACTGGCCGATATTAGCGGCTTCTACCGCGCCTTTGGCTTTAATGTGGGCGGTGAGGTGCGTGAACGTCCGGATTATATCGCCACAGAGCTGGAATTTATGTACGTTTTGGCGTTAAAAGAGGCCTGGGCGCTAGTACAAGGTCGAGATGAGTGGCTTGAGGTCACCCTACAAGCGCAGCGCCGCTTCCTTGAAGGTCACCTGGGGCGCTGGTTAGCCCTGTTTGCTGCCAGTGTGCTGCACTTGAGTGGAGAAAGCGAGAAGGTCCAGACTTTTTCTCCCTATGTGGCTCTGGCACAGTTGGCGGCAACCTTTGTCCAGTCCGAAGCAGAACGGATTGGCGCCCAGGTGCAGTCTCTACCCCTCAGCGGCGTTGCCCATACCCCGCTTGGCGCGGAAATTTCTTGTGGTGATTGCGCGATAGGTCTAAAGTCTGCTTAATTCGCCGTATGGAGCCGTGCAAATGAACCGACGTAAATTTTTTGCCCTGATCTTCTTTTTGTTGCTGACCGTAGGACTGAATTTGCTGAAGGTGCCTCTGGCAAGTTCTCAGGGTACTACCCTGGTTGCAGCCCAGATCGCGGGAGATTTACCACTGAATGATCCTAACTCGCCTTTGTGGCAAAAGACGACTGCGGTTGAGGTGCCCCTCAGTGCCCAGACGGTGATCAAGCCCATTTTGCGTCAGACGCGGGTGAAATCGGTCACTGCCCGTGCCCTGCACAATGGCGCTCAAATTGCCTTCCTGGTGGAATGGCAGGACGATACTAAGAATGACCAGATGTTACGCGTTCAGGATTTTCGCGATGCTGTAGCGCTCCAGTTCCCTCAGGTGACGGGACAACCTTTTTTCTGCATGGGTATGCAGGGCGGTAATGTGGACATCTGGCACTGGAAGGCCGATTGGCAGGCCGACCTTCTTGCCTGGCAAGATATGGAAAATGTCTATCCCAACATGGCGGTCGATCAATACCCCTTTGCCCAGGGTGAGCGACCTCATCCTGCTGATTACCAGGATACCAATTACTTACCTGCGCTGGCAGCTAACAACTTGTTTGCCATGCCGCGCCTCTCACCGGTGGAAGACCTGGTAGCCGGCGGTTTTGGCACGCTCACCGCCCAGCCTGCCGCAGGGCAGAATGTGCAGGGTTTTGGCGTTTGGGAAAATGGGCGCTGGCGCGTGATCTTCAGCCGCGATCTCAACTCCCCTGAAGCGGACGACGTCAAGTTCTCCCCTGGTCAGGTCTATTCTGTGGCGTTTGCCGCCTGGGATGGCGCGAACGGCGAGCGCAACGGGGAGAAATCCACTTCGCAATGGGTCTCACTACAGTTAGAGAGACGCGCTCGTCCTGAAGCAGCCGCTCAGGCCGGCCGGCTCTCCAATCAAACCATTCTGCTCATTATCATGGGCGTCCTGGTCTTGCTCATTGCGATCGGCACAGTGATCTATTTCCGCCTGCCGGATGAAGGATAAGAGATGATGGCGCGCTTCCCCTTGGTGCGCTGGCTGGTTTTGGCCGCCCTTGCCGACTGGCTGATCACTCGCTCCCTGGCTCGCCTGGCGATCTTTATGCCCAAATCGCCTTTGGTTTTATCACTATATCAGGGGCTGACGTGGCTCGGTCAAGTAGCGTCAACCCTGGCTGCCTTGCTAACCCTGAGCGGGGTAGTATGGCTGGCTTGGTACAAGCGCCGCAGCGGGAAAGGGATTTTCTCTGCTGCTCTGGCTCTGGCGATGGCGCTCAGCCTGTTCTTCCTGGTTGTGCAGCCTAATGGTTGGACCTTGCTGGGGTTTTATCTGCTCCTGTCCATTCCATTGCTCTGGCTGGGATGGGACATCTGGCGCAGTGCTCAGGGGGTCAGCCGGCGGCTGGCTTTGCTCCTGCCAGGATCGGCTCTCTTGCTTGGACTTTTCTATCATGGTGAGCAGGCACTGTATGCTGCCCTGCACCTGCCTGGTCCCTCTCCTGTTGGGAGGGCTTGGTTCAATCTGGGCGAGTTTCTGGCTGTGGTCAGCCCTATAGGCTTGTGGTGGGTGGAAAAATCAAAGCCTAGGCGCGCCAATTTGTCACTTCAGCAATTCTAAATTTGACGATTGCAAGCCATGGGGGAAAGGAGGTTGAAGGACGGATTTGGGTTGGGGCACACAGACCATGCCTATTGCACCGCTTACAGAAGGAGAGTTTGATGCCCAGCAAGGCAGCTCAAAACCGCCCTCCGACCTGCTCAGTGCAGAGGGCTCAGGGCTCAGAACAAGAGCACACCCCACTTTGCATCACGAGGTGTTCAATTCCAGCCGGGTATACATGAACTCCAGCAGCGCTTCCCAGCTCTCGAAAACAAAATATTGCAGCAAGGCTTCGATATGCTGGAAAAATCGCCGCCGACTGCCCAGCACCCGCCGCAAGCTCTGATAGACTTCGTCCACCAGTTGGGCAACGGTATGGAATAGGAAAGCCAGCACGTTCAACGCCAGCAAGAGGTTGGCGAGGTTGTGCTTGCCATGTCCAAAGTTGTGTTCCACATGGTAGCCCTTGGTCTTCAGGATATTGATGTTCTCGTTCTCCACCTTCCAGCGGCTGCGTCCAGCTTGCGCCAGTCCTTCCACCGTGTGGTGATTGACTTCCCAACGGGTCACCCAGGCATTGCGATAGAGCACTTCGCCGCTTTCTTCGTGCACAATCGTCAGCTCAAGCCAGTTGACCCAGAACGTCCCTTCCGCACTCAACGCCACTTCGTTCACAAAGCGATAGCGCCACAACTCCCCATGCCGTCCGTTCCAATACCGTTTCTCCAACCGCTCCACGCCGCCATTCGCCTCCAGAAACGCCAAGGTCTGGTACAGGTGAGGGTGGGATTCTGCTTTGCACGTGAAAAGAAAATGTATCCCCCTCTCCCACACCTTTTGGCAGAAGGGAACGTGGCTATACAAATCATCCCCTAGCAAGGTCACCTGACGCCGAGCGTAAAACTCGCCCACCTGATCCAGCCAGCGTTCCGCCGCCCGCAGTTCGCAATCCTGTTTCTCTACCCCATCTTGCGGCTGGATAAACTCCAGCCCCAACGGCAAGACCGTCTCTTCCCCAGGCACCACCTGCACCACCATCAGCACCCGATGCTCATAGCGTTCTTTCCCGCGCGCCGTCCGCCTGACCTGACACTGCGCACACGAAATCGCTCCCGAAGAGAAAAACTGCATCCCATCCAAGGCAATCAACAGGGTCTTCCCATACGAGCGCCGCCTCTCCAGCAAGCCACTCGCCTCTATGCGCAGAAAGATTTCCCGATAGACCGGGTTCACCCTCGCCCATGACACCCGATCCAGTACATTGCGGATTTGATTATCGCTCGGCACTTCCCCTACCCCAAAGATGCTTTCTAAATTGCAACGCCCTTGACGTACCTGCAAACTCCGTTGATACGCCAAAAAGGAAGGACTTTGGGTAAAAAACACCGCAAAGGCGCTCAAGGCAACATCCGCAAGTTCATACCGTTTGTTCGGTCCGTTGCGCTGATCCTCTACCGCCTCAAATGCTTGTCGTAAAACTTCGACCAGAGAACTCGTCCTGAGCCTCTT
>JBKBPX010000113.1:0-5180 GCA_046292855.1 Anaerolineales bacterium
TGGATCATCGGCCTGAAAGACCCTCTTTTTGCTCTTTTCGGCTTTCGGGTCTCCGGGCGCGACTTGGTGCTCTTCGGCGGTGGCCTCTTTTTGCTTTGGAAGAGCACCTACGAGATCCATCAGCGCCTGGAAGGGGTGGAAGGTCATGCTTCGGCAAAGGTCAAGCCCGCCTTCTGGAGCGTTGTGATCCAGATCATGCTTCTGGATATCGTCTTCTCGCTCGATTCGGTGATCACCGCTGTGGGCATGGTGACACAAGTTTCGATCATGATCCTAGCGGTCCTGCTAGCGGCGATTGGGATGCTCTTTGCTGCCGAATGGATCAGCTCTTTTGTCGAGCGTCACCCGACGGTCAAGATGCTTGCCTTGGCCTTTTTGCTGCTCATCGGCTTTACGTTGATCGTAGAGGCCCTGCACCAGCACATTCCCAAAGGGTATATCTATTTCGCGATGGGCTTTTCGGTCTTTGTGGAGATGCTCAATTTGCGCGTGCGCGCTGCGCAGCCGGTGGCACTGCGCCATCCCTACACTCCTGAAAAAGAATGAGCGCGGAAAACTCTCCGTTTATTTCATTTGGGGAACGCCTGCGGACAGTGCTCATTCTGATTCTTTTCCCTCTGGCGATTAGCCAGTGGGTTCCGCTGGCCACTTTCACTCTGACCGTCCAGCTACCCGGTTTTTACTTGGCGCAGCCATTGAGCCTGCGGGCGCTGATTGTGCTGATTGTGGCCGGCCTGGCCGCAACGGGGATGGACTGGTTGATCCGCTCTGCGCAATCAACCGCAGGAAGCACCTTTCCCCACCTCCTTTTCCCTTCCTTGACCACCCTGGCTTTGGGTGGCATTTTGCCCTTCATCCCGCAGGGGCCGCTCTGGTGGTGGGCTTTTGCCTTTGGCGCTGTGTTGCTGGCGTTGGTCTTTGCAGCAGAGTTTGTAGCGCTAGATCGCACGGCTTCGCTTTTTCCCCTCGCATCGGCCGGATTGACGATTTTGGGGATCGTGTTGTTCTTGCTCATTACCAGCGCGTTGCGCTTTGTTTCCATGCGCCTGGTGCTCCTGTTACCTATACTGACGGCTGTCACCTTTGTTCTGGCTTTGCGCCTTTTCCATCTCCACTTTTTCAAACGTTGGGAAATTTATTGGGCGCTGGGAGGTGCTTTTCTCGTCGTTCAGGTTGCCGCACCACTCCATTATTGGCCTCTTTCCGTTGTCCCCTTTGGCCTGATGCTGACCGGGCCTTTCTATGCGCTCCTTTCCTTGGCCGTTGCGTTCCATGAGGAGAATTTGAGCCATTGGAACGTGATCGAGGCGGTCGTGGCTATTCTGGGTAGCTGGGGGATGGCTTTATGGCTCAATCGCTGAGGATGCGGCCGGAACATTGGCGGACGATGGAAGAGCATGTGCGCGCAGAAGTACCCCTGGAAGCCTGTGGGCTGCTAGCAGGGCATAACGATCGGGTGGAGAAAGTGTTTCTTATGCAGAACATAGCCAAAAGTCCGCTGCGCTACCGTTTGGATGGATTGGAACAACTGCGCGTGTTTGAGACCATCGAGCGCGAGGGGATGGAGTTGGTGGGCATTTTCCATTCCCATCCTCGAGGTCCTCTTTTCCCTTCCGAAACAGATGTCCGCGAAGCGGCTTACGATGTCGTGTACGTCATCTGGGCGCCACAAGCGGATAAATGGACAGCGCGCGGCTTTCGGATCGAATCTGGCAAGATCAGGGAAGTAGACTTGCTGCTCGAATGATGAATCTGTAAAATCCTTTGGGAGAAGAACCATGTGGCTTTCGGGGCTTGTGATCGTTCTTTCCTACATCATAGGCTCTATTCCTTTCGGTTGGATCATCGTGTGGTTGGCGACTCGCAAAGATGTGCGCACCGTGGCAAGCGGGCGCACAGGAGGAACGAACGCAATGCGGGCAGCCGGTTTCGGAGCCGGCCTGGCAACTGCTATCCTGGATATTCTGAAAGGCGCTTCGACGGTTTGGTTGGCGCGCGCTATCACAGATAATCCCTGGATCCACATCCTGGCCCCATTAGCGGCCATCATTGGGCACAATTACTCAATTTTCCTCATGGAACGCAAGGAAAACGGTGGTTTTCGCCTGCGTGGCGGAGCAGGTGGCGCACCCTGCGCCGGGGGTGCTTTTGGCCTCTGGCCTTGGACTCTGGCTGTGATCATCCCCCTTGGCGCATTAATCTTTTTCGGCGTGGGATATGCTTCTGTAACCACGATGAGCATTGCCCTGATTGCGATACTGGTCTTCCTGGTTCGCGCTATTCAGGGATTATCTCCCTGGCAGTACGTCCTCTACGGAGTGATTGCCGAGGGGCTGTTGCTCTGGGCTTTGCGCCCAAATATCCAGGCGCTGCGCGAAGGGCGAGAGCGCTTTCATGGCTGGAGACCCTGGAAGAAAAAGAACGGGGAGTAGCCGTCCCCCCTGAATGGTTCCTTGCTCAATCCGCAGCCGAGGAGGGCGTCCGTGCCTTTTCGCCAGCGATGCGCTGATACAAGGCACGCAAGTTGCGCTTGTGTAACGTCTCTACCAATCCTCCCAGGTAGACACGGCTTTTCCCGCACTCCTCGATCCCGACCGAATCGAGGTATTCCAGGGGAGAGCGCTTGCGCATCGCTGTCTTCACAACCTTTTTGATGTTTGTCAGATAGGTCAGGCTCTCTTTTACCGCATCGTTGATTTCGCCGCGCAAGATAATTTCGCCGTGTCCCTGGACAATGTTTTCTAGCTCCATGCGTCCGATGCGGCGAATGGATGCGGTGATGGCATCAATGTCGCCATCTACGATATAGGGGAGTGGCATGAAGGCATCGCCGGCGAACAGGATTTTGTCGTCATCTACCAGTACAGAGATTCCGTCCATGCTATGTCCGGGGGTGGGGAAGATATAAAGCTGTTTTTTCCCTACGCGTAAGGTTAGCTCACCACTGGAAAAGGTGATGTGGGGTAAGACCAACTTGAGGTTTCGATAGGTGGTGCCCTGTTTTTGAGCGGCTTCCAGGGAAGCGCGCCCGCGCGTTGCTAGCAAATGGTAACATTCCGTGTGAGCTATAATTGTGGCGCCGGGGAAGAAGACGTTGCCCCAGCTGTGATCAGCATGATAGTGCGTGTTGATGACGTACTTGACCGGCATCCCTAATTCGCGTTCGATGAATTCACGCATCTGGAGCGTTTCTTCGGGCAAGGCAAGCGTATCAATGACAACCGCCCATTGCTGACCGGTCACCACGCCGGCCGTGACTTGTGCATAGATTTCGCTTTGAAACCAATAGACATTATCCGAGATGCGCTCATGGATCATAGAATCCCTCTGACTCTGGTGATGTGGCTGAACGATAGCATAAAACAAGTATGCTGTCAAGTTGTGTAGACAAATTTTGCCCCGGCATCTTTAGCTTTTATAAGGTCATCCCATGAAACCTCGGAACATTACTTTTGCTTTTGGAGTCCTTTTGGGATTCATCCTAGCAACCGGTTTGACCTGGGCACAGATCGAAGCCAGTTTCTATGGATTCCCTCACTATAGCGATCGTAGCTTGAGCGGCTTTTCTTGCCCGCGCCTGATGACACGGGACGAGCAGGCCGAGATCCATCTGCAAATAAGCAATCCCGGTCAGAGTCCATTGCGTCAGATGATCGGAGTTGTGATCAGCGCGCCTGGGCCTCTGGTTTCTGATCAGCAGGTGGTTTCGCTTCAAGCGGGCGAAAGAAAGGTGCTCTCCTGGTCTGTTTCGGCGAAGCAAAATCTCGACCTGGGCTTTTTCATCTTTGCGCGTGCCTATCGCTATCCCACATACCTGGCGCCGATGGCCCAGGCAACTTGTGGAATCCTTGTGCTATCCCTCCCTGGAAGTGGCAAGGCGATTCTCCCTATTTGGCTTATTCTGGTTGGGGTACTTCTTGTGCCGCGCCTGGCAAAGGACAAAGAGTTTCTGACGGCTCAGAATGCGCTGATCTATCGTGCCCTGGCACTGGCCACTGCCCTTTCGCTGTTCACAGCCCTGAAAGGTTGGTGGTCTCTGGGCCTGCTATCACTGGTCACGCAGGTTATCCTGATAGCGGTTATTCTCGCTCACCATTTGCTATCTCGCCATTAGGGCATCCTCCAGGGCGGGGTAGCGGAAGGTGTAGCCGGCCTCGAGCAGACGATGAGGACGAGCATAGCGCCCTTCGGTGATCAGAACGCTCATCTCACCGAGGACCAGGCGCAGCAAGAACGCAGGGGTTGGGAACCAGTAAGGGCGGTGGAGGACGTGCGCCAGAGTGCGCATGAAGTCGGCGTTGGAGGTGGCCTGTGGCGCAATCAGGTTGTAGATGCCGCGTGCCGACTCATTGAAGAGCAAGAATTCCATGGCCGCGATCACATCTTGCAGGTGAATCCAGGGCACCGCCTGCCGACCGTTTCCGATCGGGCCGCCCAGGAAAAGACGCACGGGCAGGGCCATCAACTGCAGCATTCCGCCATGCCAATCCAGCACTACAGCCAGGCGTGTGATAATGCGCCGTATTCCCAATTCTTCTAGCGGCTGAGATGCGTTTTCCCATTCCACTGTCAGACGCGCTAGGAAATCATTCCCAGGGGGCGTATTCTCGTCCGCCGGCTCACCACGCAGGCCATAATGGTTGATGCCCGAAGCCTGCAGGTACAAGCGTGGCTTCCGCTCGGCCTGCCGGATGGCCTGGACTAAGGCGCGGGTCGGCAGGGTTCGGCTTTCCAGAAACTGCCTTTTGCGTGCTTCCGTCCATGGCCAGTGGCTCAGACTTTCCCCGCTCAAGTTGATCACTGCATCCACCTCGTTCACTTTTTTGCCCCATTCCTGTACGCTTTTTCCGTCCCACTGCAGGAAATGTGCCTGGGAGCGGCCCGTTACCGGTGATGCCTTTCGGGTGAGGATCCAAACCTGGTGCCCCTTTTCGCTCAGGGAGCGCGTCAGCGCCGTGCCGATAAAGCCGCTACCGCCAGCAATCAGAAAATCCATATGCACCTCCGTGTCGAGAAATGTGGGGATATTTTATCTCAAGACGGTGAACGGTGGACAGGGGACGGTGGACGGCGCAAGAAAGATAGGAATTTTTGGTTTTGTGTATCTGGCTTTAGGCAGCTACAACCTGGAAGCGCATCCGCCTCGGATGTCGATAGCTGGGAGCGCGTCCGTCTCGGAT
>JBKBPX010000114.1:0-5154 GCA_046292855.1 Anaerolineales bacterium
ATCGCAGGTGTCAGGTCAATCACCGGCCAGCCTTGGCGGCGCGCTTGGTAGATCATCCAATTATCCCAGCCGGCCCGCCCAATGGTGAAAGGCGGCACCTCTGTATAGCAGCGGCGAGGAAAGACGAAGAAATCACTGCCGGCCAGCCGATGTAGTTTGCCATGCCTGGCCACCTGCTCACGCAGGCGTGCCTCCCAGCCGGGGGTGAACTCAATCGGCGCAGTCACATCTAGGTCCCAGCGTTGGCTGACCAGCACAAAGCGCTCCTGTAGCTCCAACACCCGACGAACCGCCTGCATAAAATCGGGCATCAACAAAATATCCGCATTGATAATTCCCAAAAGCGGACTTTGACTATGTGCCCGCACCAGCTCAAACATCGAAGAAAGGCGCGGCGCGCCGGAGGGACTGCGTTCCACGTCCTTCAAATGCAAAACTCCCATCTCTTGCGCCGTTTCCGCAAGCCCTACCTCATCTCCCAGTAGGACTATCTCCACATCTGGCAACAGCAGCCAGGAATGCAGCGCATTTTTCTGAATAGTCGCAATGTGCGGATTTGTAAACGGTTTCGGAGCGGTAAAAAGGGTGAGAAGAGGCATTCCGACTACCCAATTTTCCTTTCGTGAGAATACCTAATCATACAGCGTCTTATGCTGCACATGCGCGTTGAGCGCCACCCATTCAGGATGTGCCTGCACCAACTCAAGGACCTCCTGCCAAGAAAAATCGTTCCGCCCTGGGAAGGAGGCAAAGACACGGCGCACGAACTCCAGGTCCTCGGCGGTGTCCACCGTCCAGCGATAATGGCCATAATCCGCCGGCGCATGAAGCAACGCCAGGCGAAAGCCGCGCGGCGAATGCCCGGCTTCTAGGGAAGGAGAATGCGGCGCGAGAAGGCTCCCCTCATAGAGATACGGCATGACATGCTCCCTCTGATAGGGTTGGTCCGCCTCTTGCCAGGCGCGCTCCAACGCGGCGAAGGTGCAGACCTCGACATCCAGACCGATCGGATAGGTGCGGTGCCAGGGCGGTGGCAGGCGATTGCAGACGAAATCATACCCACCCATCCGCAAGGTGGTGACCGCATCGTCAATCAATTGCGGGTCAATCAAGGGACAATCCGCAGTAATGCGCACAATTACATCCGCATCTGCGATGCGCGCAGCCTGATAATACCGATCCAGGACATCATGCAGACTGCCGCGTGCAAAAGGGATGGCATGTCGAGCACAAAACTCCGCCGTCGGGTCATCGGAGGGATCGGTGCTGGTAGCAACAAGCACCTGGGAGAGGCTTTTGGCCTGGCGCACTCGCTCATAGACATGCTGCAACATCGGATGGCCGGCGATCTCCGCTAAAATCTTGCCGGGCAAACGGGTGGAGGACATGCGTCCCTGGATGATCGCCACCACGCGCGCTTGTCGGTGAGAAGGTTCACTCAAGGGGCGCCTCCGAAGGAATGGGTAAGGCCTCGATCAGGCCTTTGGCGCGGAATCTTTCCACGTATTCGCGCACCATCCAGTAATCCAATCCGACTTCTTCGGCGATCTCAAAGACACTCTGCTTGCCTTCCAAGCGGAACATGATCTTCTCTAGCGCCCGGTTGAGCGCCCAATTTTCACGCCAATCTACCCACAATCCGTGGCCGCTGAGAAAGACTGGCCCACGAAAACGGCGCTTCGGGATGTAATTGCTGGCATAAATGCGCACAATCGCCTCAGCCGCATCTGCCGCCTCTTGGAGCATCTCCTCATAGATGATGGAGGGGTTGTCATCATCGGTGTGATATTCATCATATGGCCAACGATTCAGGGAGAGACAGGGGACATTCACCCCCGGCCCGTTGAGGACGCGCTCATCATTGGCCGGTGCAGCGGCGAATTCGCGCACTTCGTGATCGGGATAGCCAGCCATGACACGCTGCGCCACTTTATCCAGGAGGTGATCACCCTGACGAGAGCGATGCCAGGCCAGGCGATTGCGATTGCCGGTCATCTCCAGGAAAATCCCGCCTTTCAAGCGCGGAATCAGCTCCTCATGATGGGCTAGGTAAGCAATGCTGCCGATCGTCTCCGGCCCGAACCAAAAGCGCACACTCATGGAACCCGGCGGCAAAGGATGCTCGCTCAGACGGTGGGCCAGCTCCACCGCCGTTACAACCCCCGCCGCATCGTCATTGGCCTGTCTCGGATGGCAGGTATGGGCGAGGATCAAGAATTCGCCGGCGGCAGGGTTGGGGGGAGGCCCCCCCTCGGGGTGCATCACAGCTGTTGCTACGGCCATCCCCCGCTGCGGGTCGGTGATGAATTCGCTGCGGATAACGGCGCGATAGCGCCCCTGGCGCGGGAGCTTCTCGAAGAGGTCTTTGCTCAGGCAGAAGCCCCAGTCCCGCTCGTAGTATTTAAAAACCCAAGGCACCGCGTGAGGGCGCTTTTCGCTATAGTAGAGATGCGGTTGCAGTTCCTCCCAAGTCAGCACCCGATCAACCGGCAGCGAATAGGAAACAATATGCAGGGGATTGTCCTTGAAATCCAGGAGGCGCTCACCATTTTCCCTCTCCAGATAGGCCTCGTGGACGAGATAACGCTCCGGCACTCGCCAGGTCCAGATCGGAGTGCCGGGGGGGTAGGTTTCGATGGTGTAATTCGAATTGGGCGGCATGGCCTCGCCGAGCAACCGCAAGGTGAGGTCCATGTCATCGCTGACCAGCGTGCGATGGAGAGGGTAGAAGCGTTCGAGCAGGGACTTGAGAGAGGGATAGGGGCGCATATCTTTCGGGATTATACAGCATCTGGGTATAATCGGGACATGACAAAGGGAATTTTAGCACGTTATGGTCATCTGTTGGATTTGCCTTCCTACACACGGCCGGTAACTTTGCTGGAAGGGGATACGCCGCTCATTCTGGCTCCACGCCTGGCACAGGAAATGGGGGGTGGTTTTGAGCTCTGGATCAAGTATGAGGGATTGAATCCGACCGGCTCGTTCAAGGATCGGGGCATGACCGCGGCCATCAGCGAAGCGCTTGGCCGAGGAGCACAGGTCGCAATCTGCGCTTCGACGGGGAATACGGCCGCTTCCGCTGCGGCCTATGCGGCCCGGGCCGGTATGCGGGCAATTGTGCTCATTCCGCAGGGAAAAGTCGCCGCCGGAAAACTGGCCGGTGCGCTGGCCTATGGAGCGCGAGTGGTCCAGGTGCTCGGCTCATTCGACGATGCGCTGCGGCTCGTGGTCGAGATCAGCCAGAAAAAGCCGCTTGCGCTGGTGAATTCTATCAACCCCTATCGGCTGGAAGGGCAGAAAACAGCCGCCTTTGAAATTTGCGATGCGCTTGGCAGGGCCCCCGATTGGGTTTGCCTGCCGGTTGGGAACGCCGGTAACATCACCGCTTACTGGATGGGATTCCGGCAATACCATTCGCTCAAGCAAAGTGGCCTGCCCCATTTGCTGGGAGTGCAGGCGGCCGGCGCGGCGCCGTTGGTGCTCGGTCACCCGATTGACCAACCTGAGACGGTCGCTACGGCTATTCGCATCGGTCGCCCGGCGCGCGGGGAACAGGCCCTCCAGGCGGCGAAAGAATCGGGAGGGCGCGTCATCGCCGTCAGCGACGAGGAAATCTTAGCAATGCAACGTTTGCTGGCAGAGAGAGAGGGCATTTGGGTGGAGCCGGCCTCGGCAGCCGGCCTGGCCGGATTGGCCGCAGAAATCCGCCGGGGAGGCTTAGACGTGCGCGGGCAACAAGTGGTCGCCATTTGCACCGGCCATGGGCTGAAAGACCCCCAAATCATCACCCAGAACCTGCCCGCTCCCGAACAGATACCGCCTCGCTTGGAAGCGCTGGAGGGACTGTTAGGATAAGCTCCTCCGCCTGGGCCGGTAAACACGCATTATAAACTTTGCTCCACCTTTGAGATACGAGCGTCCCTCCACTCCAAGATCAGACAGGTAGATAAGGCTAGGAACATGGCCAAGGGTTGGTTATAGGTGATCCAAAAAACTTTTAGGGGAGATTGATAGAGCAAAGAAGGGAGCAAAGGGAAAACAGCCGGCGTCAAAGCCAACCCTTTCCCAACCGCAGGTCTCCGCCGAAGCAAAACGAAGAAAGGCGGCAATAGGATAACAAAAGTATAAGGGCTGAAACGGGGCAAGAAAAAGGTCGGGAGCAGAAAGCCCGTTACGGCAAGGAAGGAGTTTCGTTGAGCCGGCTGCAGCGATGGCAGAAGGAAACGCCAGATCAGCCAGAAAAAGAGCGCCGCCATCACCATTCCTGCAATCACACCTGCCAAGAGACCTCGAGCATCATTGGGCCAACCGAGTAAAGTAGCCCAAACAAAGGGGAAAGCCGGATGGTAGAAGCTTCCAGGTTCACGGGTGGTGGCCATTTCTTTGACTAAGGTGGCCAAATACGAAGGAGCCAGATCCGGCCGAGACCAAGTCAACCCTAGCCAGAGCACAAAAAATGTGCTTATCCCAATGCCCAGGGCTTTTGCTCTCTCCTTCCAGGAAATCGGCAGCCAAAGCAACGAAAGGAGATACACCAAGTGTACTAGTTTCGGTACGGCAGTGATACCAAGCCAAAAGGCAGCGGTTGACCATCGCTCGCGTTCCAGCGCATAGATGGCTAAGGAGACCGGCAAGAGCAAAACCAGCTCGAGGTTGCCAGTGAGCAACGACCAGAAAAATCCGCCAAAGCCACCAAATGCCAGTGTGAAAGCGAGCAAGGTATCTCTGCGCGGTTGCCAGATTATCACACTCGCGAACAAGATAACAGCAAAATATAGAATGTAAAGGCGCGGATAATCGAATGGCTCAGCGCAAAGCAAGCGAAATAGATTCAGAAGGAGAGGAGGATACAACCAAGGTAACCGATGGGGCAACTGGGATGGAATGAGCTGGATGTAAGGATTTTGCCTCATTGCATCCATCTGGGCAGCGCCACAATACACCTCGGCATCCCAACCATGACCATGGGTCAAGGCAAATCTCCCCGTTATGAATATCAGTACCCAGACCAAGAAAAGCGATATTAACTCAAATCGTCTTTGCACAAATTGGGTCACCCTATTTCCTCCTACACCTATTGCTTCATCCATTTTTGGTTTTGTGTTCTGGCTTTAGGCGCGACACACCTGGGAGCGCATCCGTCTCGGATGC
>JBKBPX010000115.1:0-5102 GCA_046292855.1 Anaerolineales bacterium
GGCGGCAATTTCCAGCGCCAGGGGTAGCGTGACCATCCTTCCCAATTGCAGCCAGGCCAGGAATGCGCCATACATGCCGGCCCAAATCGCCTCTCGCCCCAAAATGGCAAAACTCAGCGCGCGCGAGGGGAAAATCCAATGGACGAGATAGAGCAAAGGCAGCGCGCTACCGCTCCAGGCCATCACCCAGCAGACGAAAAACACCCAGCGCCAGCCGGCAGTAGGCACGGTGTAGAGGACAGTCAGCGCCACCCCGCCCCAACCTCCTAGCACCAGGAACAAGGTGGGCAGAATGATGGGACGCAAAGGAAGGCGAGGAGGCGGATTATCCGGCGTGTTCATAGGTGAATCGGCTGACCCTCAGCGGCATGAGCCGCTTCCATGAGCACTTCGCTCAGGGTAGGATGCGCATGCACGTTGCGGGCAATCTCGGCAGGTGTCAGCTCCATCATGCGCGCCAGGGTCAGTTCGGGAAGCAGCTCGGTTACCTCTGGGCCGATCATATGGGCTCCCAGGATTTCGCCGTATTTCTCATCCACCACCAGTTTCACCCAGCCACCGTAATCGCCCAGGCCTAGCGCCTTGCCATTTGCCTGGAAGGGGAAGCGCCCGATCTTCACCGCATAACCGCGTTCCCGTGCTTGTGCCTCCGTCAGGCCGAAAGAGGCAATTTGAGGTTGGGAATAAGTGGCGCGTGGCATCATTTCGTAATCCAGCGTGACCGTTTCGTGGCCGGCAATGTGTTCTGCGGCCACAATTCCCATCGCCGAACCAACATGCGCCAGCATCAGTTTGCCGGTCACATCGCCGATGGCGTAAATGTGCGGCACGTTGGTTTGCATTTTCTCATTGATTTCGATGAAACCGCGTGCATTCGTCTTCACCCCTGCCATATCAAGCCCCACATCTTCCGTATTCGGGCGGAAACCGATGGCAACCAGCGCCTGCTCGGCTTCCAGCGTCATCTCCTTCCCCTCAGCCGCAACGCGCACGCGTGCGCCCTGCCCGGCAGCTTCCACGGCCTCGACCTTATGTCCGACAAGGCAGCGAATCCCCCGTTTCTCAAAGGCTTTCTTCAGCTCGGCACTAACTTCTTCGTCCTCAAGCGGCACCAGGCGCGGGAGCATCTCGACAATAGTCACCTGGCTGCCGTAGGCATTCCAGATGGTGGCAAATTCCACGCCAATAGCGCCGGAGCCGATGATCACCACAGAAGACGGCAGGCGTTCCTGCAAGATGGCCTCTTTATATGTCAGCACATTCTTGTCATCCACTTGCCAGCCGTTCGGAACAATCGGCCGGGCGCCGCTGGCAATAATGATATTTTGGGCACGCAACTCGGTGACCTGGCTCTGCTCATCCGTCACCGTGATGGCGTGCGGATCGGCAAAACGCGCTTTCCCCATGAATACGGCAATGTTGTTTTTGCGCATCAGGAAACCTACGCCCCGCGTCAGACGATCCGAAACCTGACGAGAGCGTTTCACCGCCACGCTGTAATCCAAACGCAGATTCTCAAACGAAAAACCGAACTCCTTGCCCCGTTCTCGCAATGTGTGGGCAATCTCGGCATTTTTCAGGAGGGCTTTCGAGGGAATACAGCCCACATTCAGGCACACCCCTCCCAACCATTGTTTTTCCACAATAGCAGTCTTCTTGCCCAATTGCGCCGCACGGATCGCCGAAACATAGCCGGCCGGCCCCGCTCCGATGACGACCACATCGAAAGATTCCGCCATGAGACCTCCCAGAAAGCTGATTTACTCCCCTAATTTTACCATCCGTATATCGCTCCTGGCATCTGCATCGTTGGTATAATCAGATAATGACCAGACTATCAAACCCTCAGACTATCAGTCTATCAGTCTATCAGACTATCAGTCTAAGCCTATCCGTCTCTCAGACTACCCCCCACCCCCATCCCTTTCCGAACCTCCCATGAAATACCTCTGGTCTCCCTGGCGTATGGCATACATCGAAAATCACTCAAAAGAAGAGGGGTGCGTCTTCTGCCGTGCCCAATCCCTGACCGATAGCGCAGAAAATCTGATCGTCTTCCGAGGACAGCACGCTTACGTCATCCTGAACCGCTACCCCTATACCAGCGGCCATCTGATGGTCGTGCCATTTGTGCATGTTTCCACCCTGGAAGAGCTGGATAGCGCCACGCGCGCCGAAATGATGGAGCTGACGGCCCGGAGTATGCGCATCCTGCGCCAGCTCTACCAGCCGCACGCCTTCAACATGGGCGCCAATATCGGCGAAGCGGCCGGCGCCGGGGTAAAAGAACACGTCCACATCCACATCGTACCGCGCTGGGTAGGGGATACCAATTTCATGTCCACCCTGGCCGAGACGCGCGTCCTGCCCGAAGCGTTGGAAGATACCTATCGCAAAGTGCGCAACGCCTGGGAGAAGGAATATGGCTCGACGCGCACCTAAAGCACATCTAGCCTCCCTGCTCCTGGCTGGCCTGGTTCTATTGTCCTGCACCCCTTCCCCTTCTGCTCCGAGCCTCACTCCACCCCCCCTTTCCAGCCCCACGATTTCCCCTTCCCCAACCTCCACCCCTACGATTTCCCCTTCCCCCACTTCCACCCCTCAGCCACACGAAACACTCGCACCACTCGGCCCGGAGCAGGAGGATTTCCCTGCCGATGTCAATCCTCTCACAGCCCTCAAGGTCTCTGACCCTGCGCTTCTGGAGCATCCGGCGGCCCTCATCTCCATCAGTAACATGCCCGTGAGCACGCGACCGCAGGCCGGACTGGAATTCGCCTCCTGGGTCTTTGAACTCTTTATCGGTGAAGGCAGCACCCGCTTTATGGCCGTCTTCTATGGTGAATACCCGCGCTACATCCCCAACATTCCTGGGGATTGCCCCGTGCGCCCGGCAGGCAGCCCAGTGGCCAAGCGCTGGATAGGCGGACGCATCTGGTTGGATGAAAACGAAAACGGCCGCCTCGATCCCTGGGAAGCCGGCATCGGCGGCGTGTGTGTACACCTCTTCGATTCCACCGACCAGCTCATCCAGACCACCTCCACCGACTTAAACGGCTATTACTTCTTCACTCCGCCCGCCGGAGAGTTCCGCCTGGAAGTGCAGCCTTCCCCCTATTATGGGTTCACAAAAGGGAACATCGGAACAGAAGAGGGGGATAGCGACATAGACCCGCAAACCGGCCGCACTGCCCTCCTGAGCCTTTCCGCCGGCGGATCACGCCTGGACTTTGGCTTGATCCTGCGACCGGATGCACCGCCCACGCCGACGCCATCCATCACGCCCACCCCCACACCCTGGTATCTCCCGAACGAAGCCTATGTCGGTCCCATCCGTTCTGGCCGCCTGACCTACAACCACATCTACGGTATGTTCCCCTTCAGCTGCCTGGTCTATTCCGGCGCCGGGCGCGGCATTCGTGAAGTGCTCCATGGCTGCGAAATCGCCTACGGCGTGGACCTGACCACACCAAATAGCGCCCTGCTCACCGTCTCGCGCCTGCGAGAATTGACCGCCTCGCGCAAGCCGGCAGCCGGGAAACTCAATTACTCCGGCAACCGCTTTGATCCCACCCCACCACCTGGAGGACAGGAAGCCCACAGTCTGCATGTCTTTTACCATGCCTATTCGCAATCAGCCTGGGTATATCACCCTCTGAGCGGCACCTATCTACGCTACACCGACCAGGCCGATGGGAAAGGCACTCTGGTGCCTGCCCTGGAGCGCCTGACCGGGCGGCAGCAGGCCTTTGAAAATGTGATCGTTTTGCTGGCCGATTATCAATGGGTGCGTCATCTGCAATTCGACGTGAACCTGACCATTGGACAGGGAGGGCGTGCCTGGCTTCTGCGCGATGGCCAGATCTACCCAATCCGCTGGAGCACTGCTAATCGCGAATGGGAACGTCGCACCGGCCTGCCCCGTCCCGTACACTTTACCGATGAGCATGGCAAGTTGATCCCCCTCAAACCCGGGCACACCTGGATTCACCTGATGACCTTGAACTCCTTCCTGCGCGATCTGGGCAATGGCGCCTGGCAGGCCGTTTTCACTCAACCCCCTGACCCCGAACCCGGAGAACCCTGATGGAACGCCTGGTCGAGGATGCACAACGCCTATTCGGCATTCACCTTACCGGCCGTCAGGTCATGGCATTCATAACCTACGAGCGCGAGCTTTTGGAATGGAATCAGAAGTTCAATTTGACGGCCATTCGGGATGTGGAAGCGGTGCGCGTGCGTCACTTCCTCGATTCCTTCTCCTGTGTCCTGGCCTGGAAGGGCAATCCCCCCATGCGTTTAGTGGATGTCGGCACGGGGGCGGGTTTTCCGGGCCTCCCACTCAAAATTCTCTATCCCCACATGCAATTAACCTTGATCGAATCTGTGGGCAAAAAGGCGATGTTCTGTCAGCATATCGTCAGCCTGTTGCGGCTGGAGAAAGTAGAGGTCATTCGGGCGCGCGCCGAGGAGGTAGCTCATCTGCCGCGACATCGTGAGCAATATGACTGGGCGGTGGCGCGCGCAGTAGCCGATCTACGCGTGCTGGGGGAGTACCTCTTGCCCTTCTTGAAGCTAGGCGGCACCATGTTGGCACCGAAAGGAGAAAGCGGGCCGGCCGAAGCCCAAAAGGCTGAACAGGCCTTTCGCCTTTTGGGGGGAAAACTGCGGCAAATCATCTCCCTCACCCTGCCGGGGATCGCTGATGAGCGCTTTTTGATCCTAGTGGACAAGGTAGCGGCTACCCCCTCTCAATATCCCCGCAAGCCCGGCATCCCTACGAAGAAACCGCTCTAACAAGCCATTCAAATAGCCGGCCCCGCATGTGTCTGTTCAAAATCCAGCAGATCGACACAAGTGACGTAAACCCAAAATACCCCACCGGGCGGTTGAATTCGACCAGCAAGTCCACATCGCTCGAGGTGCTGGCTTCATCCCGCGCCACTGACCCGAAGAGGAACAACGACTTGACGCCGAATCGCTGCGTCAATTCGGCCTGTCGCTGTTTCAGGATTTGCAGGATGAATTCTCGTTTCATGCTTGATATTATAATACAAGCATCTTGAGACCGCTCCCCGCCGCCCCTCCACCGTCCGCCGTCT
>JBKBPX010000116.1:0-5050 GCA_046292855.1 Anaerolineales bacterium
CAGATTGTGGCGCTGCGGCATCGGATTGCGCACGATTACTTTCATCTAGACCTGGTCAGAATCTGGGAAATCGTCCAGCACGATGTTCCTGCCTTGATCGAAAAGCTCGAACCCATCGTGCCGCCAGAGGAGCCATGATGTCGTCACATCCAAGCGTGAATACACCCACTGCGCCAAGCGGCATCCAGCAATACGTCAAACTGGAAAACCGCCTGGTCCTCCTGGCGTGGCTCAATAGCCTGTTCGGCTATAAAAGCAACCGCGCCATGCTGGAGGACTGCAAGACGGTGGCCGAAGGCTTCGGCGCGGATGGACGCAGTTTCCTCTATCACCATCTGATTGCTCGCGGCAGTCAGGTCAAAATTCCCGCCGAGGATCTGGCGCGTTACGATGAAAACATCCGCCTGCACCTGGAGAAAATCAACCGCGGCCGCACGGAAAAGATCACCCTGCGCTACTTCCAGCACCTGGCTGCCCTTTACACCGAAATCTTCCTCGACCGTCTTTTTAACGCCAAAGCGCAACTGCTGAATGACCTGAATGATTTCGTGGCGACGCGGAACAACCGACGCTTGCCCAACGAACCGCAGGACGAACCCTTCACCGAAGGCGACCTGACCAAACTGGCTTACTGGATGGCCACCGGCAGCGGCAAGACGCTCATCCTGCACCTGAACTATTATCAATTCCTGCATTACGACAAAGAGGCGCTGGACAACATCCTGCTCATCACGCCCAACGAGGGGCTGAGCGAACAACACCTGCAAGAACTGGCCGCCTCCGGCATCCCGGCGCGGCGCTTCGACCTGAACGCGGGCGGCTTGTGGACGGGCGGCAGGGACGTAGTGCAGGTCATTGAGATTACCAAACTGGTGGAGGAAAAACGCGGCGGGGGCGTCAGCGTCCCGGTGGAGGCGTTCGAGGGGCGCAATCTCATCTTTGTGGACGAGGGGCACAAGGGCTCCGGCGGCGAGGCCTGGCGCAAATACCGCGACGCGTTGGGCAAAACAGGATTCACCTTTGAATACAGCGCCACCTTTGGGCAGGCGCTCTCGGCGGCGCGCAACGACCCCCTCACCGCCGAATACGGCAAGGCCATTATCTTTGACTATTCCTACCGCTACTTTTACGGCGACGGCTTTGGCAAGGACTTTCGCATCTTGAACTTGCGCGACGAAACCCGCGCCGACCAGACCGAAACCCTCCTGCTGGGCAATCTGCTTTCGTTCTACGAGCAGCTGCGGCTTTACGAGGAGCAAACCGACGCCCTGCGTCCCTACAACCTGGAAAAGCCGCTTTGGGTGTTCGTCGGCAGCACAGTCAACGCCGTCTATACCGAGAACAAAAAGCCGCGCAGCGATGTGCTGACCGTGGTACGGTTCCTGCATCATGTCCTGAGCAACCGCACCTGGGCGATCAAGACCATCAAAGCCATTCTCGGCGGCAAAACGGGGCTGGTCTCGCCCGACGGACAAGACGTGTTCGCCGGACGGTTTGGCTACCTGCACGAGACTGGGAACGCAGGCGTCTCGCCTGCTTCCATCTACGACGACATCCTTCGTCGCATCTTTCACGCGCCGGCCAGCGGCGGCCTGCACCTGTGCGAAATCAAGAGCAGCCCCGGCGAACTGGGCCTGAAAGCCGCCGGCGCTGAAGACTACTTTGGGCTGATTTACATCGGTGACACAATCGCCTTCAAAAAACTGGTGGAGGAAGACCCCCGTGGCATCATGATCGAACAAGACGCCATCACTTCTTTGCTCTTCGAGCGCATCAACCGCCCCGATTCCTGGTTGCACGTGCTGATCGGCGCCAAGAAATTCATGGAAGGCTGGAATTCGTGGCGGGTCTCGTGCATGGGTTTGCTCAACATTGGGAAGCAAGAGGGATCCCAGATTATCCAGCTCTTCGGCCGCGGTGTGCGCTTGAAGGGCAAGGACATGAGTCTGAAGCGCAGTGCGGCACTGGAAGGGGTGCACCCCAAGCACATCCGCCTGCTGGAAACACTCAATATTTTCGCCGTGCGCGCCAACTACATGGCGCAATTCCGCGACTACCTGGAACGCGAGGGCGTGGAAGTCGAACCACCCATTGAACTGCCCCTATTCGTCTGGGCCAACGAGCAGTTCCTCAAACGCGGGTTGGTGGTACCGCGTCCGCCCGAAGGCCGCGATTTCACAGCGGAAACCGCGCTCCTGCTCGAGCCGGACCGCGACATCCATGTTCACGTGGATATGTCCGCGAGGGTCCAGTCCATCGAAAGCACGCGCCTGGGCCTGCACACCGCTGATGTGCGCGACGGAAATGTACTTGAAATTCCGCCAGAAAACCTGGCCTGGGTGGACTGGGAGCAAGCCTATCTCGACGTGCTGGCCTACAAAGCGCGCAAGGGGTTGAACAATCTGGTCATCCGTCCCGAAACGCTGCGGCAGATTCTCGCGACGGTTCCCTGCACGGTGGTTGGCGAGGAGAGCGTTCTGCGCCTGCGCTCCTTTGCTGACCGCGCCCTGTTTCAGCAGGCGGTGACGCAACTCCTCTGCCGTTACGTGGACAAATTCTATCAACAGCGCCGCGAGCAATGGGACGAGCAGACGATGGTCTATCGTCCGCTCGACAAGAACGACCCCAACCTGGGCTTCAGCCCGCAAGGCGTGCGTGAGGAAAAAGCGGGCTATGTGGTCAGAATCCCGCGCTCAGAAGAGCAATTGGTAAAGGCAGTGCAAGCCTTGCTCAAGGAGCAACATAGACTCTACAAGCAAGAAAACACCGGCCTGCCGCGTATCCATTTCGACCGTCACCTGTACCAGCCGCTCTTGGTGGAAATGCCAGGCAAGGCGCAGATCATCCCCCCAGGGCTGAAGGAGAGTGAGGCGCGCTTTGTGCGCGGCCTGCGCGAGTACTGGAACGCCGAGAAGGACTCGCTGGCGGGCAAGGAAGTATTCCTGCTGCGGAACTTGAGCCGCGGCTATGGGATAGGCTTCTTTGAGGAACGCGGCTTTTATCCGGATTTCATCCTCTGGCTATTGGATCAGAAAACAAAAGCTCAGCGCATCGTCTTTATTGAACCTCACGGTATGCTCCACGCCAAAGCCTACATCCACGATGAAAAGGCGCGCCTGCATGAGCGGCTGCCCACGCTGGCAGAGGAAATCGGGAAGCGGAGCGGTCGCAATGATATTACACTGGACGCCTTTATCATCTCCGCCACGCCCTACGACGACTTGCGCCTGAGATATGACGATGGGACCTGGGATCGCGCCAGGTTTGCCGAAAAGCATATTCTTTTCCAAGAACGTGGGTCGGAGTATGATTACATCAAAAAACTTCTTATGAACGGCCGATTACACGGCGCAACCTAAAGGACAGTGCCGAGGAAGTCACGGTCTGAATTGGCGTCTTCGACTCGCTGCATTGCTCTGGGGGACATCCTCAAGTATTACGATGTATTACGATTTCTCCACCACACCCTTTCCCGTCTTATGAGGTGAATCCCGAAACGGGGCTGTTCGAGCCGGAGTACGTCAACATCTTCGGCGTACCCTTCACCTTCCTGCCGCATGAAGGTGGAGAAGGCGGCCCGCCACCGCCCCCAACGCCCAAGACCGCCGTCGAACCCGATCCGGCCAAGGCGGAGTTTGAAATCCACTGGCCCATCGTGGTGCGCATCGAGAGCGTGTTTCAACCCCGGTTGACGCTGGATTGGTCGAAGGCGCGGCCGCTTAAGCTGGATGCGTCACAGACGGCCCAGGTGGCGGAGTTGGCACCGATCCTCGAAGGCAAGCCCGACGTGACCAAGATCGACCGGATCGAGCTGGAGCGCCTCGCCCGCGAGTTCCGCACCCAACGTATCATCTTCGAGACGGTGCGGGACGTGTTCGACCAGATGAAGCACACATGGCAGGGCAGCCGCGAGGTGTTGCTGGCGCAGTTGGTGAGAATCGTCGAGCAGTTCATTCACTCTGACCGCATCACGATCTCGCCGCCGTTGTTCTACCAGGACGAACTCCGCCGGCGCTTGATCATCACCCTCAACATGTCCCGCGTCGTCCAACACGTGTGGGAGGCGGTGCGACAGGAGAATGCCGAGCGGCTGGAGCCCGTCTTCGACCGTGACCATCCTGTCTGTTCCACGGGGGACATGCGCACCTGGTATACGGGCAAGCCGTGCGAGCGCACAAAGCAATCGCACATCAACGTCTGCGTGTACGACAGCACCTGGGAGGCCTCCGACGCCTTCGTGCTTGACGATAGCGACGCGGTGGCGGCCTGGGTCAAGAACGACCATCTTGGGTTTGAGGTGCTTTACGTCTATCGCGGGGTCGTGCGGAAGTATCGCCCCGACTTCCTGGTGCGCCTCAAGAACGGTGACTACCTCGTGCTGGAAACCAAGGGGCAGGATACGGAACAGGACCAGGTCAAACGCCGCTATCTGGACGAATGGACGCAGGCCGTCAACGCCCACGGCGGCTTTGGCCGTTGGCGCTGGGCGGTGGCGCGACACCCTGGCGAGATTCGGGACGTGCTCATGCAATACGAGGAAGCGAGGAAGGGAGGCTAACAACTCGCTGGAGCCGCCCCACGGACCGCTGGGGACATGGTGCTCCAGCAACAAGACGTTCCAAACTTCTGTGCCTGCCAACTGCGTGTCAAGCAAGTCGCACAATTCTGGCTCACCCAACGTGACGCCTTGATGTGCCAGCGCCATGCTCGAGCAAGTGGGCACACCAGAGTTGCACCCCTGCGGATTGGTTTGTGGAACGTGGGTGACGTTGAGCATGGCACCCCTTACGAGGGGAAAATTTTCGCCCAGTGTTGCAATTTCTCAAAGGCTGGGCTATAATGGGAAGCGATACGTGGCGTTTTCTTGGGGCGTAGAGGAGATGAGCAGCATCCTCCTCAAAGGAGGTTCAAACGGGCGCTTGATGGTTGCGCCCCCTTACAGCGCTGAACGAGTGGCGAGGATGAAGACCATTCCGGGACGCCGCTGGCATCCTGAAGAAAAGTGTTGGAGAGTGCCCAACGCTGACGGGGTGATAGAAAGGTGATACAG
>JBKBPX010000117.1:0-4910 GCA_046292855.1 Anaerolineales bacterium
CATAAGCGCCGCTATCTCCATAAAGCTCGGTTTCGACGGCAAGCAACTGCCCATCGCGACGTGCCCCGATCTTCACCCGAATCTCCGTTGCATGGCGTTTGGGATGGACCAGCAAGCTCTCATGGCGATCGAAAAGTATCTTGACCGGCCGTCCTGTGGCATTTGCAAGCAGCGCCGCATGAATCTGTCCGGCAATATCCTCTTTGCCCCCAAAACCGCCTCCTATCGTCTGCCCGATAACGCGCACCCGTTCTGGAGGCCAACCCAGCGCTCGCGCCACCTGAGCACGATCCGCATAGGGTATCTGTGAGCCAACATAAATCTCCATGCGTCCATCATCGGTGGGGACGGCAATGCTGCATTCCGGCTCGAGGAAAGCGTGTTCATAGATCGGGGTATAGAAAGTACGTTCCAGGATGACATCCGCCTCGGAGAAGCCTTGCTCCACATCTCCTTTCCGCACCTTGATATGCTTGAGCAAATTGCCGCCGGGATGCAAAGCCGGCGCGTCGGCGGCTAAGGCTGCGCGGGGACTCGTAAGCGGCGGAAGCTCCTCTAGCTCGACCTCGATCAGGGCAGCTGCTTTTCGAGCGATCTCCGCACTTTCGGCCGCGACAATGGCAAGTGCATCCCCTACGTAGCGCACGCGCTCACCCACTCCGACAAGTACCGGCCAATCGTGGATCACCAAGCCGTGATTGTTTTCGCCGGGCACATCCTCGGCCAACAGAACGGCATGGACGCCGGACAGCGCGCGCGCTCGACTCGCGTCAATGGAACGCACAATGGCATGGGGGACACCCGCACGGCGCACCGCTCCATAGAGCATGTTCGGAAATTGCAGATCATCCGTATAAATGGCCGTTCCTGTTACCTTTTCCAACGCATCAGGCCGGATGTTTTCTCGGCCAATTAGCGAGGAGGCCGGAGGTACACCTTGCTCCCCGCCGAAGGCAAGAGAATGAATGCCTTTGCGCAACTGTTCTGCGGCCCGGAATACGGCACGCTCAATGGCCGGGTAACTGCCACAACGACAAAGTGTATCCTTCAGCGCCTGGCGCACCTCTTCCTGCCGGGGATGAGGGTTCTGCCGGAGCAGGGCATAGGCGGCCATGATCTGACCGGGGATGCAGAAGCCACACTGCACCGCTCCCTCTTCGATGAAGGCTCCCTGTAACGGGTGGAGATACCAGATTCCCGCTTCGCTTTGTCTGGCCAATCCCTCAATCGTGAGCACCTCTTTGCCTTCGGCGCGCCAGGCCGGATATTGACAAGAGAGCATGGCCTCCCCATCCACCAACACTGTACAGGCGCCACATTCCATTTCTCCGCAGCCGATTTTCGTCCCGGTCAGCCCTAAGCGATAGCGCAATAGCGCGGCTAGGGTTTCCTGGGGTTGAATAGGGAGCGTGTGCTTCACGCCATTGACCGTTAAACTTATCTCCATAAGCCACCTTTCACATACACATATTGAGCCGCCCCGCTAATCAAGCTTTCTTGCCGTCAGGCCGGCCGAGGAGGAAGGAGAAAGGTTCGCTCCCGCAGGCGTTTCGGCTCGCTCCCAGGCTGCCTGCAAAGTTTCGCTGAAAAGATAGCGAAACAGGTGATAACGATAGCGCTCACTAGCGCGATGGGGGCTACGGCGGAAGTGCACTTCCTGGAGCATTGTGCGCAGGCCATTCTGGAGCGTTGCTTCCTCCCAACGGTGCCCTTGCAGGGCCGCTTCGCCCTTCCGCAGCCGTTGCGGTGTGGGGCCGGCGGGGCCAACCGCCAGGCGGATCGCATCAATTTCTTGCCCCCGACGACGCACCCAGGCGGCCATATTCAAGATAGGCAAAGCTATTCCTTGGGGGCGCATAACCCGACGGAATGCGGAAGCTTCGCCCTCTTGCCGTAGAGGCAACCAAAAGCCGAACAGCAGTTCATTTTTCCGCAGTGCAGAGCGGCCGGGGCCGAGGAAGAGACCTTCCAGCGGCACGCGCCTTGAACCCTGTGGCGAGGCGATCTCGGCTTGGGCACCCAGGGCAAGGAGGGCAATGGTCCCATCCGCGGCCGGCAGGGCATGGGCCACATTTCCTCCAAACGTTGCCACATTCCGCACTTGTGGCCCAGCGATCATAGCGCCGGCTTCCACCAGGGCTTGGGCGTGTTGCTGGATCAGAGGATGGGCAATAGCCTTGGCGATCGGATAGGCTGCGCCCAGGAAAAGCGATTCGCCGCTGCGTTCCACGAGCTGAAGCTCGGGGATGGCAGTGATGTCCACCAGTGCCTGAACGGGAGGATGACGTCCCTGCTCCAGATCGAGCAGTAGGTCACTCCCGCCAGCTAGGATAGCCACCGAGGGAGCAGTCGCAGTCAAGATTTCCAGGGCTTCCGCCAAAGTGTGCGGGCGGAACACTTTTACCCAAGACGACATATTGCCTCCTGATGGCGGCACTTTTCGACAGGTCCTTTGCGCGTATCCTCCTTGTTCTCCCCTCTCGGATACTTTCGCATCCTGACGCCGCCGAGGGAGTTTTCGCTCCCAGCGACGACCGCCGAGGTATGGAAATTGTAACACAACTCATGGTAAGATTGAAAACCGATATGCCCGAAGCCAAAGTACTCGCTATACCGGAATGGGAGAGTTTCCTTGCCCGCCACCCGAATGCTCATCTTCTGCAAACTGGAGCATGGGGAGAGTTAAAAGCCGCCTTTGGTTGGAGGGTGTTTCGCTTGCAGGTTGGAGAGAGCGGAGCACAGGTCTTCTTCCGCCCCCTCCCTTTCGGGGTGAGCATTGCCTATGTGCCCAAGGGACCGATCTTCTGCGGTGAACAGCCGGCGCTGGATTTTTGGTCTGCCCTGGATTGGCTCTGCCACCAACAACGCGCCGTCTTCTGCACCCTGGAAGCGGATGCGTGGGAGGACGAGAAAACTTTCCCTTTCCCAAAAGAATGGTATCCCTCTCCGAAACCGATCCAACCGCCGCGTACGCTCATCGTTGATCTGCGCGGCAGCGAAGATGAGATCCTGGCGCGGATGAAGCAAAAGACGCGTTACAACATCCGCCTGGCCGAAAAAAAGGGGGTGCGTGTGCGTCCTTGGGACGATCTAGAAGCCTTTCACCGCCTCATGCAGATCACCGGCCAACGCGATGGCTTCGGAGTACACAGCCTCGACTATTATCGCCGTGCCTGGGAACTTTTCCACCCAAATGAGGAGTGTGAGCTACTGGTCGCTGAATATGCCAACCAGCCCCTAGCCGCGTTGATGGTTTTCCGACATGGCCGCCGTGCCTGGTATCTCTATGGCGCCTCTAGCGACTTAGAGCGTAACCGCATGCCCACCTATCTGCTCCAATGGGAGGCCATGCGCTGGGCGAAGGCCCACGGAGCAGAGGAATATGACCTTTGGGGCGTGCCTGATGCGGATGAACAAACCCTCGAGGCCCACTTCACAACACGTCAGGATGGACTCTGGGGGGTTTATCGTTTCAAACGCGGCTTTGGCGGGAGGCTACGTCGTGCCGTTCAGGCACATGATCGCATCTACATCCGGCCACTCTACACACTGGTGTTGCTTTGGCAGAGATGGGTGAGATGAAAATCTCTTTGCAACCTTTTCGCGGCGACGCTGCCGAGTGGGATGCGTTGATCCAGCGCCTTCCTTCCCCTCATCTGCTGCAAACCTGGGAGTGGGCTGAAGTCAAAGAGCGCTACGGCTGGGAAAAATTACCCTTCCTGTGGCAATCGAATGATGCAACCTATGCTGCTGCAATGCTTCTGCGTAGGCGGTTGCGATTGGGGAGCTTTGCGGCTCGCCTGAGCCTGATCTACATCCCAAAGGGGCCGCTGCTGGATTGGGAAAATATCCCCCTGCGCCATCAGGTACTGGACGATTTACAACGCCTAGCGCGCCGTTATGGGGCGATCTTCTTGAAAATAGACCCGGATGTGATCCTGGGATTTGGCATTCCTGGCACCGAGCACGCCCAGGAAGAAACGCTGGGAGCAACGATCAGGCGGGAATTGGCACAGCGCGGTTGGGTTTTCTCCAATGAACAGGTTCAATTCCGCAACACCTTCTGGCTTGATCTGCGCCCTGAAGAAGCGCAGCTCCTAGCAAACATGAAACAGAAGACGCGCTATAACATTCGCCTGGCCGAACGGAAAGGGGTCATAGTGCGCCGGGCCACCCCTACAGATTGGCCTATGCTCTACGAAATGTATGCCGAGACCGCCCGGCGCGATGGATTCCTCATTCGTGAAAGCGCCTATTACTATACGGTTTGGGAACGCTTCTGGGCTTCCTCTTGCACAAGCGAGTCACCACGTGCCGAGGCACTGATCGCCGAAGTTGATGGGGAAGCAGTCGCCGCGGTGTTCCTTTTCTTCTTTGCCCGACGTGCCTATTATCTTTATGGCATGTCGCGCGCAAGCCATCGCGAGAAGATGCCTAACTACCTGCTTCAATGGGAGGCAATTCGTCGCGCCCGTGCTTGTGGCTGCCATCTGTATGATCTTTGGGGAGCGCCGGATGAGTTTGATGAAAACGATCGCATGTGGGGCGTTTTCCGCTTCAAGGAAGGGTTGGGAGGAAAGGTCGTGCGCACGCTAGGCGCCTGGGATTACTCCCCCTGGCCTTCTGCCTATGCCTTCCTGAAAAGATGGCTGCAATGGTGGAGGAGCTTCATGAAGAGACGCATAAAAGGATGAACAGCGCAACGGGCTTGGAAAGAATTTTGCTCCTCAAGCACGCTTCAAGTGGGCAAGTGATTCTATTTTGAAGAGTGTGGATACTCTCACTTAAGCGATTCGGAATGCTCATCGCGCTCTGCAAACGCAGCCAGGAAAACCTGCGGCGCCAGCACTTCCCCTTCCCCCTTGAGAACCCCAATCCCAAATCCCTTCGCCGCCTCCTGCGCTGGACCA
>JBKBPX010000118.1:0-4900 GCA_046292855.1 Anaerolineales bacterium
CACCGCCAAAAACCCTATCAGGCTAAAGGTACGACGTTTGTAGCGTGCGGGCTGGGTGGCGGGGGCGAAGAATATGAGGAGCAAGTAGATGGCGAGCCAGCCGAGGTAGAACTCCCAATAGTCATTGAAAAGGAGCGGCGCGAGAAAATTCACGATGATGCCGCCCAGGGCACCGCCGATCGAAAGCAGCAGGTAGAAGTGGGTTAAGTGTGCAGGAGCAGGACGCAAGCGATATAGCTCTCCATGGGCAATCATGCAAATGGCAAACAGGAAGAGCAGGTAGAAACTAATCTGTAACCATAGTGGCATCTGTGGCCTTAGAGAGGTGAAAATGATCCCGATGGATGTGATGGTCAAAAGTAGCGAAAAGCCGAGGCGGTTGTAATAGTTTTCGCCGGAGAAAGCGATGATGAACGAGAGCAAATACACGCTTAGCGGCAATGTCCACAAGAGAGGGACCGGAGCGACCTCCTGGCTTAGGCGATTGGTCACTGCCAGGAGCATGAGCGTGGCAATGGCGCTCAGGAGCAGCCAGAGGAAACGACGGCCTAGCGGAATCTTGGGAAGCGCAAGCGGGCTCGCCTTTTTGTCGCTGTGTGACCAGGTGGGCTTCCCGTCACTCACTGCGGCGCGCCATGCGCCGTAGCCAGTCAAGAGAGCGAACAGAGCATACAAAGCAGACCATAGCCACCCTTGTTCTTGCAGTCGAAGGGTCGGCTCGACGATAAAAGGGTAAGATAGCAAGCCGAACATTGAGCCGAAGTTGGAAAGGGCATACAGCCAATAGGGGGAGCGCCCGGCATACGTGCGCGAAAACCATGCCTGTACCAACGGGCTGTTGCTTGCCAACGTGAAGTAGGGCAAGCCCACAGAGATCGTCAACAGCAGGAAAATGTGCAGGATAGGCTGTGTGTCGGCCGTAGGTTTCCAGCTTGCCGCTGGAGTCACAGGAGAGGGCCAGAAAAAGCCCGTGAGCGCAATCAGAGTCAGCGCAAATCCCAAAAGCGCACTGTGTATCTGCCACTGGCGGCGCTGGGGCACGGACTCATTAAGCCAATGAGCATAGAGGTACCCGCCGATGAGCGCCAATTGGAAAAATAACACCACCGCAGACCACACCGAATTCGTCCCACCAAACCAGGGCAGAATATAGTGGGCGATCATCGGCTGGACTTGGAAGAGCAAGAAAGCAGAAAGAAAGATGCCGCCGATATAAGTTGCCATATCATCTCCAATCGAGGTTTCACCTATGTCATTGGCCTGATCTGGAAGGATCATAGCACAAAATCCTCGGCGCGTTATGGACAAAGTTCCCGGCCGGTTCCCGGCCGGGAGAGAAATCGTAGCACAAAATGCTTGGCGGGGTATTCTCAACTGCGCCTCATTTCTGACTTGCTTCCCAAACTTTTGTGGTGAAGGCAGCTTGTACGTCTACCTCGGCCGGCAGTGCTTGGTACTTTTGTAGCATTTCGGCCAATGCTTGCCATTGCTCAAGAGATTGCCAGCCAAAGCCATGCTCGCTTTGTGCATCACGCAACTCGGTTTCCAGCATGTAGCGCATGTGTTGTGGATCTGTTTCCGGGCCGGCATACTTCATCACGATCTGCACGGCTTCATCGGGATGAGCTTGGGCATAGAGAATGCCTTGAAGGGCGGCGCGCAGGAAGCGGGTCAGTTCGGCGGCATGGGTTTGCAAGTAATTTTCGCTGCTGACGTAGGCCAAACCCAGTGTCGGCACACCGTACTCTGCCGCCTCCCAGAGCGTGATTTCGTATCCCCATTTGCGGAGCAAATACGGTTCATTTGATTTGAAAAGCGGATAGACATCCACCTGCCCTTCGGTAAGGACGCGCGGATCAAAGCCAACATTGACCAAGTTCACCTTGCCCACATCGGCTCCGGCAGCGGCGAGCAGGGCATATAAATCCGGCGGCGGTGTGCCTTTATAGCCAACCGTTTTCCCCTCCCAATCTTTGGGCGTCTTTAAGCCTGAACTTTTCAGCGCCGCAAAGGCCTGTTGCCCTCTTTGTCCGATGAGCGCAATGGATACGACCGGCAGCCCGGGATCGGCGCGGCGTTGCAGGATCGTGGCCGCATCCATCGTGGTGACGTGCACCTTGCCCGCTACCAACAACTGGATATGTTCACCTTTGCCGGCCGAATGCTCAATGGTGACATCTAGCCCGTTTTGGGCAAAGAAGCCCTTTTCTTTGGCAATATATACGCCGACAAAGGGAAGATTCGCCTGCGGTTTATACCCCGCCATGAAGGTCATCTGGGTTACCACGGCCGGCTCGGTTGCGGCCTGTGCTCCCGTTGAAGTAGCCACAGGAGGTGTGTTCCCTGCCTCGGGAGCGTCAGGAATGGGTGTGCTGATGCAAGCACCGAGCAGGAAGACGACGAGCAGGATGGTTGAGAGAATCTTGTGCATAGTTGCTCTCCTTTTTGGTGAAATGTTTAGCTTCTGCCCGGAAGGGCAGTAAGTTTCTTTGAGAAAGCAAAGCTGTCGAGGAAGCTTCAGTTCCAACGGAGCACTTTCCCCTCTAGCCAAGCGATGAAGCCATAGGCGCTCATCCCTGAAAGGGAGAGGAGAAAAATGGCGGCGAACATGGGGGGTAGGTTGAGATTGCTATAGGCTAGCCACATCACGCGTCCTAACCCGCCAGAGGCCCCCGCCCATTCCGCGATCACTGCGCCGACCAGCGAAAGCGGCGCAACGACGCGTAAGGCGGCAAAAAGATAGGGGAGCGCCAACCAAAAGCGCAGATGGACAAGAATTTGCCAGCGGTTGGCGTGATGGACGTGCATCAGGTCAAGCATTTCGCGCCCGCCACTTTGCATTCCCACGAGCACATTTACCAGCATGGGGAAAAAGGTTAAGAGCGCGGTGATGATCACTTTAGGCAGGATGCCAAATCCCAGCCAAATGGTCAGGAGGGGAGCAATGGCTGCCAAGGGAGTGGATTTGACCAGGATGGCCAGTGTCATCACCCCGTGCTCCAGTTGCGGCTTCATGCTGACCAAAGCGGCGATCAGAAAGCCGATCGTGGTGCCGAGCACCAGCCCGGCCAACGCTTCCCCCAGGGTTATAGACAACGCGGCCAGGAAATAGGTGGGACGGCTGAGGAAAGCTCGCAACACTTGATCGGGCGCAGGCAGGATGTAGACGGGAATCTGCGCTATCTTCACTGTGGCTTCCCAGAGGCCCAAGGTCCCTATTGCCATCAGCGCGACAAAGAAAATTCTGCCCGCATTTTGCTTCTTCATCCTAAGCAATCCCTTTCCAACCCCTGAGTGTGATCGGTTGAATGACAAACGAGCGCTCCACTTGAGAGAGGAGCGAGGCGGCCAGGTCTTGTCCCAGGTAACGGCGGCTGAGGCGCCCCAACAAACGTTCTAGGCGAGGATCGGAAGCCTGATATTCGGCGTAAGCTGTCCCCTGGGCAGAGATGCGGCGGAAGGGCAGGAATGGCTCGTCAATGATCAGGGAAACCTGCGGGTTCAAGAGTAGATATGCGCTCCAGCGCGAGCCTTTCCAGGCGAGGACACGGAAGGCTTCCCCATCCCACTCATGCCAGAGCGGAACGACATGGGGTGTACCATCAGGACGCAAGCAGGCCAATCGCGCCGCCCAGGGTGCTTTGAGCACAGAAGCGATCTCTTTCTCGTCCAGCGGAAAGGTTTCACGCAGTCCGATTGCCTCTTTCTGCCAGGGGGAATAGCTCAAGGCGCCGAGGCGATACGAAAGGCGCGCCGCCATCTCACGCAGCACGGTCAAAGAGCGTTGGATATGCTCTTCTTCCCAGCGAAAGGCAGGCAAGCTCAGCACCAGAGCGGCATTCGGCGTCACTCCATCCCGACAGATAGGGAAAGCCACGTCCACAGCATCCCCACGCTGGGCTAGGGAATAGCCACGTTCGCGGATTTCCATGAGAATAGGGGATTGGAAGAGTTGTCCTGCCGCGCTGGAAGCGGGCAAATGCGCTCCACTTTCGAAGACGCTACGCACTTCGCGTCGTCCCTCCACCTGACCCAGCAGCACCACTTCGGAGAAAATGCCGCCTGCTCCGATTGGGATGAACAACGCCAGGGTTTCTTCCAGCTCGCAGCTCTGGGCTTCCTGGAAAAAAGCCGGCAGCAAATCGGCTGCGGCGAGGGGGAGAGCACCCCCGCGCCAAGCAAGCAAACGCGGGCCGGGACGGTAACGGCCGCGTTTTTCGCTCTGTTCCACGTACCCTAACGCTTTGAGCTTATTCAACAGCAGAAAGAGAGAACTCCGCGCTCCATCCAAGCGGGCAAATAACGCTCCGATCTCCACCCCCTCGGGATGCTCAAGCAGGAATTCAAGCAGTGCAAGGGCGCGCTCGAGGGAGGATGAGTCGGAAGGTTTCGTCATGAAGTCTATTATATCAGATAATAGTCCAAAATATAGGACTTACTCTGCCTGCAAAAAGGTCGCTTCCCGTCGAGTTGCAGAGTATGCGGATGAAAAAACTCTGCGCCCTTTTGCGTCCGCCGGTGAGTTTTTGCGGTGGATTCAATAATTGAAAAACCCTCGTTCATTGACAAAACAACCCTCCCGTAGTAGAATCTTTCCTGCCCGGCGAGGTAGCTCAATGGCAGAGCAGGGGACTCATAAGCCCTGGGTTGTGAGTTCAAATCTCACCCTCGCCACTCGGAAAAACCGAGCCTCCAAGATCATTAGAGGCTGCACCTGGCCGGCAGACCTGGCCCGATTTGTACACGGAGTGAGCAGAATCTTCCTCGCTTCTCTCTCCGAAGCCGCCTGCAAGTAAACGCTTCCGTGTCTATTCAAAATCCAATAGATCAACACAAGTGACGTATAGGGACGGCCTCCTCCCCATCTCAATGCATCTTATCTAGCTCAGCACCCTTGCTA
>JBKBPX010000119.1:0-4882 GCA_046292855.1 Anaerolineales bacterium
ACCGATATAACCGGCCAGGAACGAGGCTTGCTCGATCGAAACGTCGGTGTTCATGATACTGATGTTATCCGCAGGCTGCACACCGGGCATATTGATCGCCAGGAACTGAGCTTGCGGAGCTGCACCTGCCAACAGCGGTAAATCCATATTTGCATTCACAACGATCACCACCCTTAAAGCAGGCTCTAAAGCAATGTCTTCCACAGACAAGCGGTTGCGTAACTGGTAACGAATCCCTGCTGATTGCGCCAGCTCATATACCGTGGCTTGATAAAGCCTTGAGGCGTTCTCGTCCATATTCTCAGGCAAAACCAAGATTGCCAATGGCAAAGCTGGAGTAGCAGTTGGCGGCGGGGTTGGCGAAGGGGATGGAATGGGTGTAGAAACAGGTGGAGTTGCCCGAGAAACACAGGCTGCGCTCAGTAGCAACAAGAAAAGGGAGATAAGGATCGAACGGCGCAACACGAGACTCTCCTAAACGTTAGGATGCAAGGCGCAGAAAAATCAATGGCGCTATTATAATATGCGTGCAAGTCGCACACCGGAATGACTCCAGAATTCATCTCACAAAGGAGAATCCCATGTCACGACTGGATTGGATTGATGGCGAACTGAAAGCCCTGCACGAGCAGGGGCTATATAATCGCATCCGCACTATCCAATCACCGCAAGGGGCTTGGCTCAAAGTGGATGGGAAAGATGTGCTCAACTTTTGTTCGAACAACTATCTTGGCTTGGCCAATCATCCGCGACTGGTAGAAGCCGCCCGTCAAGCCGTTCAAAAGTACGGTGTCGGCCCCGCAGCAGTGCGCAGCATTGCCGGCACCATGGACCTCCATGTTGAGCTTGAACGCCGCTTGGCCGCCTTCAAGGGCGTAGAAGCCGCCATCACCTTTCAGAGCGGATTCAACGCCAACTTGGGCACCATCCCGGCATTGGTGGGGAAAGAAGATGTCATCTTCTCCGATGAACTCAACCATGCCAGCATCATTGACGGGTGCCGCCTTTCCGGCGCTACGATTGTCCGTTATGCGCACAATGACGTGCAGGATTTGGAGCACAAAATTCAGCAATGGCAAGGAAAATATCGGCGCGCCCTCCTCGTCACCGATGGCGTCTTTAGCATGGATGGAGATATTGCGCCGCTCCCAGCAATCTACGAAGTTGCCCGCCGCCACGATATCCTGTTGATGGTGGATGACGCTCATGGCGAAGGCGTCCTCGGCCGCGGCGGACGCGGCATTGTTGATCACTTTGACCTGCACGGCAAAGTAGACATCGAAGTCGGCACACTTTCCAAGGCCTTCGGCGTGGTAGGAGGGGTGGTCGCCGGCAATGCGCGCATCGTCGAGTGGCTCCGTCAGCGCGGGCGCCCCTTCCTGTTCTCCTCGGCCATGACTGTTCCGGATGTTGCCGCCTGTCTGGCTGCGCTCGACCTGCTCGAATAATCCACCCACCTAGTGTAAAAACTCTGGGAGAACACTCGTTACTTCAAAGCGGAGATGAAACGCCTCGGCTTCGATACGGGTCAAAGCCAAACCCCCATTACTCCTATCATGCTTGGCGAAGCGCCCCTGGCTCAAGAATTCAGCCGACGCCTCTTCGACGAAGGGGTTTTCGCCATGGCCATCGGCTATCCGACGGTTCCAAAAGGCAAAGCGCGCATCCGCGTCATGATTTCAGCCGCCCACGAGCGCCAAGACCTTGACAAAGGACTTGAAGCATTTGCACGCCTCGGTCGAGCACTAGGAGTAATCGCATGACCTTCCGACCTCGCCGTACCCTGCTCTATGTTCCAGGCGATGATTGGCGCAAGATCACCAAAGCCACCACATTGGGGGTAGATTGCGTCTGCCTGGATATGGAAGATGGCGTTGCTTTGAACCACAAGGACATGGCGCGTCAGACCATCCCGCGCGCCCTGGCCGAGCTGGACTTTGGAGGCGCAGAACGTTTGGTGCGCATCAATGCCATTGGCTCCGGCCTGGAAGAAGACGACCTGCAAGCCGCGCTCCAGGTACTGCCGGATGGTATCGTGATCCCTAAGGTGGAATCTCAGGAACAACTGGATTGGGCAGAAAAACGGCTAAGCGCGGCCGAAGCCAGCCGTAACCTGCCACACGGCAGGCTGCGATTGTGGATCGGAATCGAGACCCCGCGCGCCATCTTGAACTTGAGCACTCTCGCCGCCCATCCGCGCCTCGAAGCCCTTATGTTTGGTGCCGAAGACCTAGCCGCCGCACTGGGCGCGACGCGCACACCCCAGGCTTGGGAAGTCTTCCACGCGCGCAGCGCAGTGGTTATGGCAGCTGCCGCTTTCGGTCTGCAGGCAATTGACATGGTGAGCATCGAACTTCAGGACATGGAAAAAGTGCATACGGAGGCCCTCTTCGGCGCTCAATTGGGCTACAGCGGCAAGCAGATCATCCACCCCAACCAAATCGCTCCGGTGAAAGACGCTTTCACCCCATCTTCTGAAGCCGTGGCTCAGGCGCAACGCATAATTGATGCCTATGAAACCCATCTCCGGGAAGGCAAAGGGGCATTTGCCTTGGATGGGAAAATGATTGACTTGCCCCTCGTAAAGGCTGCGCGCAACCTGCTGGCACGCGCTGGCAAAATGACGGGGGAGCAGGAGCAGGCGCGATGAAACCAACATGCCTCAGGCTCCTCATCCTGCTTGTCCTGTTGTTTTCTGCTGCCTGTCAAACGGTTCCAATCCCTCCCGCTATTACCACGACGGCCTCTGTTTCTTTTCTATCCACACCCCAAGCCACCTCCACCCCCACCCCGACCTGTCGCAAAGTCGAAATCCAGCCAACCCCTCGGCCTGAGGAGCCATCCCACTATCCTCCGCCAAATGCCACAGATTTTATCTTCGGGCCGGCAAATGCCCCGCTGACCTTGCTCTACTATGCCGATTTTCAATGCGCCCCTTGTGCGCAACTAGCTCTCATCTTGCGCCGCATTCAGGCATCCCAGCCTCAGCAGGTACGATTGGTCTATCGGCTTTATCCATTGCCGGAAAAATACGATAAAAGCATCCTGGCTTCAGCCGCCGCTCTCGCCGCTGCACGCCAGGGTCGCTTCTGGGAAATGCATGATTGGCTCTATTCCCACCAACAGGATTGGGCAACCCTTTCCGAGCAGGGTTTTTTGAGCAGGTTAGAACAAGCGGCTGTGGAACTCGGCTTGGATGCAGAAGCTTTTCGTCAGGCATTGAACGATCCCCAACTCCTGAGCGAAGTACAAGCGCGCGGTCCAAGTCCTGAGATCGCCATCCTGGTCCCTTATCTGCCTTTCCTCTTCCTGAACGGACAAATTTATAGCGGCCCTCTCTCCGAACAGGCTCTTCAAGAGGCAACAGCGCTCATCCTGCTCGGCCAGCGGCAGTTCTCTTGCCCCCCTCAGGTCATTGTGCCAGGACGTCAGTACGAGGCAATCCTGAAAACCGAAAAAGGAGAGGTGCGCATCCATCTCCTGCCGGAGAAAGCCCCCATCGCGGTCAATTCTTTCGTCTTTCTAGCTCGCCAGGGATGGTATGACAACATCACCTTTCACCGCGTGATTCCCGGCTTTATTGCCCAAACCGGCGATCCCAGCGGAACTGGACAAGGGATTCCCGGTTATCTCTTCATCAATGAAATCGCTCCAGATTTACACTTTGACCGCCCTGGCGTTGTGGGGATGGCCAATAGTGGTCCTGACACAAACGGCAGTCAGTTTTTCATCACCTACGCCCCAGCGCCACATTTGGATGGCTATTATACAATCTTTGGCTATGTGACCAGCGGCATGGATGTGTTGCTGAAACTAACCCCTCGCGATCCCCAAAGCAACCCATTCCTTCGTGCGGGGGATCGGCTGATCCATATCGAAATTGAGGAGCATTGATGTTCACTTATGAGGCTCTTGCTCGTCCTGGAGATTTGGCTCTGCTAGTTGGAGAGCGCCACAAACATTTTCTTATCACACTCACCCCCGGCATGGAATTACATACTCACCGGGGAATCGTTCGTCACGATGATTTGATTGGTCTTGCTTGGGGGAGTCGCATCATCACTCATTTGGGAGTTACCTTCTATCTGCTTCAGCCCTCCCTGGCCGATCTGCTCCTTGACCTGCCGCGCACCACACAAATCCTCTATCCCAAGGACATCGGCTTCATCCTGGTGACGATGGGCATCGGTCCGGGCAAACGCGTCATCGAAGCGGGGAGCGGCTCAGGGGCCCTCACGATTGCGTTTGCTTACGCCGTCGGCCCCCAGGGGAAAGTTTATTCCTACGAAGTGCGGCCGGAGATGCAGGCGTTGGCGCGTAAAAACGTCTCCCGCCTTGGCCTGGCAGATCGGGTGGAATTCAAGCTGCGCGACCTGGCTGAAGGGTGTGACGAGACAGACGCTGAAGCCTTTTTCTTGGACGTGCCCAATCCGTGGGATTATATTGCCCAGGTACGCGCTGCGCTGCAGCCGGGAGGCTTCTTCGGCTCATTAGTACCGACAGCCAATCAGGTCACGCAGTTACTGGATGCCTTGAGACAGGAACGATTTGCTTTCATCGAGGTCTGCGAAATCTTGCTGCGTTACTATAAACCTGAGCCGCAACGCTTACGCCCCACCGATCGTATGGTGGCACACACGGGCTATTTGATCTTCGCACGCAAGGTAGAGGAATGGCAAGAAGAAGAGCAAGGAGCCGAAGAACAAGGAGAAACGGTGCAAGAGCAAAGCTGAAAGCCTGGGGGGTTGATGGTCTTATCTCTACGGGTTCATAACTTTCAAGAACACCGCTACCACGCGAGGGTCGAAGTGCTTGCCGGCCTGCTTTTTGATGTAGGCCAGCGCTCGTTTCTTGCTCCATGCCTTGCGGTAGGGGCGGTTGC
>JBKBPX010000120.1:0-4829 GCA_046292855.1 Anaerolineales bacterium
GATCTTCGTCCATGCTCACATCCCGAACATAAAAGACACGATTCTCAATCCCCCAGTGCTCACGTAGCAGCGCCGCCTCAAAGCTATCCCAGGCCGTATCCTGGCCAAGGGCGCTCAGCACATCCGCCAGACGGTCATCGCTGAAGTCCAGGGCGCGCACCTTCTGGCCGATGCACCGGCTCAGCGTCTCCAGACGCTTCTCCGCCCAGGGTTGGACGTGGTTCAAGCGGTGGTCGCCCTCCGAGAGGACATGAGCCAACCAGACGGTGGCCGTCCACCCCAGGCTGAGACCCTGCCAGTTGCCGTGGGTGGGGAAGAACTTGTCCAGCAGAGACGGTATCCCCATCCGCTCCATCTGGGCCAGCAGCAGGGGGATGTCATCCACTCGTTCATTTGTCACTGTTGCTCTCTCGCTCATACCAGGAGTTTACCTCAATTCTCAAAACTGGTCTAAATTTGAGCGAACCATGGGAATTAATGAGCCCATTGCAAAAATTCACTACAGAGAGATTCTTCGTTATTTCTTAACTTCTCATGCTCGTACTCGGCGCTCTCGGCAGTAAAAAGACCGTTTTGCAGTAGAGTCAGGTTTGAATGGTGCCCCCCATTGCGATGTTCGCCCTTTCGTTTTACTGTTGGGTGATGGTGGATAGGAGATCGGGGAGGATGAAGTTGGCTTCAGTGACCTTTTGATAATAGCCGCCATCGGCGCAAGCGCGGCAGAGTGTAAGCCCCTCACGATGGACTTCGCGCTCGTTGATGATCTCTTCACCGCACACGTCACAGCTCACGCGCACAGCGGGACGGCTGACAATGGCTTCGATGGGCGTCTTCAGCACAACAGGTGTGACGGTGAACATCTCTTCGTCCGGCATGATCTGATAGGCCTGCATTTGCGCAAAGTAGCGACGCGGCTCGTTGGGGGCATAGGCATAGGCCTTTTGGCGGATATCCAGCATGGGGGCAATGCGCAGCGCTTGACCCGTGAGCGTATCCACAAAGGTCGCGGCGGTCTTGCCGTAATCTTTCACGCGCAGCGTGCGGTGACCGACGGTACAATCGGTGGCGGCGGTGATACCATCGGCGAAGCAACCATCGGTCTCGATGATGACGAGCAGGCGCTTTTTGGGTGGCGGGGCATCGAAGCCGAGGGCCTTCATGCCAAGCAAGCCCATGCGCACGCCGAGGATTTGGCGCGGGCAGAGGTGGGAGTGGTGTGAGGCGGATTTTTGGAGGAGGGTGGTTAGTAGGCTCATAGGCTCATGGTCTTATAGTCTTATAGTCTTATAGGCTCATGGTCTTATAGTCTTATAGTCTTATAGGCTTATAGGTGGAAGGTTGAAAATTTGGGGCGAGTTTCTGGGTTTTCGAATCAAAAAACACCGCCTCGGAAAGGAGACGGTGTGAGCTACAAGGCTATCGTCTCCTTTCCAAATCCCTCCCTCTTCGAAGGGGAGACGAGGGGAGGGATGGGAGGCAGGGGCGTTTCCGCCCGCTACCCGGTAACGCAAGTTTCGGCCTGCGTTACTGTCCTGCCGCCATGCGCTGAAACGTTTAGGCGGTCAGGCTTCGGAGATGGCTATGCTTAGTGTAGCAAAAAGTGAGTTTATTAGGAAGTGACGGATGTCACAGAGGGTGTCACAAGGGGTGTCGGGGTTTTCCTGACGAGAAGTGGATCAGCGGAGCGATCGGAGATAGGCGATAATAGCCTCGATCTCGCTGTCAGAGAGATGAAAGTTAGGCATAGGGGTGTTGGCGCGCATGGAGCGGGGATTTGCCAGCCAGCGGTAGAGGGTCTCGGTGCTTTCTCGCTTGGCCACCTCATCAAGATTAGGGGCTTTGAGCGCGCCGCGTCCCTCTACGATGTGACACTTGCGGCATCCATATTTTTCCACCAACGCCGCGCCGACTTGTGGAGAGACTTCCACCCGTTTTGTCAGGTTCAGGTACCAGCGCGGACGGAGGATCAGGGTGCTCAAGATGACCAATGAGAAAACTACGAGCAGGGTAGAGAGCGGTTTTTTCATATGGCTGCGCAATCGCCTCCTTGATTTGATGCCAAAGACACCGTCGCGCATTGAAAGTGCTTCGTCCGTTTTTCTCGTTTAGTGCATCCAGCGCTCAACCAGATGGTGGAGCAAGCGCAACGGGATATAGGCTGTGACGTGGAAGAGGAGACTCAACAACAGCAGAAGGGAAAGGCCGCGCAGGATTTCATTGAGCGGTTGAAGGATATGCTGGAAGAACCAGGGGCCGCTTCCGCTTAAGAAGAGCAAAGTGCCAAGCGCACCGATCAGCAGGGCCGATGCCGCCCAGCCTTGGCGATCAGAAGCCGAAGGGGTCATGGTGCTGCTGATCACCAGTGACAGGTAAAACCAGGCCGAAAAGTTGGGGATGGCGGGAAGCAGACGCAATCCTAGCCAGAAAAGCTCCCATTTCCCCTCGCGCAGGACAGCCCATAGAGGGGATAAATTCATGGTGTGAGCGGCCACATAGAGGAACGTGAGGCCGGAGAGCAAGGGGGCGAGACCGATCCAGGTGCTGCGCAACGCATCCGTCCGGCCGATTTCCACATATCCCAGCTGCAGCTGCCCATTCGGCAGAGGGCGCGGCCAGAGAGAAAAACGCCCCGTGCGCACCTGAAGCAGTTTCGCCATCAGGTAATGGCTGGCTTCATGGAGCAATACTCCCGGCAGGAAAATCAGGGAAAACAGGACGATCGTCCATTTCTGGCTACGCGTCAGGTAAAACAGGAGGATCTGGATTTCAGTATGCAAAAGGCGCTGCAAAAACGTCAAACCCAGCAGCGCCAGCGCAAACCAGAGCAATCCATCCAGGCCGCTTAGCATCGGCGGAAAGATTATCCCTTTCGGGCGGCGCGCACGATGGTGACGAAGTCTTCCGATTTTAGGCTAGCTCCGCCGACCAGCGCGCCGTCAATCTCAGGATGTTGCAGGAACTCAGCCGCATTCGATGCGTTGACCGACCCTCCGTACAGGATGCGCACGCTTTGAGCCACCTCCTGGTTGAACATCTCGGCCAAGAGCGGGCGGATCACCCCAGCGATCACTTGGGCAGCGTCCTCGACCTGAGCCGCGCGGCCGGTGCCGATCGCCCAGACCGGCTCATAAGCGATGACCAGCCGCGCAGCGAACTCAGGCTTTAACTCCTTCAACCCCAAGCGCACCTGACGCTCGACTACGGCCTCGGTTTTTCCACTTTCCCGCTCCTGTAGCGTCTCGCCGATGCATACGATGGGGGTCAGGTCATGCTTTTGGGCGGCCAAGACTTTGCGGTTGACGATCTCATCGGTTTCGCAGAAGTAGGCACGGCGTTCGGAGTGCCCCAGGATCACATAGCGACAAAATTCTTTGACCATGGTAGGAGAGACTTCGCCTGTGAATGCACCTTTTTCTTCCCAGTGCATGTTCTGGGCCCCCAGGCCAATATCTGTGCCCTGGAGCAAGGCTGCGGCAGGTAGAAGCGCCGTGAAAGGGGGACAGATGACCTTTTCTACCCCTTCCACGGCACGCAGGCCAAAGCTCATCGCAAAAATGAGCTGGCGCGCTTCTGCTACCGTGTTGTGCATCTTCCAGTTGCCGGCCACGAAAGGAGTGCGATGCATAGAGGTTCCCTTTTGAGCAGCGTGATGCCCAGAGATTTAGATTTTTCCAGGCTATTCTCGGTCTAGCAGAGCGGCAACGCCGGGCAGGGTGAGTCCTTCAAGCATTTCCAGCGATGCCCCGCCGCCGGTCGAGATATGAGTGATGCGATCGGCGACTCCGGATTGTTGGACCGCGGCCACTGATTCTCCGCCGCCGACAATCGTCACAGCGTTTGACTCTGCGAGCGCTTGGGCGATTCCGAAGGTGCCTGTGGCAAAGGCCGGAAATTCAAAGACGCCCATCGGCCCGTTCCAAACAACCGTCTTTGCCTCGCGGATCACCTTGCCATAGGCCTTGACCGTCTCCGGGCCAATATCCAGAATGCGCCAGCCGGCCGGGATATTGCCACACGGGATAATTTTGTGTTCCGCTTCGGCGGCGAAGGCATTGGCAATGACCAGGTCAAGTGGGAGGTGTAGTTTCTTGCCACCTTCCTGCAGCAGCTGGCGAGCGGTCTCCAGGGCTTCCGATTCGACGAGAGAGTCGCCGACCTCCAATCCCTGGGCTTTGAGGAAGGTGTTGGCCATACCACCGCCGATCAGGACAGCATCGGCTTTGTTGAGCAGGTTTCGGGTGACGCCGATCTTATCGCTGATCTTGGCGCCGCCCAAGACGGCGATGAAGGGATGTTCGGGATTGGCAATAGCCGCACCCAGGTACTGGATTTCCTTCTCCATCAGGAAGCCGGCCACAGCGGGCAGGAAACGGGCTACTCCCTCTGTCGAAGCATGGGCGCGATGGGCTGAGCCAAAGGCATCGTTGACATAGAGTTCCGCCAGTTTGGCCAGTTGCCGCGCCATTTCGGGATCGTTTTTCTCTTCCTCGGGATGGAAACGCGTGTTCTCCAGCAGGAGCACCTGCCCTGGCCGTAAGCGCGCCGCGGCCTCTTCCGCCTTTGGGCCGATGCAATCTTCGGCGAAGAAGACCTCTTGGCCCAAAAGCCCGGCCAGGTGGTTTGCTACGGGGCGGAGAGAGTATTTGGGGTCAGGACCCTGTTTCGGCCGTCCCAGATGCGAGCAAAGGATGAGGGCGGCGCCGTTTTGCAGCAGATATGTCAGGGTCGGCAGCGCGGCGCGGATGCGGGTGTCGTCTCCTACTTTTCCATCCTGGATGGGTACATTGAAATCCACGCGCACGAGCACTTTTTTGCCGCGCACGTCCACC
>JBKBPX010000121.1:0-4804 GCA_046292855.1 Anaerolineales bacterium
AATTCTTTCACTGTGACCGACAGCTGGCGCACAATTTCGGGCAGCGCAAGAATATCCTCGCTCAGCACCAGCTTCCGTACTTCAGCTCGCCACTCGGGATGCTGATAGAGCAATTGGACAAAGGCATGGTACTCGGCAACATCAAAAGGCATAGCAACCTCCTCGTGTAATTATAATCCAAAACACAATCCTTAACTGCGATATTTCAGGGATTCAACAAAGATGATTTGCTCCCTGCTCTTCTCTGCACACTATTTTTGCTCACGTGGCTGTAACACCCATCGCACAGGATGCTGGCGATCCTGATCCTGACTGCGGCGCATGGAGAGAAACAAGGAGCGCGGGAACGGGAAGATGGTCTCTCGATTTGTGGGCAAATGATCGTCTTCCCTCGCTGGGGATATTTTGGTGTTTGCTGGCCTGCCTTTCAGCGAATGTGTTGCGGGAGGTGCTCCGAGCATGGGGAGGTAACGAGGCCGAATACAATTGAGTTCACCGCAAAAACACAGAGTAAAGAATTCTTCGGCTTAACTTCCTGTAGTTGGTGGTAAACAAAGCTTTTTTGCAGTAGAGTCAATGGTAGAATTATTCTCATGCCCTTGCTCTCCCGCCGTGATTTTCTGAAACTCTCCCTGTTTGCGTTAGGGAATCTGGCCTTCATGCCCACCTGGGGTTGGGGCGATCCATTTAACGATGCGCAATGGGGCCGTGTGACAATTGACTCGGTCAGTGCCTATCGGCAGCCTAATGACCAGAGTCAAATTGTCGCCACCTGGTATCGCGATGATCTGATTCGCCTATATGAGGAGGTGGTCGCCGAAGCGCCGGGATATAACCCGGTCTGGTATCGCGTCTGGGGTGGCTATGTGCATCGGGCACGAATCCAGCGCGTCAAGATTCTCTACCAGGAGCCGCTTTCCAGCCTTCCTGAGGGCAGACGCTATCTGGCTGAGGTCACCGTGCCTTATACCAACGCTCTAGGCTATAACTCGCTCCAGGGTTGGTTCCCGCGCTATCGCCTGTACTACGGCTCTGTGCATTGGATTGAGGGGATCGATCAAGGTCCAGATGGTGAGCCGTGGTATCGCATTTATGATGAATTGCTGGAAAAACCGCCTTATTTCGTTCCGGCCCGCCATCTGCGTCCCATCCCCCCTGAAGAGTATGCTCCTATTTCTCCCGATTTGCCCTGGCAGGCCAAGCGCATTGAAGTAAACCTGACCACTCAGACGCTCACCGCCTACGAAAATGATGTCGTTGTCCTGGAAACCAAAATTTCATCGGGCATTCCCTATGGGCGCCGCCGCCCTGGCGAAATCCCCACCAAGACCCCGGCGGGGGAATTCAACATCCTGGAAAAAACGCCCTCCAAGCATATGGGAGATGGCAACCTGGCGGCGGATGTGGATGACTACGAATTGCCCGGCGTTCCCTGGACATGCTTTTTCACCGACAAAGGACATGCCTTCCATGGCACTTACTGGCATGACAACTTTGGCACACCGATGAGTCACGGCTGTATCAACATGCGCACGCAAGATGCGCTCTGGCTCTTTCGCTGGGCCCTTCCACCCCACAAGCCCGAAGCGATCTATAATCGCGGCTATGGTACACGGGTAAAAATCTTCTATTAACTTCCTATGCCTACGCTGACCTGGCCTGATAAACAACTTATTTTTCCCCCTCCAGCCTCATTGAACCTGGAGACCCTCGTTTCCCCTGATGGAGCAATGCCGCAAAATCGCCTTTTCTGGGCCGATAATCTGCCCCTTATGCGCCACCTATTGGCCGAATATGAGGGCAAGATTGATTTGATCTATGCCGATCCGCCTTTTTTCACCAATCGCTCTTACCCGGCACGTGTGGGATATGGAGAAGATTCACGTCGCCCACAAACTTGGCGATTGGCCGAAGGCTATGCCGACGATTGGGAGGATTTGGAAGATTACCTGAACTTCCTCTACCCGCGTCTGGTCTTGATGTATCGCTTATTGGCGCCACACGGCACGCTGTATATGCATCTCGACTGGCACGCCAACGCCTATGTGCGCTTGCTCTTGGATGAGATTTTCGGGCGCGATCACCTGCTGAACGAAATCGTCTGGCTTTATCACGGCCCTTCCGCCATTCGCCGCGCTTTCAAACGCAAACACGACACAATTCTGGTCTATGTCAAAGGGAAAGATTACACGTTCAACGTCGACGCGGTACGCCAGGCCTATCATCCGAACACACATAAGACTTTTGCCTCATCGCGGAAGGCTGGGTTCGGCAAAGTGCCGGACTTAGCGCGCGGCAAAGTGCCCGAAGATTGGTGGTATTTCCCAGTCGTAGCCCGCCTCCACAAAGAACGAAGCGGTTACCCCACTCAAAAGCCGGAAGCCTTGCTGGAACGCATCATCCTGGCCTCTTCCAATGCCGGCGATCTGGTGGCCGATTTCTTTTGCGGTTCAGGCACCACGGCAGTCGTGGCCGCGCGGCTCGGTCGGCGTTTTCTGGCCGCAGATGTGACCTGGCGCGCGGTTCATGTAACCCGCACACGCTTGATCCGTGAAAACGTTGCCTTTACCATCGAGCACCAAGCGACTTTCTCCCTGGGCTGGAAACCATTACCCCCAGAATGGCTTCACCTCCAGGATGGCCAGATCCGTCTGGTCTCCCCTGTTACCGTTGATTTCTGGGAAATAGATAGCGATTGGAATGGGAGACTTTTTCGCAGCCGTCACCAGGCGTTACGCCTGCGCGGTCAGGCACAGGCACCAGATACCTTGACCTTCTCCCCCGCTGGCAACCTTTGCTTACGAATGGTCAGCCTCGAGGGGGAATGCTACCAGATCGCCCTCAAACATCCAGCCGATAGCCTTCTCCCCGCACCGTCTTCAGTAGACGAGGCTCTCGCGGGTTGATCTCGATTGCCTTCCGTAACCAGAAAATGTGGACATCCAGCGTGCGAGTATCGCCGACATAAGACGTTTCCCAAACAGTGCGGAATAGCTCATCACGGCGGACAATTTGGCCGGCATTCTCCATCAGCACTTGGAGCAAACGTGCCAGACGTGGTGAAAGCCGCGCGCTCTTTCCCATGCTTTGTACCTGATTTGTCTCCAAGTTCAGGCGAATAGGTCCGCGCTGAAGCACCTTTTCCCCCCCATCATCCACCAATGCCTGCAGCCGATTGATCAACTTGCGTGCCGTAAGAGGAAGGTTTAGATGCACATCCGCCACATAGCCATCCGCATCTTGTCCTTCCGGCAAGATGACCACCAGTGGCAGACGCGCATTTTTCTCGCGCACCAGACGGCAGATGCGTTTACCACTGCTTCGTAGTGAAGCCGCGTTGATCACGACTGCCTGCGGTGAGCAGTCAGCTAGGCGCTCGATCAATTCCTCTGCGCCTTTCGCCAATTCCACGTCAAACCCTCGCTTTATCAACACTTTGGCGAACTGCGGAGAATTGTTGCGCGCGGCTTCAAGAACCAAAAGCGTCTTTTCGCCCATCTGGCTTTATTATACCCTGGGAATGGACGCCAGCAAAAAGCGAACCTCGTGCAACGATTTTAAGTACCGGCTCATCTCTCCATCGCAGCCAACGCGCCGGCCAAATGGAGGGCAATTATCTCCTGATCCACCGGCAGGCGCTGGAAACGCACGCCCACCGCGTTGAAGATAGCATTCGTAATGGCCGGGGCCGTGGGGATACTGACGATCTCTCCTACCCCTTTTGCTCCATAGGGACCTTCCCCGCTCGGGTGTTCTACAATGATAGGGACGATCTGGGGGGTATGCAAGATCGAGGGGAGACGATAACGTGCCAGGCGATCGGTGAGGATCTGCCCGTTTTCCACGATGAACTCCTCGGTGAGCGCAGTACCGATTCCCATCACTACCCCACCCTCGATCTGACCGCGCAGGGTCAGCAGGTTGATCGCCCGTCCGACATCGTTTGCCGAAATTATCCGCAAGACGCGTACCTCGCCGCTACGAGTATTGACCTCTACTTCTGCCGCCTGCACGGCAAACGAAAAGGCAAAGTGCATATCCCCCGCCTCGCCCAGAGGACGAGTTGCCGGCGCCCAGTATTCGTAAAGCGCTCGCGGCGCAAGGCCCTGGCGAAGCATTTCATCGGCGATCCTCCCCAAAGATAAGCTCTGTCCATTGATTTGCGCCAGCCCTTCAACGAATTGCACTGCCTCGGGTGGGAGGTCATATTTTTCGGAAAGGAAGGAAGCTATAGCCTGGCGCAGGGTCTGAGCAGCCAGACGCGCAGCATTACCACTGACGTAGGTCTGGCGGGAGGCGGTTGTTGGACCGCCATCGGGAGTGAGGTCGGTATCCATTAGGCGCACGCGCACCTGCGAGGCAGGAAGCTGCAATTCCGTCGCGACGATCAATTGCAGGACGGAGACTAATCCCTGTCCCAATTCGGCGGAGGAGATGCGCACCTCACAATTGCCATCGGAGAAAAGCTCCACCTCGGCGGCGGCCTTATCCGCTGCCCCTCCTCCCAGACCGGTGTTCTTATAGGCGGCGGCAATGCCCCAGGCGTGGATCAAGTGCGGGGAGCACGGATCGGCGTGGGGTTTGAAAAGCGCTTCCCGTCCGATCCCACAGTGTTCGGCTGCCAGACGGCTCATCTCCATCTCGACGCGCTCCAAGCATTCCAAAAGCCCGACACTTTCGCGCAGCACCTGTCCCGTGCTGGTTACGCTGCCGGGGCGCAGCGCGTTGCGGCGACGCAATTCGATAGGATCCAATCCCAGCTCATGGGCCAGGATGTCCATCATGCTTTCGATGGCAAAGGCGG
>JBKBPX010000122.1:0-4765 GCA_046292855.1 Anaerolineales bacterium
GGATTGAGATTAAAACAAGCTGAGGAGTATGCCAGGCGGGTCTGGCCGCGTCTGCAGTGGCTGCTTGCCTATCTGCGGCGCGTAGGTGGCTCCAAGCGCATCAATACCGAAGCGATGGACAGCCATATCCGTGAAGTGTGGGCAGAAAACACATGGAAGTTCCGCTTAGGGATTTGGCTGCCGGCAGCCCTGGCCATCTTCTTACTCCGTCGCTCTGCGGCGGCACGCCACCTGCTGGTGCGGATGCAAAGCCATTTTACGCCCAATCTGTATGCCGATCTATTTGAGAAATATCAACCTTCCCTAGTAGTCGCCTCCACTCCAGGTTGGCGCATGGACCGCTACCTGCTGCGTGAAGCCGCCCAGTACGGCATCCCTACCATGACCGTCATCGTCGGCTGGGATAATCCATCTAGCTATGCCATTCGCGGCGCACCGCTGCAGTGGGCCAGTTGCTGGTCGCAAATCCAGAAGGATGAGCTAGTTTACGGTTCGGACTGGGACCCTTCGCGGGTGCACATCGGCGGCATCCCTTCCTACGATGGGTATCTCCTCCGCCGCTGGCTTGTGCCTCGGGAAGAATACTTTGCGTTCCACGGCCTGGACCCGCACAGGAAACTGATCTCTTATGCGAGCAGTTTCGTCCACTTTGCTCCCAATTACCCGAATATCGAGGCTCTGGCGAGGTTGATCGCCTCAGATTCGCTGGATGAACCGGCCCAATTGCTCATTCGCTTGCATCCTAGCCACTTCCAGGAAAAGCCGAAGCACTTTGCTGAGGAACGTCGGAGAGTGATGGAACTGGCAGAGAAATACCCGCATGTCCACGTCGTGCAGCCCAAGCCGTTGGGTGGCTCGCTTGGCTATTATGGTGGCGAGGATATGGATGAGAAGGCTTCTATGCTGACCTGGTCGGATGTCTTTGTCACCGTCTATTCGACGATGGTGGTGGAGGCGGCGGTGCATGATACGCCGATCGTTTCGGCGACGATTGATGCACCGGGCGGCTGGAATGATCCGAAAAAGTTCTCCCTCTCGCTTCGTGAAATCGGCAATTGGCCAACCCATCAGCGCTTTCGCCTATCAGGAGCCGGCCGGGTCGCGGCGAATGAGGAGGAGCTGCGCCAGGCTCTCAACCTGTATTTGCGCGATCGCTCTTTAGATAGGGAGGCGCGCCGGCGTTTCGTGGAGCAGGAGATCACCTTTCTGGATGGGTCTGCCAGCAGGCGCACGGCGGAATTCATCATGAAAGTGGTGATGGGTGGGGAATAGACGGGGAAGGTGGATGGAAGGGCTATTTTACCGAGACCGGCAAGAAGGCGATCGCTAGGCGATCATCTCGGTAGAGAACCTGTAGCTGAAGGATGTAAATGCCCTGTTGTAACCCTGTTGTATCCCATTCACCGAGCGCTTCTTCCTGGCGTGGGGTTTCGGCAGAAGTAAGCAGTATCCATTCCTGTGGGTTCAGTCCTTGGCCGAATAGCAGGCGGTAGGATCGGAAATTTTCTCCGGCTGCCGTGCCCCGAATGGTGATGCGACCGCTGATCTCTTCGAAAGCCTGCGGTTGGCTGATGTGTGCCTGGGGATCGGGAGGGGGCAGGCGGATTGGGTCATAGGTCTTGGGGGGCTGGGGCCAGCCGTGTTCTTCGGCCCAACGACGCGCCGGAGGGGGAATTTCGGCATAGATGCGTTCCTCGATCAGCTGCGCTGGTGTGAACACGGTGGCCAGCAGGCCGGTTTCGCGATCAATGAGGTAACGTTGATAAAAACGATCTCTTTCGTGTGGTTCATTGCCGACCAGGAAGACCTCGGTGACACGCTGGGGGCAGGTGGGAGAGGGAAGCAGGCCGGATGGATCACAGACCTCTAAAAAGGTGACCCCGGCAGGAACAGGCCAATCCTGGGCTAGCAGAGAGCGATGCGCTTCTTCCAGCAGGGCGCGGCCCAACGCGCCCAACCACTGGGGAGAAACGGTCTCTGAGGCGTTGTTGCCCATCCAGAGCGCGACCAGACGCTGTGGAGTGTAGGCGATCAGCCAAGCCTGTTTTCCTTCGGCAGCACTGCCCGTCACGACGGCGACCGGCCGCCCTATCTCCAATAGACCGGGGTAGCCCCAAGTATCCTGGCGTGCCAGGGGATCGCTGAGCACATGATTGACAAGGTAGGCGACAGCAGGTTCTATTAGCTCCTGCGGTGAAGGTTTGCTTTGTAGCCAGAGGGCGTGATCGTTACCTTCTAAACGCAGGAAGGATTGGGGATGAATGTGCGTGCCGGAACGGGCTAGGATGGCATAGGCATTGGCTATCTGGAGCAAGGTTACTCCGTCCTCCTGAACGCCGAGGAGGGAAAACGTTCTCTGAATGGCCGCTTCACCGAGTTCGTGTCGCAGGTTTTGGGTGACGCGCGGCAGGCCGTTGGCCAGGGCACGACGCATGCGCATCGGGCCGAGGAAGGATGTGGCAGCTTCCCCCTCGGATGGTAAATCCCAGACGAGAGAGGCAGGCGACCAGCCACGCGTGAAGGCCGTCAGGTAAATGAAGGGGGTCAGGATTGCGCCGGGTGGGTGTGGGCTCCAGATGGGAGATTCTTTTTCCTGGAAGGTTTCGCCAATGGCGGCCAGGAGCTCTCCACTCGGCACATCAAGTATCAGGGCGGATAAGGAAGGCGCACCGATGTGAGCAGTGGAAGGAAGCGTCGGCAGAGAGGTAGCTTCGGGGCAGCGGATCGGCTCAGGTCGCGCAGCGATCCGCACGGCGAAGAGCTGAAGCAGGCACTTTGCCCGTTGTTGTAGATCCTCGTCTAGGGTGGTGTAAAGCATCAATCCCCCTTTTTCTAAGCGTGAGATGGGAAAAGCGACCTGAATTTGTTCCAGCACTAGGCGCAGGAAAGCCGGAGCGCGCTCGTTCGATGGCGGAGGAGGGGCGAAGGAGATGGTAGCAAGTTCGTCCTCGAGGGAGCCGGCCTCCTCCGGGGTGAGTTTGCCAGATTGGAGCAGGGATTGGGCGAGAAGATGGGCGCGGCGACGGGCTTCTTCCGGCAGGGTGTGAGGGGTGATTTGGGGATTTTGCAGGATGGATGCCAGAAGTAGTGCCTCAGCAGGTGAGAGGGCTTCGGGTTGCTTTCCCAGGTAAATTTCGGCAGCCGAAGCCAATCCTATGACATTTTGGCCGAAACCGGCGCTATTCAGGTACCATTCCAGGATGCGTTCTCTGCCGAAGCGTTGTGTGATTTGGAAGGCAAGGAGGCGTTCGCGAATGGCGCGGCGGAGAGTAGGAGGCTCCTGGAAGAGGAGCAAATTGGCGACCAGGTGCTGCGCCAGGGTGGGATGTTTTTGCGGATCGGTGAGGCCTTGAACGGTGAAGCCGGGATGTGACCAGAAGGTAGGGTCCTGGGTGTAGAGGACGCTCTGAATGAGGATAGGAGGCAGGCTTTGGAGGGTTGTGTATTGGCGAGGGGTGGGAGAGGGCTGCTGCAAAAGGCGACCGTGCCGGTCGTAGATGCGGGTGGGTTGTAGAAGTAACCCATTTTGTGGATCGAGCAGGATGGGCAGGGTTTCGATGGAGGGAAGATCGGAGGTGAGCGATAGCCAGGCCAGGCCACTTCCCAGGAGCAGAATGGCCAGGGTGAGAGCAAGGAAAAGCCCGCCGAGCAGGGAGAAGGGATGGGGGAAGTGAGAAGGGGGGGCCTGGATGCGGCGGGCAAGCAGAAGAGTGCCGGGGGGACGAGTGAGCATTTGAGGGACGGTGGACAGGGAAGCGCCTAAGCGGCGACGAGCCAGTGAGCGTACTTGGGGTTGCGGCCGCGGACGACCTCTTCGAACATTTCCCGCAGGCGAGCGGTAATAGGCCCCATTTCGCCGTTGCCGATGGGGCGATGGTCAACACGGGTCACGGCTACGACCTGGGCGGCGGTGCCGGTCATAAAGAACTCCTCGCAGATGAAGACTTCGGTGCGGTCAATCGAGCGTTCGATGACGGTCAGACCGAGTTCTTGGCGTGCCAGCTCGATGATGGAGCGACGGGTGATACCTTCGAGGATGTTATCGGTCACGGGGGGAGTGATCAGCGCGCCATCGCGCACCATGAAAATGTTCATGGCGCTTCCTTCGGAGACGTGGCCGTTTTGGTCGAGGACGAGAGCTTCGTCGAAGCCGGCGCGCACAGCATCGGTTTTGATGAGTGCAGAGTTGGCATAGGCGCCGCTGACCTTGCCGCGGGCGGGGATGGTGTTATCGTCAATGCGCCGCCAGGAGGAGAAAGTGACGTGGGCGTTGGTATCGTTCTTGACGTAGCGATCAAAAGGGAGGCAGAAGATCGAAAGGGCATCGCGCAGGTTGTGCAGGCGCACGCCGATGCCGATTTCGGCTTTATAGATCAAGGGGCGGATGTAGATGTCCTGTTTCCAGTGATCGGCGCGGAGGAGTTCAATGGTGATCTGGGTGAGGGCGGCTTCGTCATAGGGAACTTCCATGCACATCATGCGCGCAGAATGGAGCAGCCGGCGATAGTGGTCGTAGGGACGAAAAATGAAGAGCTTTTCTTGCTCTTCATTCCAGTAGGCGCGTAGGCCACCGAACACAGCCGTGCCATAATTCAGCGCATGAGTGGCAATGCTGATTTTGGCTTCCTCAAAGGGCACGATCTTCCCCTCGAAGAAGGCAAAGCGGGTGGGTAAGGACATGGTCACCTCCAAAGGTTGGTTGGCGGAGCGAAGGAGATTATACCTCTGATGAAGGCCGCTGCGATGGGGACGAGCTACATTGACG
>JBKBPX010000123.1:0-4724 GCA_046292855.1 Anaerolineales bacterium
ATTGATCCGGATCCTTGCATTGACTGCGGCGCGTGCGTGCCGGAGTGCCCTTATTCTGCCATCTTCCCGGAAGATGAAGTCCCATCGGCTTATACGGCGAAGGGCGGCGAGTATATCAATCGAGTCGGCCTGAGCGGACACTATGAAGGTACCAACCATCATGGTGTCAAAGTGGTGCTGAATACTGTCAAGCAGCTCGAACCTGGCGAAGTGGTGGATTTGACCCCAGATATTCAGGCAAATGCCGATTTCTTCCGCAAAGGCCCAGGCTATAGCGCCAGGGATCAAGATACCGGTATGTAAGGCCTACAGGAGGCCCTGGAAAAAACCAGGGCCTCCTTCCATGTGACTATAAGACTACAAGACTATAAGACTATAAGACTATATGATATATGACTATGTGACTATGTGACTCTCCCCCTCCTTACCGCGCCGTTAGGATATCCAGGGCTGTGGTGAGGACATCCACGCCACGCAGGTATTCTTCGACGGCGATGTGCTCGTGAGGGGTGTGATCCAGAGCAGAATCGCCCGGTCCATAGACTACAGCCGGGCATTTCCATCGAGGCGCCACCAGGTTGAGATCGGAGGTGCCGCTTTTTTGCACAAAGGCGGGTTCGCCGTTATGCCGGCGGATGGCTTGCAGGAAGGCGCGCACAAGCGGCGTGTTCTTTTCACATTCCCAGGCCGGGACAGGGTAGCCGAGAGGTTGGACTTGAAAGGGCGTGGCCAGCTTTTCTAGCCGGGCATACCACTCTTGGGGAGGGAGATCGGGCGGTAGACGTGCCCCAATTTTGAGCGAGACCGCGAGCGTGAAATCACTTTCGGCGGTTTGGAAGGAGCGCAGGGTGAGCAAAAGTTGATCAAACACGCGCCGGCGATCGCGGTTGAATTCTGCTGCATAGGCCTTGAGGTGCTGCCAAAGCTCGATGGCTTTTTCTGCAGGGGTCGCTTCTTGATGCGCGGCATGGCGATTTTCGCTCGTCAGCGTGAGAGCGGCCCAGGCACTCCCCTTATAGGCCAGGGCAATGCGGTTCCAGCGGTTCGGCTCGCCGACGATGAGAAAATCGGGGTGGTAGCGTTCCAAAAGTGCTCGTGCGCCGCAGGAATCTCCCTCCTCATCCACGGCGCCGATCACGATGAGTTGCCATCCATCCCGTTTCCCCAGGCGCGCCACCGCATCTACGAAGCAGGCCAAGGGACCTTTTGCATCGGCGGCACCGCGGCCAAAGATCACCGCGGGACCCTGCTGCGGGTCGTCTGCGATCCGCACGGGGATGCGGCCTGGGACGGTGTCAATATGCCCAAGGAGCAGGATCTGCCGCGGGCCGGCACCTAGCGTCCCAATCGCATTCCCCACTTCGTCTTTTTCCGCCTGAAAGCCTAGTCGGGTCATGCGCTCCACCAGCCAGTTTACCGCTTCTGCTTCTTGACCGGTCGGGCTATAGTGGTTTAGTAGGCCGAGGAGGGTTTCTAGCTCAAGCATCGCTCTCCTCCAGGTCGGTGGAGAGGATTTCAGCAAGTGCTTCCAGTAGCCAATCTAGCTGCTCGTAGGTGATGACCAACGGCGGGAGCAGGCGCAAGACGTTCATGCCGGCATTCAGGGCGAGGACGCGATGCTGCTGCAGGGCACGCAAGTAGGGGGCAACCTTGCGCTTTAGTTCGATGCCGATCATCAGTCCCATGCCGCGCACTTCGCGGACGAGGGGGGAATCCAGGCGGCGCAGGCGTTCCATCAGGTAGGCGCCTTTTTCTGCCGCTTTTTGGGGCAGGTTCTCTTCTTCCAGGGTTTGGATGGTAGCCAATGCCGCAGCACAGGCAAGGGGGTTGCCGCCAAAGGTGGAGCCATGCACGCCCGGCGCCAGGTTGCCCACGCGCTCCCCGATCAGGACGGCGCCCATTGGCAAGCCGCCGGCTAGGGATTTGGCGCAGGTGATCATATCCGGTTGGATGCCGTAATGCTGATAGGCGAACATCTTGCCGCTGCGCCCAAAGCCGCTTTGGATTTCATCGAAGATGAGCAAGGCACCATGCCGATCGCATAGGCGACGAGCCGCTTCGAGGAATTCGGGCGTGGCCGGATAGATGCCGCCTTCTCCCTGAATGACCTCTAGAATGAGGGCAGCGACGCTCTCATCGAGAGCCTTTTCTAGCGCTTCGACATTGTTGTAGGAGATGTGCTCGAAGCCGGGGACGAGTGGTTCAAAGCCCTGGCGGTAGCGCTGGGCAAAGGTGGCCGAGAGCGCGCCGAAGGTGCGTCCGTGGAAAGCGCGTTTGGCCGCCAGAATGCGCGTGCGCCCGGTCGAAAGGCGGGAGAATTTCAGCGCAGCCTCCACGGCCTCTGCACCGGAGTTGCAGAAAAAGACGCGGTCCAAGCCGGGAGTGAGGGAGGTCAATTTGAGCATGAGCGCCGCGCGACGATCGTTCGGATAGGTCTCGAAGAGGGTGATCAGGCGAGCGGCCTGTTCAGCAATGGCCGCTGCCACTTTGGGATGCGCATGACCGAGGTTGGCAACGCCGTGCCCCGAAGTGCAATCCAGATAGGCATTGCCTTCGGGATCAAAAAGCAGAGCGCCCTCGCCGCGCACAATCGAGATGGGCTGCTTGGCATAGACGCCAGCACCATGGCGGGTTTCAATCTCGTAAAAATTCATAGGCCTCCGTGGGACGGGAAGGGAATAGTGGGAAGGTGTCATTTTCCAGCCCAAGTCATTCGATCACTGTTCCCATGCCTTGCAGGGCTTGTGAGATAGGACGCGCACGGCGCCCATCGGCGATGATGACGCGTTGCACGCCACCTTGTAGGGCTTCTTCAGCTCCCAGGATTTTCTTCTTCATGCGCCCTTGTGCCATTTCCAGCGCAAGTGACAATTGTCCACGCCCTAGGCGTGGCAAGACGGTGCGCTCATCGGGGAATTTTTCCATCAGGCCGGGCGCGGCGGTGAGCAGGATGAGCTTTTCGGCCTGGAGCGCGGCGGCGATCATGGCTGCGGCCCGATCGGCATCCACGTTGAGGGCTTCTCCCTTTTCGCTCACTGCCACCGGCGCAATCACGGGCAGGTATCCCATTTCGAGAAGCGCCAGGAGCAGTTGACGATTGACCTGTTCGATCTTGCCGGTGTAATCATCGCGGATGACTTTGCGCTTGCCGTTCTCGACGCCCTGGATGGCTTCCTTACGTGTGGCCAAAAGGAGCCGCCCATCCAATCCAGCAAGACCAAACGCATTCACACCTAGCCGTTGCAGCTGCTCGACCAGCAGGGAGTTCACCTTCCCATTGACCGCCATGAGGAAGACCTCTAGCGTCTTGCGGTCTGTGTAGCGCGAGGTGTAGCCGGAGGGGGAGGTGATGAAACGGGGTGGGATGCCGAGCGCTTCGCCCAGGGCATTTGCTTCAGCTGAGCCGCCGTGTACGAAGACCAGATGCTGACCTGCCCGGAGCAATTCGGCCGCATCCTGGCAGATGGCGGAAAAATCCACACCTTCTGTACCGCCGAGTTTGACGACAAGTGGACTCTTCATCGCCTTACTCCTTAGAGCGGGTGTAAGCCGGGAAATTCCAATCCGAGCGTCTCTTCCCAGCCCATCATCAGGTTCAGGCACTGAACGGCCGTGCCGGCCGCGCCTTTCATCAGGTTGTCAATGGCGCAAAAGGCGACCAGGTGACCGCTTTGCTCATCGTATTCGAAGCCCAGATCGGCATAGTTTGAGCCGACCAAGATCTTCGGGTCTGGGACGCGATAGATGCCGCGCGCCTCCTTCACCAGGCGCAGGAAGGGGTTTTCATTGACCACAGCCCGATAGGCCTGCCACAGATCGCGTGTCTTCATGCCGCCGGGTAAATCGAGGTGGACGGTGGCCATGGCGCCGCGCACGATGTCAACCGAAGTGAGTGTGAGCACCACGTCGGTGAGTCCACATTCTTGGATGATTTCGGCGGTGTGACGGTGACCGAAAGCCGAATAGGTGCGCACCACGTTGGCGCGTTCGGCATGGTGTGAGCCGATATTCCCCTCTGCGCCGGCCTCCGATGAGCCGACCTTGACCTCGGCGATCACCTTCTGTTCAGGGTTCAGCCAGCCGGCGCGCAGAAGCGGGAGGAGCGCCAAATTGACCGCCGTGGCGTTACATCCCACTCCACTCACATAGCGCGCTTGACGCAGTTCCTCCCGATGGAATTCCGGCAAGCCGTAAACGAAGCCTCCGAGCCAATCTGCGGCCGCATGAGGCGCGCCGTACCAGCGTTCGTAAGTTGTCGCATCGCGCAGGCGAAAATCGGCGGAAAGGTCAATGAGGTAGGTAGCCAGTGTCGCGTAGCGCTCAATCCCCTTTTGGAATTCGCCGTGCGGTAGGGCCGCAAAGAGCACGTCCACCGGCTGGAGTTGGGCAGGGTCACCGAATTTCAACGTCGTGCGCTTGCGCAGGTTCGGGTGCACCTGATAGACGTATTCGCCCAGGTGCGAGCGCGAGGTGGCCTGCGTGACGGTCACTTTGGGATGGTCGAGCAGCAGGCGCAAAAGTTCTCCTCCTGCATAGCCGGAGGCGCCGAGGATGGCGACAGAAACGCTCATAGGGCTTTCTCCTTTGTGTGTTTTCGGGCGACTTCGAGCGTGTAGGCAACGATCTCATCGGCAATGTCAATTCCGCTGAGCGGTTGTGCGGTATGGAATTCGGTGGTGTGATTGACCTCGTTCACTAGCAGGCCGCGTTCGGGATGCTCCACC
>JBKBPX010000124.1:0-4708 GCA_046292855.1 Anaerolineales bacterium
AGGACATCAGGAACGTGAAGGCCACCCCGATCAGGACTACTAACACGACGCTCCCGGCCGCGATGAAGGAGGCCAGAGCCGGGGGAAATGAGGCGGCGACGAAGACCGTCGCCAGCAAGATCAAGGTGGGGAAGCGCCCATTACAAGGCACGAAGTTGTTGGTCAAGATGGCGATCAGGCGCTCGCGCGGCGAATCAATCACCCGCGTTGCCACCACGCCGGCCGCGTTGCAGCCAAAGCCCATCGTCATCGTCAGCGCCTGTTTCCCATGAGCGCCGGCCTTCTTGAACAGCCAATCCAGGTTAAAGGCAACGCGTGGCAGGTAGCCCAAATCTTCCAGGAAGGTGAAGAGGGGGAAGAAAATGGCCATTGGGGGGAGCATCACCGAGACGACCCAGGCTAGGCCGCGCCAGACGCCATGCCAGAAAAAGCCGGTCAGCCACCAGGGGATGCCCCAAGAATCGAAAAGGCGGGAGGCAAAATCTTCGATGCCGAAGAGCAGGCTTGCCAGCATGTCCGAGGGGATGTTCGCACCGACCACCGTGATCCAGATGACCAGGGCCAGCAGGAGCAACATGATGGGCAGGCCGCTCCAGGGGGAAGTGATCAGGCGATCCAGGAGTCGGTCCAGGTCATAGCGCCCTTTTCCGGCGGTTTGCACTGCGCGTTGGGCGACGCGTTCGGCCTCGGCGTAAAGTGATTTGACCATTTCGTCGCGGAAATTCACGGCAAGGGAGCGGCGCAATTGTTCGGCGCGCCGGATCACTTCTTCGGGAGGAAGCGTGGTTTCGCTCATTGTCGTCCCTCCACTGCCATCTTGCGGCTGAAGGATGTTTCAGCTTGACGCTGGCGTGCAAAGCGGCGGAGCAAATCACCGCTGAGCAGGGCTTGTTGTACGTGGGCATCACCATCCAGTAGGCGGATGGCAATCCAGCGCGCATTGGGGAGGCCGGGGGCGAGTTTTTCAATCAGCGGCACCAATTCATTGATGGCTTGCTGAAATTCCGGCGTGCCCTGGATGCGGCGAGGCTGCGTCGAAATGCGTCCTTCGATCACATCGGCGATGGTGGAGAGGAGGGTGTGAATTCCCTCGCCGTGCCGTGCCGAGATGGGGACGCAGGGGACGCCCAGGTCGCGCGACAAGCTTCGTGTATCCACATTAATTCCTTTGCGCCGTGCTTCGTCTATCAGGTTCACGGCAATTACGACTTTATCTGTGATTTCCATGACTTGGAGAGCTAAGTTCAGGTTGCGTTCGAGGGCAGTGGCATCTACCACGACGACCACACAGTCGGGTTGGCCGAAAAGGATAAAATCACGCGCCACCTCTTCATCCTGTGAGGCAGAAAGCAGGGAATAGGTGCCGGGCAGGTCCACCAGCTTGTAGCGCACCCCGTTAAACTGATAGCCGCCTTCGGCACGCGTGACGGTTTTGCCAGGCCAATTGCCGGTGTGCTGCTTCAGGCCGGTCAGCAGGTTGAAGAGAGTGGATTTGCCGGTATTGGGATTGCCAGCCAGCGCGACGACGCGGTCAAAGCGCTCCAGGCGAATTCCCATCTGTTCCAGTTGGCTGTGAGCCGGACAAGTTTCGCAAGGCAGTTTTGTCATCCTCAATTCTCCTATCAATCAATGGTTACTCTCTCACCCGCACCCAGATTTTCTCCGCCTGCTCGCGGCGCAAAGCGATCAGGGTGCCGCGCACCAGGTAGGCGCGCGGATCGCCGAAGAAGTTTGTCAGTTCTGGGATAATGCGCGCACCTGGGGTGAGGCCCAGGTCAAGGAAGCGGCGGCGGGTGAATCCTTGCACGGAATCGTCAATCTTCACCACTTCAGCCTCCTGAGCTTGGGGGAGCTGACTGAGGGGGATTAAATTTTCTTGCGCCTCCACCGGCCTGGCTTCGGTCACGTAAATGTTGGCCGCTACTGCAGGCGCCAGGCGATATTCGTTCTCGCCGTCCGAAAGGACGAGATACTGAGGGGTGTGCTCCAGGATGCGGATCACTTGCCCCAGGCGCAAGCCACTCGCCAGGATTTGGGCAAAGGCTAGTTCTGGCTCATCTTCGAGGTGAACGATGCGCGCCGGTCGGTCGGTTCCCCAGCGCGTCAGTTCAGTGCCTTGTTGCTCTGTTTCCCGAACAAGGCCCTGGCGGTCGGGGATAGGATCACCGTGTGGATCGCTCAAGGGATGGCCGAGCGCGGCGTCCAGGGCGTCAATTTCGCTTTCGCTGAGGCCGTGCTCACGGCGGTGCGCTTCGGCATGGATTTTTTCCAGGGGCATGCGCGCTTCATCGGCCAGGTAACGCTCCCAAAGCCGGTGGGCGCGCACCACGTGAAGCGCCCAACGCTCCCCTTCTGGGGTGAGGTGAAGGCGGCGTCCCTGCCACTCGACCAGGTTTTGCCGCTGCATCTCTTCCACCAGGCGCAATGTGCGCGGCAGAGAAAGATGGAGGCAACCGGCCAGGGATTCCAGCGAGGCGTGACGGCCATCTTGTTCCCGATCCAGCAGATGTTTGAGCGCATCCTCGATCAATTCGCGTTGGCGGGCACGCTGCCAGGCACGGAGGTGCCTGATCAGGCCATAACGCGGCAAGATGAGGAGCAGGAGGAGGGCAAAGGGGAGGATCCAAAACATAGTAGCTCCTAAACCGATGACAGCACCTATTCAGGCAGTATTTCCACAAACACTTTCATGCTTACCGCTAAGCCGAGCACAAAGGGTGTTGCTCCGGCTTCTTCTAGGAGTAAGGTCAAATTGCCATCCAATGGGGAGTAGTCTATAATGCGAAAAGAGGCGCCGGGCAACAATCCTTTTCCTTCCAGGTAGCGCAGGAGATCGGCCTGCTCTGAACAGACGCGGCGCACCTTCCCGCGCTGCGGCGGTCGCAGGGAGGCCAGGGGTTGGTCGGTATCCGGTGGCAGCTTCAGGTTCTGATCAGGGATCGGTTCCCCATGAGGATCATAGGCCGGATGCCCAAGCAGCGTCGCCAGGCGCGCCTCGAGCTGTTCCGAGAGCACATGTTCCAGACGGCAGGCTTCATCATGCACTTCGTCCCAAGAATAGCCCAGGCTTTGGACAAGCCAGGTCTCAATCAGCCGATGATGACGGATGACCTCTAGGGCGGCGCGTTCCCCTTCGGCGGTCAAGCGGACGCCGCGGTGTTTGTGGTATACAATCAAAGGCGGATTGGCTTGGGCAAGACGGCGGAGCATTCCGGTCACAGAGGCCGGCTTCACGCCGAGACGCTGCGCCAGCGCAGTGGTTGTCACGGGTTCACCACTTGTCGCAAGGTGGTAGATATGTTTGAGATAATCTTGGACGGAGTGAGTAGGAAATGGGTTCATGCCGGGATCGCCAGGGCGAAGGTTTGGTGTTGAAAAAATGACTCTACTGCAAAAAGGTCGTTTTACCACCGAGAGCGCCGAGTACGCGAAGAATTAGAAGTGAAGGTCTCTGCGCTCTCAGCGTTCTCTCTGTGGTGAGTTTTTGCAGTGGACTCAAAAATAAAATTTAGTTTCGACTAAATTCTAACATACTCTAGGTGAATACACAAGAGGTGAAACATGCGCTGGATCTCTATCCTTATGCTGGGCGTCCTGTTCCTTCAGGCTTGTAGTGTTGGAGAGATGCTGCCTGTTACAGGGACTGTAGCCGTCCCTTCTCCATCGAGCACACCCTTTCGTCCGCAGCCGTCCGTCACGCCTCCTGTTTTGACCCCCTCCCCTTCCGTGACGCCGACTCCCATCCCCCCGGTGCCGAATTTCGCCCATATTGTCATGATTGTTTTTGAGAATAAAGAATTTGGCCTGGTGGTCGGGAATCCCAAAATGTTCTATTTCAATCGGCTGGCCCGGGAATACACCCTCCTGACCCAGCATTATGCTGTCACCCATCCCAGCCTTCCTAATTACTTGGCGTTGATCGGCGGGGATACCTTTGGGATTCGGCGGAATTGTGAGAACTGCTTTATCCAGGCGCCCAATCTGGCCGATTTTATCGAAGCCAGCGGGCGCACCTGGAAGAGCTATCAGGAAGATATGCCCCGACCTTGCTTTTTGGGGAGTACGCTAAAGTATGCCCAGAAGCATAATCCGTTCATCTACTTCGACTCGATCCGTCTCAATCCTGAACGCTGTCAGCGGATCGTGCCTCTACAGGAACTCTTCACAGACCTGGAGCAAGGCCGTCTGCCAAACTTTGCCTTCATTACGCCGAATCTCTGCAATTCGGCGCATGATTGTGGGTTGGATGTGGCCGATGCCTGGTTGAAAAACCTTTTGGATGTCCTAAAGCCCTATCTGGATGCGCAGGGAGTTCCCTATCTGATTGTGCTCACCTGGGATGAGGGGCAGGGAAACCATTCCTGCTGTGGTCTGCCTGCGGAGGCCGGCGGCCGGGTCGCCACTGTGCTTGTCTCGCCCCAGGTGCGCCGTGGATTCCGTGATGATACCCCTTATACGCATTACTCCTTGCTCAAAACGATCCTCGTGGCTTGGAACCTGCCGCTCTTTGCTCATGCTGCTGAGGAGAACCACACATTAATCGAACTCCCCTTTGTTCCCTGAAAGGGGGGAAGTATCAAGCCATGAGTGTACTGCAAAAACTCACCACAGAGTAACTGTGTTTCTTGTCAAGCGTTAGTATGAAGCGCCGGATTCCAGGGTTGCCGATGTTTCAGGATGGCGTGCAGGATGGTCAGCAATTTGCGCA
>JBKBPX010000125.1:0-4701 GCA_046292855.1 Anaerolineales bacterium
TCAGCAGGCTGCGCCATAGCTCACCGCGGCCTCTCCCCCAAATCCAGGCCAAAGGGAAGGCATAGAGTGAGAGCGGCAGGGTCCAGCCCACCAATAGACGTGCATTAGCGCTCGGCCCGGCGGTGCCGGAATACTTGATAAAGAAGGGGAGTATCCCCAAGAGCAGGAAACCGCTCGTCAACGCTGCCTCCCCCCACCTCCCGGCACGGCTCATCTTAAGCCCCCATAAGAAAACCAGTGGCAAGGCCAGAAGTAGCGGCCCGATTTCTAAAAGAAAGGCCAATAGCTGGATCGGCTGAAGCAGGGAGAGAAAGCCCAGATGCCCTGAAACGACCGTCGGGAGAGTAAAGGAAAAGTTGAAGGTGTGGAAAGAAATGCGCTCGGCTGCCGAGGCCCAGAGCTGTGTCCAAAAGGTGCGTAGGATCTCGGTGAGGACGCCTCCCTGAAGGGCAAGAAAGGGCACAGCCAAGAGCAAAGCCCAAATCCATAGCCGGAAAGCGGGCGGGACTTGGCGTGTGTGGCGCAATCGCCAAAAGAGGAGCAATACCAGGAAAAGGGCAGGTACGAAAAGGAGCACGGGGAATTCGCTCGTCAAAGCCCAAGCGGAGAAAAGCGCCGTGAAGAGGAGCGCCTGAGGCCAGCCAAGGATGCGCCGATATAGGAGCAGGAAAAGGAGTGGGATCAGCACAGATGTGCCGCCGATGCCTCCATGCGCCATAACGAATGCACTGTTCAAGCCGCTAAGATAGGCAAATGGGAATGGTAGGGGACCCTCTCCCTCAATTCGCCAGGCCGAAAGCAATGCTCGCGCCAGATCGGGCGCAGTCTGCGCGGCAGAGCCGATCAGGGTAATCTGCCGCGAGATGCCCTCGACCAGCCAAGATGGCAGGAGCAGGAGTAGCCAGCGTGCCCCGGAGGCAAGCGCAAAGAACGCGCTCCCCAAAATACCCGCCAGCCGACTACGGGTGAACCTCCGTATCCAGAGATAGACCAGCATCAGTACCAGGGTCAAAGAGAGGGCACGTGCCAGGTCAAGGGCGGTCCAGGGAAAGAGATCGGCCAAGCGCATGAATTGCGCGGCGATCAAGATCAGAAAATAGTGGTAGCCGTAACGAAGCGCCGGATCGTAGGGGAAATGGGGAGGAATATCGCCGGCGGCCATTAAAGAAAGGGTGGGTAAATTTTGTGGATCGTCGAAGATGTTCAAACCGCGTTCGATGCCGAAGAAAATCCATCCCAAAAGGAGAAATGCTAACCATTGACCGGGCAGCCACCACGAACGCCATTGCAAGTGGCGAAAACGGTTGGGAAGGTGGAGGAGGAGGCCTATCAGGAAGAGCGATAAGGCAGCTGCCCAAAAAGCAGCCGGCACCTTCAGGAAATGGGCAAACAAATTTGCCAACCAAGTCTGCAGCGTCAATCCGAGCGCGAGGGCTGAAAAAGCCCGCTGAAAGCGCGGCAAAGGGAAGAGCGCTTCTACAATCAGCCATCCACCCAATCCCCAGAGGAGAACCCAAAGGAGAAGTGCTAACATAGCTTACCCGCCGATAGGGAACTGGGCAAAAACTTGGATCAGAGTCGCCGAATCCAGCGATGGATCGCCGCTGAGAAACTCCGGCCGGATACGCGAACGCACGCGCGCCAAGGATGCCTGGTCACGGGCCAGCACGTCAATCGTCACTCTTTTGAAGAATCGTTCAAAGGCATCTCGATACTGCCAGATACGATAGCGGTTTAGATTGCTGGTCGGATTGAGCCAGCGCTTCCAGGTGGCCTCCGAATAGCACAGCATTTCAAAAGGATACTTGAAGAAGTGATCGCGCAGATCCACAAAATGCAGATGTGCCCCCTGGGGATGGGTCCGGCGCGCCAGGGCTTGAGTCACGCTGAGAGGGTCGTCCAGGTGCTCATAGACCGATGTGCTGAGCACTAGATCACACGGCGGTATTTCACCTTCTTGCACCTGGCGGATATCCTTTTCTAAGAGCGTAAAATACGCAGGGTGCGGATATACTTGACCTTGTTCTTCCCGCAAAAATTCTCGATACTCTTTCAGCAGAAGGCGATTGCGCCGATGCTCCGGTTTAGCAAATGGATCACAGAGGACAACGCGCTTCGCGCCTCTTCGTAGAAGCTCCACTCCTACGCCAAAATGCCCCCCGTAGCCGAAATCAAGCACGCACTTCCCCTCCAACGAGAGACCGTGATGCTGCAATACCCGCACATATCGCTCAACGGCCTCTTTCGGATTCGCCGTCTCCAGGCCGGGTTTGATGATCAGGCCATGGCGGAGCAGAAAGGAGAGCAACCCTGAAGGCAGATGGCGGCGGATTAGGCGAGCCAAGAGGTAATCAAGGGGCATTTCGCACCTCTTCCGGCAACGCTTGGCGACAATCACCGCCTTCAGGGTTTGGGATCAACAATTGCAAGCGCATATCCGGAACTGTCTCGATAAGGGTGTAGTAGCACAGCAAGGGGCGAGAGACCCAAATCACCCAGGCGTTGTTCTCCTCCGCAAAGCGATAGGATGTGTCTTTGATGGGGGTATAGAGCGGATCAGAAATGATCAGGGAGAAGCGATGCGCGGCCAGATCGGCATAGAATTTGCGGAAGTATTCCGGATTAGGGATCATTGCCTGATCCATCATGTGCTTCTTCTCGTATTCAACCACCAGCGGCGCCTGGACATAACCAAAGGTGAGCAATTGGCGCTGATCCAGGAACAGGATTTCCCCTTGACTTTTCGCCCTATCCACCGCCTGTTGCACCAGGCGCAAAGTTTGTGCTACTTTTTCAGCCGGCGGGAGAAGTCCCAAGGCGCGCCGAGCGCGTTCGGGTTCGAGTTTGTAGTTAATCTCCGTATCGGTCAATCGAAGTAGGGTAGGAATCATCCTTTCTTCTGCCTGCAAAGGTGCTAAGTGGGGCAATGCTGCCCAGGCAGGAAGGAGTAGGACGAGAGGAAGCAAAACCGAGGGCAGGAGGCGCCCGGACCAGGTGAAAAGAAAGTCCTGCTCCCGCCAAGCCAGCGCGGCAGTGAACAGCAAGCCGATCAGGAACATATCCAGGTTGTGCAGGTCACCGCCACCGCCGATTTTCGTGCTGGCAACCAGACCCACCGCTAAGAAGGCCAGCAGCGGGACCAAAATGGCCATCTTCTGCCAGAAATGAAGCGACCATTCGCGACGCCCAGCATAATAGAGCAGGAGAGCACTCAAAGGAGCGGTGGCAATGAGCAGTGCCAACAAAATACCGGGACCATAAGTTGCATTTGGGAAAAGGCGATACCAGAGGAGCGGCTGCTCGGTGAACTTAACAGAAAATCCCTCTCCGCCTCCTTGAAAGCGAGCCACAAGGTTGGGCAGGATCGTGCCGCCGAAGAGACCTGCCGTGACCAGAGCAAGCACTCGTCCCCAGCCACGCCTTGAGAGCCTGCCACCCTCCCAGCGATCTGCGACCCATTCCAGCATCCCAATCCACATAGCCGGGGCAAACGCCCAGGTATAACGCGAGATTTCGGCAAAATATGCGGCAAGGGTAATGATAGGCACGCCCAGCCAGAGAGGGGCACCCCAGGTAAGCACCGTCAACAATGCGACGAAGATGAGCGGTGGATGAATGGGGCCTTGCAAAAGGAAAAGCGCACCCCAAAGGCCGGCCATTCGCCAACGCCATGCCGGAGAAGAACGCGCCTTCCAGAAGGTTGCCCAGCCAAGCAAAACGTATGGCAGGATATATGTGAGGCCAAGCCAGGCGCGTGCCTGGGCAATAGTCAAGTTGGGGTACAGAAAGGGTAATCCGCCTACTAGTTGACGCCCTAGCGAGAGATGCACCTGTATTTCCTGCCCGGCCACCAGGGAATAGCGTTGGGAAGCGAAAAGCATGGAATAATCCCAAAGCCGATTGCCTTCCGACCAGCCTAAGGCGAAGGGAAAATCGCTCACCAGACGTAAATTGGCCGCTACGGCGAAGGAGAAGCCGCTCAGCAGCACTGCTTCTACCCAAGCCGGGAAAGAGAAAAGACTGTTGCCGGTGGTCAGAAGGTAGGCAAGCAAGAGCAGCTCAATCCCCCAAATGAGGCCTCGCAATGATACATCCCTGATCACCACTCCCCAGGGGCTATATTGAAGCAACCATAGTGGAAAGGCCAACACCACGACTACAAATAACCAACGTAGGCTTTTCAAACGTTGTCGCCAAGTGACCGCTCTAGAGGCCAATGGGGACAAAATCTGCGGCCACCAGAATGCCAGCACACCAATGGCGAAAAGCAATCCCTCGCCCAGCACGAAGAGGAGGAAGAGTATTCCCCAGCTAGGCGCAAACTCTCCCCACCACTTCCCCGTTCCCCAGGCAATGGCATAAACTGCGCAGCCGGCTGCAAAAAGAAGCCAGGCCAGGGCAAAAAGGAGCAAGAATTTGATCAGGCGGATGGGCATACGATAGGAGTACCTTCCTTATCGCCATCCAAGTTTATCACGAATCGCATCGAAGAAGTAAATGATTGTTCACAATTTGGAAAAATGAGCCCACTACAAAAAACTCATCACAGAGCTTCTTCATTGCTTGACTTCCCGTACCCTGTAGCAAACAAGCCTTTCCGCAGTAGAATCAAAAATTCCCTCAGCAAATCTCCATGTGTCATCTTCCTTTTTTGAGTAAAACACACAAAAAAATGACGATGGGCTAAGCTGGCTAAATTTG
>JBKBPX010000126.1:0-4534 GCA_046292855.1 Anaerolineales bacterium
AGCGTCGTCTTCCCATGGTCAATGTGACCCATCGTCCCAACGTTCAAGTGCGGCTTCGTCCGTTCAAACTTTTGCTTAGCCATCTTGTCTTTCTCCTTTTGATAAGAACATTGCTACAAAAGAGCCCCCAATGGGATTCGAACCCATGACCCCACCCTTACCAAGGGTGTGCTCTACCGTCTGAGCTATGAGGGCATCTCTTGCATCAGTGGGCGGTGAAGGATTCGAACCTCCGAAGGCGTTCTGCCAGCTGATTTACAGTCAGCCGCCTTTGGCCACTTGGCTAACCGCCCAGGGATCCGTGATAAGGTACGAGCCTCCGCTGGAGCCGACGACGGGAATCGAACCCGTAACCTGCCACTTACAAGGCGGCTGCTCTGCCGGTTGAGCTACGTCGGCGTTCTCCTTCTAAAGGCGCGCTGATTATACCAAAAGCCTGAATTTGCGGCAAGGTTTTCGGCAAGGATTTTTTACGTATACGATTGGCGATTGCAGAGAATGAGGAGCAAGAACCAAAAGATCGGCCTATCTGTTAGGAGCACCGATATTCGGCATGAGCCCGGGCAACTCAAAAGGATTCCTTTATTGCAGATTGCGCAGAGGCGGTAAGATAAGCGAAGCACATCTACCAACGAATGTCTAATGCTCTGTCCATTTATCTTTTGGCGTTATTGAACTTGATGCGGACTGTCAAAGAACCGCCCAGGCGCCCCGAACTGAGAATCCTGGGAATGCGGACGTCCCGTCCACCAGCGTGGATGCTGGGAACGCGGACCTCCCGTCCGCAAAGAAACGAGAATCCTGGGAACACAGACGTCCTCTCCGCCAGCGGCGCTTCGGTTGGTAGCAAGGCATCAGCATCCGAGACGGAGGCGCTCCCAGGTGTGTCGCGCCTAAAGCCAGATACACAAAACCAAAAAATGGGCGAAGCCACAGTTCCTGTCTGGACGCATTCTCCCTCCTGTGGCAAAATAATCTTATGTCTCGGCAGCTGCTTCGCCTTTTCCTGTTCCTGGTTGGTTTGCTCGCAGGCATCGTCTATACCTGGAAAATTTCACCCGTGCAGTACACCAATGTCCCCCTTTCTGCCCTGCGCGCCGATTATCGCACCGATTACGTCATGGCCATTGCTGAGGCCTATCAGGAAGAACAAAACCTCGATCTCGCCGTCCGCCGTCTGAGCTTGCTGGGCACAGCCTCTCCGATCACCTATGTCCAGGAGGCGCTGATTTACGCTCAAACGCATAGCTTCGACGAAGGCGAAATTGCCATCCTGGAATCTTTTGCCCAGGCGCTCGCCAACGCCTCCCAGAATAAACCCTGATCCTTACCACCGTTTCTATGAAATCTTGGGACCTGCCCCTCTCCCTTCTCCTTGGCATCATCAGCGGTTTGCTATATGGCTGGTTGATTGCACCTCCCCAGACCGTGCTCACTCCCGATCTCCTGCGCGCGGCCGATCAAGATGCTTACCGCGAGGCCATTGCCGCTGCCTATGCCGCAAGCGGAGACCTGGAACGGGCACGCGCTCGCCTTTCCCTCTTCCAGGAAGACCCTGCTGCCGCCCTGGCCGCGCAGGCACAGCGCATGTTGGCTGCCGGGCGTCCCTTTGGCGAAATCCAGCCTCTTGTCCGCTTGGCAACCGATCTACAAAGACCTACCCCTACAGCCCCTGTCATCGCCACCCCTCTGGCATCTATCCCCCTTCTTTCGCCTCCTACACCGCTCCCCTCCCCCGTTTCCGAAACTCCGTTGCCCATAGAAAGCGAAAATCCCCATCCTTCCGAAACCTTTTCTCTTCCCACCTTAATGATTCCTACGCCTTCCTCTGCATTCACTCCTATCCCTACTATCGGCGGCTTCTTTGGTCTCACGGACTACAAGACTTTTTGTGACCCTGCCCTCCCCGAGGGGATACTCCAGGTGCAGGTGATGGACGAACGGAATCAACCGCTAGCGGGGGTACCAATCCTTCTGGTCTGGGAAGGTGGCCAGGAAACCTTCTATAGCGGCCTGAAACCTGAATTGGGGAACGGATACGCTGACGTTTTACTCCAACCTGATCTGATCTACAGCCTCCAGGTCGGTGGCGGAGAACCGCTTGGCAATATCAGCCCTCCCCCCTGCCCACCCGAAAGCGGCCTGCGTTACGGCGCGCTTCTCCTGACATTCACCCGCAAGTAAGCGAGAGCCAACAACTAAAACCCCGTTGGCAGCCGATTCACCCAATCATTGCCCAAGATAATCTCGATATCTATCCCTGCTCCTATATCCGGTTGCAGGCGAATTTGTGCCGGGCCTAATCCCATCAAGGTTACCAGCATGCGCAGGGTATAGAGTTTGGGAGAATGCAAGACCACAATTGTGCGATCGTAAGCCTGACCCGCGCTCCCTACCTCATTCACCGGCACCCCTTGTGCGAGCAGATAGTTTCCGGTGCGCTGTGCCAGATCGGCTGTGTAGGTGCCGTTCAGGATACGAATGCGAGGCGCTTCGGCCTGCACCAGCTCTTGTGGGGCACCTTGCGAAAGCGGGGCTAGCGCGCCACTGCCGAATATCTCATCTCGTAGCACACGAATCTTATCCGGAATAGGCTTAAACACTGCCGCCGGCTCCCCGCCCAGGGTCACCGTGTGCATGGTCACCATGGAATAGTCAATCACAGCCTGTTTGATATTCTGCACCGGAATATCTTTGAGCAACATCGCCAAGCGCAGCATGTCGTCAAACGTAAGATTGGTACGCAAGCCGGCTGATGCCTCGCGATACACTTCAGGGGCGGCTTTCAGAGTCTTGCTGAGATTTTGCGGGGAAAGGAGCTGATCGCGCAGGGCCATGATCACCAGTTGTTGCCGTTTCGCCCGATCCACATCGCCTCCCTGGGTGCTCTTACGATCGCGCGCATAGGCCAGCACCAGGTAACCGGGCAAAGTTTGGCAACCCGGCTTGATCACCTCTTTCGGCTTCGGCCCGATCGGGTCAACGCGAATTTTCTCCGGAATGCAGATGTATAGACCGCCCAACGCGTCAATGGCTTCCTCAAAGGCGCGGAAATCTATCTGCCCATAGTAATGGATCGGCACGCCCAGGAATTGTTCCACCGTCTTCATCGCCAATCCTGGCCCCCCTCCCGGCAGGCGGCTTCCTTCGCCAATTGAATATGCCATATTGATCCGTCCATACCCATAACCGGGGATATTTACCCACATATCACGCGGGATGGAAACCATCCCTGCCGTGCGCGTGATCGGGTCAAGCGTGAACACGATCATCGTATCGGAACGAGGCGCTCCTGACCCGGCCTCCCAATCCCGATAGTCCAACCCGATGAATAGCACATTGATGCGGCTTGCCCCATCCCAGGCCGGCGGCAATTGGATTTCTTGCAAGTCCACCGCCGGCGTTGCCACCGAACCCGGCTGAGCGGCCAGCGTACCTGTGCCCACAATCTCTGGACCTCTCAGCGGATTGGCATTCAGACCGCACTCCGGCAATGGCACGCCGGGTAAAGACGTGAGGCTCCAGCAAACCACGAAATTCCGCACCAGCACAAAAGCAACGGCACCCAACAAGAAAAGCAAAACTGCCCCAAGTCCGGGCCAGAATGCACGCTTTAGAAAAAATGACCAGCTCTTCTCCATAAGAAAATCACCTTCCAGCGGGAAAATAGTAAACCAGATTTTGCCCCAAGTTTTCAAGACCTTGCGCCGCCCAATAGGAAGTCAAGGTCGAACCTTGCTCCACCAAGTACATAAAATAGGGAATAGCACGCGCATCCTTCAACGCGGCTAACGCACGGACGGCTCGAATGCGTGCCGCCGGCGGCAACTCTTCCGCCACCTGAAGCAAGACCGGCACCGCCCGTTCTCCCTGGGCAATTAGCGCCTGCATAGCCAGATCAGCGGCCAGCGGATCAGGATCGGCCAGTGCTTCGACCAGAGCCGGCAGGGCGCGCGAATGCGGATGACGCACCAACGCCAAGGCTGCAGCCTGGCGGATCAATGGCGAATTATCCGCCAGCATCCAGATAAACCACTCTAGCGGCGGAGCACCCATCTCAGCCAGCACGCGCAATGCCGCCCAGCGCCCATCTTCAGATGAACTCGTTAGCACCTCCCACAAAAACGGCAATATCTCGCCACCCTCGGTAGCAAGTTTAAGCGCCAAACTATCCACACGCGCCTCCTCGCCGGATTCCAGCGCATCCAGCAAGGCTTCCCATTGTTCTAACACACTCACACCTCAGGTGGGGGCACCGGCAATTGCTCGGCTTCTGTACCCCTCCACTTCTCCCCTTCTTCAATCAGCATTACCGGAATATCATCCACGATCGGGTACTTGCGCCCGCAGTCGTTACAAATCAGCCAAGTCTCCTTGTAAAGCCTCAGAAGGCCGTTCTTCTCGCGCACGCAAGCCGGACAGCGTAAAATCTCAAGCAAATCTTGATTCACCATATTCTGCTCCCTTCGAAAAGCAATTTTACCACATGTATTGGGAAGAAACGGGAGCAAGCTGCCAGCCCGAGCCTTCTGCC
>JBKBPX010000127.1:0-4434 GCA_046292855.1 Anaerolineales bacterium
CCGCGTTCAGGTGAAAAAGACCGTCGCGGAGTGATAGGTAGCCGCACCATTTTTGCAAAAGACCGAACAGTTACTAGGGCTACCCAAGCCCGCATGTGCTAGCCAGGTGTGCTCACAGTAGCTAGCCGAATCTCATTTTGACAGGAGGAAACCATGTCCGGCGAACGTTTCATTGGCATTGACATCTCCAAGAAAGAATTGGTTGTTGCTTTTGGCGGAGAAGAAACTTCTCTCGTCGAAACCTTGCCATACACCGAAGAAACAGTGCAGCAGCTGATCCGGCGCTTGCAGAAACAGCCGCCGACCCTGATTGTCCTGGAAGCCACGGGCGGCTTGGAACGTCCCCTGCTCGAAGCGCTGCAGGCAGCCGGCTTGCCCGCCGTTCGGGTGCAACCACGCCGCGTGCGTGCCTTTGCCATGGCCGAAGGGCGTTTGGCCAAGACCGACACGCTGGATGCGCGCTTGTTGGCGGCGTTTGGCCAGCGGATGACACCACCGCCCACGCCCCAAACCGACGAACTCCGCCAGACCATCCGTGACTTGCTCACCCGCCGCGAACAACTCATCCAAATCCGCACCGCCGAGCGTAATCGCTTGAGCACCGCACCTAAGTCGACACGCAAGAGCATTCAACAACACCTGGAATGGTTGGACAACGAAATCCATCGCCTGGACAAAGAAATCCAGAACCACATTGACCATTCGGCAGAGTTGAAACAGCAGCAGGAGCTCCTGACCAGCGTCCCCGGCATCGGCAAAGTGACCGCCTTTCACCTGGTTGCTTCGCTTTCACAGACGGAAGACAAAAATGCCAAGCAGACGGCTTCCTTTGTCGGCCTCGCCCCCCATCCCCGCCAGAGCGGTCCAAAGGAGAAAAGGAGGCGTATTTGGGGTGGTAGGAAGGAGGTGCGCAATGTGCTGTACATGGCTACGCTGGCGGCGATTCGCTTCAATCCGGTGATTCGTGCCTTCTTCCTGCGCCTGCAACAAGCCGGCAAACCCTTCAAAGTTGCCTTGGTGGCGGCAATGCGCAAGTTGCTGACCATTTTACACGCCATCCTGAAACATCGGCAACCCTGGAACCCGGCACTTCATACTAACGCTTGACAAGAAACACAGTTACTCTGCGGCTCAGCGGTAAAGACCTTTTTGCAGTAGAGTCACAATTGAAAAACCCGTGTCTGTTCAAAATTAGGTAATCGCACCTTCTCCGTAGCGAGTTTTTGCGATGGACTTGCTATTGAGTTTCGCGGCCACTGTTTCAAGTAATACTTTTACGCCATCCCTTTGCGTTCCACCTCCTTTTTAGCCAGCTTGGCCCTCGCCAGTTAATTTTTTAGTTGACTCATTTTTCCAAATCGTGAACAATCACAAAAGCCCTAGAGAGGTCTCCAGGCTGGTCGCGGGAGGATGGGGTAAAATTATCTTCCCGGAGGTATCTGAAATGCGCAAGGCACTTCCTGAACACGGTACGTGTCTGGTGTGTGGTAGGGAAAACCCTCATGGTATGGGTCTGACCTGGTATGTGGAGGAGGATGGCTCCATTTTCGCCTCCTTCACCCTGAGCGATGCACAACAGGGACCGCCCGGCCATGCCCATGGAGGCGCTTCGGCGGCGATCTTGGATGAGGCAATGGGAGCAGCGGTGTGGTATGCCGGTTACAATGTGGCCGTGGTGCATTTGAGCTTGGATTATCACAGGCCATTGCCCCTCCATCAGCCGCTTTCTTGTCGGGCGCGCATTGAGCAACAGGACGGGCGCAAAATCCATGCCAGCGGTGAAATCTACCTGCCAAGCGGTGAGGTGGCGGTGAGCGGGCACGGCATTTTCGTCCCAGCGCCACATCTTTTTGAGAAAGATCGTTATCGGCCGATGACGGCGGACGAAGGACAGTGAGAAGATGGGCTACCAGGAGGTGCCACATACCGCGGATTGGGCATTGCGTGTCTGGGCAGGCAGTTTGCCTGAGCTATTTATCGAGGCGGCGCGCGGCATGTATGCCCTGGCCGGGGCGCAAGCGGAAGAAGCCTCGGCGCCGCCTCACGCTTCGGGCACAGCGCGAGAGTTCGAGGTCCAAGGCCCAGATGCGGAAGCGCTTTTGGTGGGATTCCTTTCGGAGCTGCTCTATGCTCAGGAGCAGGAGAACCTCCTGTTCGAGGATTTCGAGATTCAGATTACTTCAGGTGAGATGTGGCGCCTTTCTGCTCGAGCCCAATCGCGGCGGCTGCGCAGTCTGATCAAGGCGATCAAAGCGGTGACTTTCCACAATCTGACCATCCGTCAGACGGAAAGCGGATTTGAGACCGAGATCGTGTTTGATGTTTAGGAGGTAAGGATGCAGCTCAAAGACTTTATCAAGATCAGCGACTATGAGTGGGAAATCCCCACTTCGTTTCGCAAGGACATGCGTGTGCCGGTGCGGGTATTCGCAAGCGAGGAACTGCTGCTGGAGGTGTTGGAGGATAAGTCGCTGGAGCAGGCGGTGAACGCGACTACCCTGCCGGGATTGGTTGGGCGGGTCCTGGTGATGCCGGACGTGCACCAGGGATACGGTTTTCCCATTGGCGGGGTGGCGGCGACCGAGTATCCGCATGGGGTGATTTCACCTGGGGCGATCGGTTACGATATTAACTGCGGCGTGCGGCTGCTGACTTCGGGAATCGAGTATCAGGCGGCGTTGCCCTATTTGGATACGTTGGCCACGCTGCTGAACGAATACTGTCCGAGCGGTGTGGGCAGTGAAGGGGTGGTGAAGGTGAGCAGCAGTGAGCTGGATAAGGTGCTGCGCGAAGGAGCACGCTGGGCTTTGAAGGAGGGCTATGCTAGCGAAACCGATTTGCAACGCACCGAGGAATTTGGCATGCTGGAGGGCGCAGATCCTTCGAAGGTCAGCGAGCGCGCCAAGCAGCGCGGACGCGAGCAGATCGGTTCGCTAGGAGCCGGCAACCATTTCATCGAGGTAGACGTGGTGGAGCAAGTTTTCGATGCTCAAGCGGCGGCAGCGATGGGCTTGCAAGAAGGTTGCCTAGCAGTGCAGATTCACTGCGGTTCGCGCGGGTTGGGGCATCAGGTGTGTACTGATTATGTCCAATCCTTTCAACATGCGGTCAAGCGCTATGGAATTCAACTTCCTGACCGGGAGCTGGTCTGCGCGCCGATGGATAGCCCGGAGGGACAAGACTACCTGAAAGCCATGCGCGCCGCAGCGAATTTTGCCTTTGCCAATCGTCAGCTGCTGGCGCATTCGGCCCGCCGCGCCTTTGAAGAAACTTTTGCGCCGCATTTCAAAAAAGGCTGGCAGCTGATCCAGGTCTATGATATCGCGCATAACATGGGCAAGATCGAAACCCATGAGATTGAAGGACGGAAAGTCAAGGTATGTGTCCATCGCAAGGGTGCCACGCGTGCCTTCGGCCCCGCTTCACCGGGCTTGCCGCCCGAATATCAACCCATCGGTCAGCCGGTCATCATCCCCGGCAGCATGGGGACGGCTTCCTGGGTGCTGGTGGGAACGGAAGAGAGTATGAGCCGTGCCTTTGGTTCCACCTGTCACGGAGCCGGGCGGGTGATGTCGCGGGCGAAGGCGAAGAAGGATATTCGTGGGGAGGAGCTGCGACGCAAGCTGGAGGGCGAAGGAATCAAGGTGCGCGCCGGTTCGCTTTCCGGGCTGGCCGAGGAGGCGCCGCAAGCCTATAAGAACGTGGACCGCGTGGTGGAGACGGTCAGTCACGTGGGGATTGCCCGCAAAGTGGCGCGCTTGCGGCCGGTGGCGGTGATCAAGGGATAGGCGGTGATCGGCGTGGGAACTATGACAGAAGAAGGGGCGTTGTATGCACCAGGAGGTGTCTATGCGTCCCTTTTTCTGTGCCCTGTTCTTCGTGTTGCTGGTGGCTTGCATGCCTTCCCCCACAGGTGAGGCGCCGGCCGCGACAAGTGTGATTTCCTCCCCCCCAGCGACAGTTGAAGCGCCGATGGCGACAAGCGTGATTGCCTCCCCGCCGGCGACGATTTCGTATCCCTCGACTTTCTCTGTTCCAACCATGCTCCCTATCCTTTACCTGCCACGCGAAAACGACGTCGCCCTGACGCGAGGGCCGGTATTTTTGGAAAACATTGACATCCTGGTAATGGAGAGCTACCCGCCACAGTATGTTCTGAGCCTGCAGGGTTCCCTGCCGACGCCTTGTCATGAGTTGCGCGTTCAGGTGCAGCCGCCCGATGCGGAGGGCAACATCCGGATCGAAGTATATTCCGTGACCGATCCGCAGAGAATGTGCGTTCAGGTGCTCAAGCCTTTTGCCGTGCGGATTCAGCTGCTTTCGAGAACAGGGGAATATACCTTCTGGGTGAATGGGAAGAAGGTGGGGAAGAGAAAGTAACTTGTGTCCAGGGAGATTTCTTAGTGTGTGAGGATTTGGGAGAGGAAGAGCTTT
>JBKBPX010000128.1:0-4424 GCA_046292855.1 Anaerolineales bacterium
ACAATCTCTTCAATGCGTTGGTCTGAGCGCTTTTGAGCTTCAATTAGCTCCCGTACGCTTGCGCGCAGCTCGGCCATCGACTCAGGCAAGCGCAGGACCTCCTCCGGCAGCAACATTTGACGGAGCGGCTCCCGCCATTCCGGGTGGTCATGCAGGAGGGAGATCAATTCCATGTATTCCTTAAACCCGATAGCCATAGACACTCTAAATTATAGCACATAACGTTGATCAGCTCGCACAATATCTCACAAGAGAGCCTAATTGGCGCCCATACTGCGAAAAGGATACAGGAGGCTTTGTTGTGGAATTTCAGATACTCTCTCTAAGCACTCATCCCTTGCAGGATCTGCTCGATCGCCCGGCACAAACGTTGTTGGACCTCCTCCCATGGTTGAGAGGCATCCACAACCACCCAACGTTGCGGTTCAGCAGCAGCCAGCTCCAAATACCCCTGACGCACACGCTGATGGAACTCCAACGCGTAGGCATCCAGGCGGTTCCACTCCGTGCCATCCTGAATTTTGCGGCGCAGGCCGGTTTCCACATCCACATCCAGCAAAAAGGTGATGTCAGGTGTCAAGCCACCGGTAGCATAGCGGATCAAAAGGCGCACCTGCTCCAGATCCTGACGATGACCATAGCCCTGGTAAGCCAGGGTTGAATCGGCGTAGCGATCACAGAGCACCCATTCCCCAGATGCCAAGCGCGGGCGGATTTCCTGCTCCACCAGTTGTGCTCGCGCCGCCTGGTAGAGAAGGGTCTCCGTGCGCGGATGCATTTCCTGGTTACGCAGGTCGTGGATCACGGCGCGAATTTGTTCTCCGATCGAGGTGCCTCCCGGCTCGCGCGTACAATATACGCGCACGCCACGTCCTTCCAAATAGCGTGCCAGGGCAGAAAGATGAGAAGTTTTTCCGGAGCCTTCCGGCCCTTCAAAGGTAATAAACATCAGGCATCCTCGTAGAATGCGGGAATGCTTTACTCGCGGAAGATGCGCACGTGCCGGCGCGGCTCTTTGCCATAGGAATGGGAGACCAAGTCAGCCTGACGCGCCATCTCGTGCTGCAGGCGACGCACAAAGGCAGGTGCTGGGGGCAGGTCTACCCAGCGTTCCCCATTCAACACCGCCTGGATTGCCTGCTCCGTCTGCTGACGAATGGCCTCCATCTCATGAGGGGGTAGCTCGTCGGAAGGCAAATTGAACAAATCGCTCAGGAACTGCTCGATCTGATTGACGGTGTTGGAACGCAACACATAGATCGGCACGCCGCGCTCTTCGGCCTCAAGAATGGTATGCTGGTGATTACGGTAGTAGGTGCGCAACGTAACCAGAGCCTGCGCCTCGTCGGCGCTCCGCACCAGGATGGCCGGCACTCCCAGGCGCTTTGCCGCCTGCATCAGGCGGTTACGGGCAACCCCATAGGGGTAAATTCGGATAGGAGCCAATGAGGCGCTCCCCGGAGCGCTTTCGAGGGGCAATGGGCTGCGCGAAACGGACTCCTGGCGCTCCATAGGCCGGGTAGCGACACGCTCGATACGAATTTGCCCATCAAGTTCGCGGGTGCGAATTTCCGGCGGGATCGGCCGCCCGCGCAGGAGCGCGTCAACCGATGCGGCCACATCCATGTGGATCGCCAGGCGATCGCGATTTTGGATCTCAATCAGCACATCGAAAGTCGGAGGGGCACGACGCTCCAACACGGTCTTCTGCGTGCCGCGTCGACGCGCCTCCTCATCCGAAAGCGTCACGGCTTCGATTCCTCCCACCAGGTCACTCAGGGTCGGGTTGAGGAGCAGATTCTCCAGCGTGTTCCCATGGGCCGTGCCGATCAACTGCACGCCGCGTTCCGCGATCGTACGAGCTGCTGCTGCTTCCAGCTCGCGCCCGATCTCGTCAATGACGATCACCTCGGGGTTGTGATTCTCGACTGCCTCGATCATCACCTCATGCTGGAGCATAGGCTCGCGCACCTGCATGCGGCGCGCCTTGCCGATGGCCGGGTGAGGCACATCCCCATCCCCACCGATCTCATTCGAAGTATCCACAATTACCACCCGCCGTGTTTCCGCCAGGATACGCGCCGCCTCGCGCAGCAAGGTGGTCTTCCCCACACCTGGACGACCCAGCAGCAGAATGTTTTTGCCGGAGGTGATAATGTCCTCGATAATATCAATCGTGCCATAGACTGCGCGCCCAACGCGCAGAGTCAGACCAACAATGTGGCCACGTCGGTTACGGATGGCAGAGATACGGTGCAGCGTGCGCTCGATTCCGGCACGATTATCCGCATCGAATTCGCCCACCCGCGCGTCCACATAGTCAATCTCCTCGCGCGTCACTTCGCGCTTGCGCAGCACGATCTCGCGATCCACGAAACGCGCCGTCGGCACCCGCCCAAGGTCGAGAATCACTTCCAGCAGATTATCACTATCATTTGCTTGTTCGACCGCGCGGCGAATATCTTCTGGCAGCACTGCCAGAAGAGCATCCAAATCATCTGTAATTCGCAGGTGACTCATAGAAGGAATTTCATGAATTGAGGATTCTTTTTTCTTCAAGGTATTCTCTCCTTTCGCAATTATAACGTGTAACATGCCCTTTCAGAATGTAGGCAGGAAAAGAATTCCCTACCAACAGAATGGACAAATCCTTAGTAAAAGTCATAATTAACGTACGACCTCCATCACTTGCTTTGTGACAAGAAACACTATAAAATAGCATAACCAGGTCATTCTTATCTGATTTAGAGAGGTGCTATGCAAATCACACGACAGGCAGATTACGCTATCCGGGCAATGCTCTACCTGGCACGTGCTGGAAAAGGGCAGCGAGTTGCCACCAGCGATGTGGCTGAAGCACAGCATATCCCCCCTTCGTTCTTAGCGAAAATTGTCTCCCAGCTTTCCATTGCCGGATTGCTTCATACTTCGCGAGGCGCGCGCGGAGGCATCACCCTGGCACGCGATCCTTCCCAAATCACGCTATTGGATGTGGTGGAGGCAATTGACGGGCCTATCCGGCTCAACGAATGTGTAACGAATGAAGGGATTTGCATATTCGAGGAAAGTTGCCCTATCAAACCGGTATGGTGTGACGCGCAGGTAGAGCTGGTAAACCGCTTGAAGAGCGTCAACTTTGCGGCACTGGTACAAGGGGCACAAGCCGAGCTAGCAAGTGCGCTCCGCTAACCAGAAAATGGCGGCGTTTATGGCAATTCTCAGCGGCGTTTCAGGGGCGTGGCCACCAGAAATTCGCCCCGATAGCGTCTTTTGGCGCGATAAAGTGCCTGATCGGCAGCTCGTAACAAATCTGAAGCGCTCAGGGCATGCATCGGGTAAGCGGCAATTCCCCCAGAAATGCTCAGGGTGGCTTGCGTTTCACCATCCAGCAAGTAATGAAACTCGCTCATTGAATGACGTACTTTGCTGGCCACTTTCTGGGCCTCCAAAAGTGTGGTTTTTGAAAGCACCAGGGTAAGCTCATCCCCGCCATAACGTGCCAGAAAATCCGATGTTCGCAGGTTGTGTTGCAAATGCCTGGTCACTGCCTGCAAGACTTTATCGCCTGTGACGTGTCCATATGCATCGTTGATGTATTTAAAACCGTCCAGGTCCATCATGATCACGCATAGCGATGTTCTCTGATGTTGCGCCAAGCTGATCTCGCGTTCTAAGAATTCATCCAAGGCACGGCGATTTGGTAAGCCGGTCAGCGGATCCGTGTAAGCCTGCTGACTGACCGACTGATGTAACAAGGCATTCCTGATCGCCAACGCCGCCCGATCAGCCAGAAATTGCAAAAAATTCAACTCCTTAGCCGTGAATGATCCCCTCACCGCGCGTGACAGGTTCATCACTCCTACCACCCCCGATCCGGCCTTGAGAGGGATGCCGATAATCGAACCATCCCAGGAATCAGGCGCATCCTGAAAGAGGGGATGGGTGCGCATATCTTCCACAATGATCATCTCACCGCTACGCGCTACAGCATAGGTCAAACCATGTGGACGCGGCTCAGCGAAAGGCTTGTCGCGCACCCCAAGGCGATCCCGCGCCGCGCCGAAATGCAATGCCCCCTCTTGGAAAAGAAAGATGTTGACTGTACTTGCATGTTCGACCAAGCGCATAGCCTCGGCTGCGATCTTTTCCAACACCGCGCTTAAATCCAACGTGGATGTGAGATTAAGACTAAGCTCGCGAAGGATTTCCAATTTCTCAACTTGCCGGCAAACCAGGTGTAACAATTCTTGATACCGAACCACCAGGCGCAATCCAAGACTTTCTCCCTGCTCACCGGCATCCCTGGATAGCTCCCCAATCAGCACATCCAAACGGTCAAGCAACCGGCCACAAGATTCCAGGGAAATGTGACCTTTGATCAGAAATTGGTCCAAAGAGTTGAATACCTCTTGCCATCTGTCATT
>JBKBPX010000129.1:0-4413 GCA_046292855.1 Anaerolineales bacterium
GACGCCGGGACACCCCCTCTTCGAGGCGGTCCGGGAGGCCCTTTGGGAGGAAGCCCAGGGGGACTTGCGCCGGGGCGCCATCTTCTACGAGCTCGGCCGGAAAGCCCCCGCTCGCCTCGAGGTCTTCGCCGCCTCGGTGGCCGACGGACAGGGGAACACCTTGCATCGCCGCCTCTTCGTGGTGGAGATCACGGAAAGCGGGGAGAAGCGGCTGCGCCAACCGACGGTGTTCCTCGATCTTATCCCCGCGGACCCGCCGCCGGCGGAGAAGCCGTCGATCCCGGTGGATCCTCAAGCGGTGGAGGAGTTCCTTTTCCAGGAGGGACTTGAGGCTTTTCTGGAGGAGGTGCGGCGGGAGCGCCTGAAGGAGCTGAAGACCATCGACCAGCACGTGGAGCTGAGCCTGAACACCTTGATTCATCGGCAGCAGCTGCAGGTGGCGGAGCTCCTGCAACGCCAGCAGCGCGGGGAGGAGGTGTCTTTGGCCTTGAGCGAGGCCCGGAAGCGCTATGACGAGTTGATCGAGCGCTTGGAGCGCCGCCGCAAGGAACTGGCCCAGGCGCAGCAACTCGCCATCGCCGACATCACGCGCATCGGCTCCGCCCTGGTGTTGCCTTACCCCGAGGAGGGAGCGGTGCGCGAGCTGGTCCCCGATGCGGAGGTAGAGCGCATCGCCATGGAGGTGGCCATGCGCTACGAGCGGGAGCGGGGCTGGCTGCCGGAGGACGTCTCCCAGGGGAACCGCGGGTTCGACATCCTCTCCCGCCACCCCGAAAGCGGGCAGGTCCGCTTCATCGAGGTCAAAGGCCGCGCCACCTCGGGCCCCATTGTGCTCACTCCCAATGAATACAAGACCGCCGGCCGCTTGCGAGAGGATTACTGGCTCTATGTGGTCTTGGATTGCGCCACGAGGCCGAGGCTTGTGACGGTGCAGGACCCTGCCCGGCTGGGGTGGGAGCCCGTGACGCGGATCGATTATTTTCAGATATCGCCTCACGAAATCGAAGGGGAGGGGATGCGATGACGAGCGGCAGCTATGAGTGGAAACTGAAGGCGCTTACGCCAATCTGGACGGGGGATGTGTATCAAAGTGGCAATCGTCTGATCCCCACCGGACTGATGGGATCGCTGCGCTGGTGGTTCGAGGTATTGGTGCGGGGGCTGGGCGGAAAGGCATGCGACCCCACCAGTCCGGTGCGCTGCCCGGACCATAAGAAGAATCCGACTGAGCCCGGCCACCACTGCGTGGTCTGCGAACTCTTCGGCTGCACCGGTTGGGCGCGCAAGTTCCGACTGATGGTGCTGGACACGGGTGGAAAAGTTATTCAAAAACAGAGTGCCGCGAATACAGAGTTTACGCTGCGCTTCATCCCGCTCCGGCCCATACGCGAAGAGGAGTGGTGCCTGCTGGACTGCACCCTGCGCCTGATCGCGGAATATGGGGCGATCGGGGGAAAGACGGTGTTGAAGCCATCGGATGAACCGAATCGCCAAACCGCTCCCCATCATCAAGATTTCGGGTTAGTCCAGTACTTGTCAGGCCCATCTAAGTGGAAGTGCAAGAAGGGGTGTAAAGAGATTCAAGACTACCTCTATGCTAAGAACTGGCGCGATGCTCCTCATCAGTACAACGAGCAGGGCCGACATCACGACTTCTCCTGGGCCTCGCTCAAAAACTTCTGGTGCGTGAAGGGTAAGGGTAAGTATTTGGCGAGGCAAGATGCAAAAATAAGCACCTTCAATCGCATTATTGGCCGCCCGGAGCCCAGAAATCAATCCAAACAAGGTGACTCCTGGCTCGCCGGCCGCCAGCAGGAAAGCAAGAAGGTGTTCAGCTTCAAGCATCCGCAGGAAGGCGGGCGCACCTTTGGGTTTGTTAAGCCGGGGACGGTGGGGTTTGACGTAATGGTGGGGTTTGACGTAATGAAGGAAGGGCTCCGGCAAGTATGGTCTGATCTAAAGGATGACGAGTTTCTGACCAGCGAAGAGATTCTAAAGAGCCTTTGGGGAGGGACAAACCCATGAGCTTTGATTTTTACGTGTATCTAGAGGGTCAGCAGCAGTGCCCCACGACCGGGCAGAATGGTTGTGTGGATCTCGCCAGCGGTTTCGTTGACGGCTGCGCGGTATGGTTCTCCACAAAGGATAAGAACACAGCCCGTAGAAACTACATAAACTCAGCAAAACAGATGACATGCAAGCTGCCGTCTGATCTCAAGCTCGAGGCTTGGCCCCCGAGTGGCTTGCATGCAAATTGGTTCGGCCTGCAGGTGGAGTTTGAACTCCTCACCCCCTGGTACTCCAAAGACGACCGTGTCTTCCACGTGCTGGACAACCCGGTGCGCAAGGATCGGGTCTTCGGTGTGCCGTTTATGTCCGCCGCGAGTTGGAAGGGGATGCTCCGTTGGGCCTGCCGGATGCAGGAGGGGCTGCGGGAGCACTTAGAGGAAGGCAAAAAGTTCGAAGAGTGGAAAGAGCCGGACTGGATCCTGCACCTCTTCGGTAACGAGAAGGGAGAGGAGCGGAGTTTCCACCAGGGCGCCTTGGTCTTCTATCCTACTTGGTTCAACAAGATCGGCTTTGAGGTCATCAACCCCCACAGCCGCGAGCGGCGCGCCGGTACCCGGCCTATCTACTACGAAGTGGTGCCCGGTCGCAGACCAAAGCAGAGCAACCCGGAGGAACTCGAAGAGGGCGGCAAGGGAACACTCTGGCTCCTCTACGCCCCCTGGCCGGGGATGAAGCCGTTAGCCGACCCAAAGGACTTTCTGCCTAAGCTCCTGGAAGCCATCGAGATGCTCCTGACCACCTACGGCATCTCGGCCAAGCGCACCGTGGGGTGGGGGACGGCGAAGATCACCCAGTGGCAAGCGTTCCGCAAGGGGCAGCCGACCGTTACATGCACGAGCCGGGATGACCTCTGGCTGCAGATTCAAGGTTGGTTTCCAGGAGGGACATCATGAGCACCTTTGGCCCCGCAGCAACGCTTCGGCAACACCGTGCCGTGCTCCTTGCCTGCGAAGCCATCGGCTGGTTGCACATGGCCGGCAAGGCACGTATGGAGTTCCTGCGCTACCATGGCGGCGATAAAGTCCAGTACGACGATCTTAAATGGCATGACGCCGAGCAGCCACCGTTTCCCTGGGATGATCTTTTGGGCTGGGTGAAAACGTTTCCCGGCAGCGCCATCATGCAGGTGCATTGGCCGAGTTCCATGAAAGAATTCACCGAAAAGCACCGTGAACGGAATCCGGGGCTGCTAGGGCTGCTCCAGGCCGGGCATGGGATGGCCTCGGGGATTGAGAAAAATCTACCTACAAGGACCTCCCAGTATTTGGGCCAGTCCCTGCCCCATCTGTGGCTTTCTTCACCCTTCGGTCACCCCAAGCGCAACCTCTTCGCTGATCCGCCCGAGGTTTTAAGCGAGCGCGGCTGGCGGCAACTGGTGATTGAGATGTGCCGAGTGCTGGAGGAGCTGAAGACTTTGTCCTTCCAAAGGGTAGCTGACGCAGCCCATTGGCGGCGATGGCGGGACAACGCCATCGGCCCCGGTTCCTATATCCGAGAGGCATTGCTCTCCACCCTTGCCGAGACCCGTTTGCCCAATAACGATGTCACCCTCTGGGACCAGTCCTACGTGGCCGCCGCCCTGTTTAAGAGTGCGGTGGCAGCTGCGATCTTGAATAGCTCCTTTCCCTGGCAAGACAGCGGTATCAAACAGAAGATCCGCTGGCGCCTGCTCACGGTGGCGATCGGCGCAGACCACTACGAGGCGCGGGCGGTAAAGATTGGGGACTGGACCGGAACGCGGGCTGTGCTGGATGAATTTTTCCACTGGGTTGCGGAACTTATTGAGGTGGATCTTGCCGTTGGGTCCTTGCTTTACCTGGACAGCAGCGTGGCCATCTTCTCGTTCCCAGGCGAGCGGTTTGATGAGAGCGTGCCTGCTTCATGGCTCAATGGATGGGAGCAGTATCTCCAACAAGAGGTTGATCGCATTGCCGAGTCGCTCCATCTCGAAACCCCGCCGCTGGTGCGTCTGAGCAGCCCTACGCGCTCGCTGGTACCGATGGTGCAGGAGCGGATGGAAGCAGTGAAGAAACTGGCGATCCCGGTTCATCGTCCGTGGAATATATGCCAGCGTGTTCCTGAGGAAAGCCGCGGGCACGTCTGCCCTGTCTGTCAGGTGCGGCTCAACGGAGACCCTACCAACAAGGGCAAGCCTTGCAAGGTATGCCGGGAGCGCCGCCATCACCGACTGGAGGATTGGCTCCACGGGCGGCTGGATTATGACACCATCTGGTTTGAAGAGGTGGCCGACCGCAACAACCGCATCGCGCTTTTGACCTTCTCCCTCGACTTGGAGCCCTGGCTGAACGGTGAGCGCGTGGATAGCCTGCGGGCACAGGCGAT
>JBKBPX010000130.1:0-4407 GCA_046292855.1 Anaerolineales bacterium
TATCTGTCTGCCATGCTGGATGTCAATTTGGGAAAGTGTGACCGGGCGGTCTGAAGGATTGTAAACACGAACGATGAGATCAAAGGCGTCGTCCTGGTAGAGGTTCTCCGGCGCCTCGACATTGACCTCCAGCTGGGAAAGCGGCGAGAAAATGGAGAGGAGGGCGATGGTTCCTATCCCTACGGCGAACGCGCCGACGCAAAAGAGCACAAAAACGATGATGAGGCAGGCGGACAGATTCTTCTTGCCGCTATTGGCGAACGGGGGGGAAGAGCTTTCCATATTTTGGGCTCCTGCAGAAAGGCAAACTGCTCACCGGAAGTGTGTCATCCTTTGTCCGGTCTCCACAAACGTCAATAAGCGCGTGCAAAGTATACTTTCTGTTCTGCCCTATCGCCGCAAACGATGCACCGTCCGCTGCCGCCGGGTTGGTCAAAGGGGATGCAGCGGGAGGTAGCTTTGGTGTCTTCTTTGATTTTTGTCTCGCATTCCTTGCGGCCACACCACCAAGAGAAGGCCCAACCGTTTTGCACAACTTCCTGGAATTCAGCGTAGTCTTTCGGGTCAAAGATATGTGCATCGCGGAAGGTGGTGGCGCGTTCGAGCAGGGAGCGGTGAATATCGTTCAGCATGGAGCGGACGGCCTCGACGAGTCCCTGCTGTGAGGCGGGGGATTTCCCTTCGCGGCCAGGGCGATCGCGCCTTGCCAGGGTTACCTGGTTATTTTGTACATCCTTGGGGCCGATCTCGATGCGCAGTGGCACACCGCGCATTTCCCAATCGTTGAACTTGAAGCCGGGTGTGACGTCGTCGCGATCGTCCAATTTCAGGCGCAACCCGCCGTTTTTGAGTTCGGTTGCCAAGCGTTGTGCCACCTCCAGCATCTGGGAGCGTTCGGCATCGTTCTTGTAGATCGGCACGATCACCACCTGAATCGGCGCCAGTTTGGGGGGCAGGATCAACCCTTGATCATCTCCATGGGTCATAATGATGGCACCGATAAAGCGTGTGCTCAATCCCCAGGAGGTAGTCCAGACGTACTTTAGCTCCTTATCCCGATCCAGGAAGCGGATTTCAAAGGCGCGGGCGAAGTTTTGTCCCAGGAAATGGGAGGTGCCGGATTGCAAGGCGCGCCTATCCTGCATCATCGCCTCAATGGTAGTGGACATCACCGCCCCGGCAAATTTTTCGCTTTCGGTCTTCTTGCCCTTGATGACCGGCACGGCAGCATCGTTGATGGCGAAATCCGCATAGACATCCAACATGCGCAGGGTTTCTTCGATGGCTTCTTGCTCCGTCGCATGAGCCGTGTGGCCTTCCTGCCAGTAAAATTCCAGCGTGCGCAAGAAGAGCTTGGTGCGCATCTCCCAACGCACGACGTTGCCCCATTGATTGATGAGCACGGGCAAATCGCGATAGGAGTGAATCCATTTGGCGTACATATAGCCGATAATGGTCTCAGAAGTCGGGCGCACCACCAACGGCTCGGCTAGCTCTTCACCGCCTCCGTGCGTCACGATCGCCAATTCCGGCGAAAAGCCCTCGACGTGCTCCTTCTCTTTTTCCAGGAAAGACATGGGAATAAAGAGTGGGAAAGCGGCATTGACGTGGCCGGTCTCTTTGAAGCGGCGGTCTAGGGCCTGCTGGATATTTTCCCAGAGCGCCCAACCATAGGGGCGGACGACCATGCATCCACGCACCGGCGCGTAATCGGCCAGTTCGGCGCGTAGAACCAATTGGTTGTACCATTCGGAAAAGTCTTCTTGACGGGAAGGGAGCTTTTCGGACATGGAGGGACCTCAGAAGTTGGTAATGGGTTTGGGTGATCGAGATGGCTCGATGATTGGGAAAGCAGATTTTCTCCGCTGTATCTCTAATTATAGATTGGCAAGCATGGTCAGCGCGGCGTGCTCATCTGGGGCAAAGCGAAGCAGGTTACGTTGAGAGGGGGGCGTGTAGGCGCCAAGGTCGTTGAACATGCGCTCGAAAATGGCCTTCCAGCCCGGGCCAATCAGGATCAATGGACGAGGTGGAATGCTCTGGATAACCATCAGGTTCCAGGTCAGAGCGATCTCGGTGAGAGTGCCAGGGCCACCGGGCAGGGCAATCGAGGCCTGACTGCCTAGGATAATGCGCTGGAGGCGCTCCAACAGGGTTTCGCAGCGCCACTCTTCTTTGACCCAGGGATTTGGCCCAACGGGGCGCCAACGCTCGATCTCGGCACAGGTGACGCCGATCACGTGACCGCCAGCTTCTGCCGCGCCGCGGCTGATCGCCTCCATCGTGCCGATATAGCCGCCGGTCAAGACGGTGTGTCCCTGAAGCGCCAGGCCGCGCCCCAGGGCATAAGCCTGTTGGTACATCGGGTCTCCTGGTCTAGGTTGAGAGCCGCCAAAAACAGAAACAAACATACCACCGTCCACCGTCCACGGTCCACCGTCCATTATATCATCTCAGCATATCGGAGTGTGTACTCTTGATAGGCCTGGATCAGGCGCTGGGTATAGGGCCCAGGCCTTCCGTCACCGATTTCCTGTTGGTCTATTTGCACGATGGGCACCACGCCACGCGAGCTAGATGTCAGAAAGGCTTCGTCGAATGGTTCTCCCAGACAAGGGGGATGATAGGTTATCTTCAGCTGCTGGGCCCGTGCCAGGCGCAGGAGGGCACGGCGCGTTACACCGGGCAGGATGCCTTCCCTGGCCGTGATCAGAGTATCGCCGCGCAGGACGTAAAAGTTGCTCGTCAACCCCTCCAGGGCTTCGCCGTGCGGACAGTCTTTCCTCAGGCGCACGCGAATAGCCTCGTAGGCGCCGCTTTCGGCTAACTTACGTCGGGCTTCAGCGCTGAACTGGATGAAACCGGTAGCTTTCAGACGCGGATTGACGCGCCGCATTGGCACAGTGATCACGGCAACGCCTTTTTCATAAAGTTCAGGTGGTGGGGGAGAAAAAGGCTCGGCCAACACGTAGAGGTCGCCAGGCTCTCCCTCCAGGAGCAGGATGGGGCGTAGGCGGCACTCTTTTGAGGCGAAGGATGCAGCGATCTGGCGCAGCGCAGCGCGGAGCCCCTGCGGTGCACTCCCTGGCTGAATTCCCAGGCGCGCTGCCGGCTGATAGAGTCGCTTCAGATGATCGCGCAGACCAAAGACACGCCGTCCGCCATCCAGGGTGCGAAAAGTCGTGTAGAGGCCCGGCGGCAGGCGTTGCGTCAGGGCATCGAGGCTGCCTTCCTCTTCTTTTACGAGTTGCACACCCTCAACGGAGAGGTGGTAAAGGCGAATCATCATTTTTGTTCCCGAAATTCTGACTCTTTTGCAAAAGGCTTGTTTACCACAGCGTATGGGGAGTTAACTAGCGAAGAAGTTCTATCTCTGTGGTGAGTTTTTGCCGCGAACTCAATTCTCCAACCGCTCACACGCAAAAGCCCCGCACGTGCCGTGTGCTGCCAGGGTCTGAACCCGCTTTCGCAGGTTGGGTCCCTACCCGGTATTCCCGCCTTGGCTCTGGCCTATCGCGTTCCTACCGTGAGATCGGGTCCCAGTACGAGGGGTGTTGGCTCAGGACCGTTATAAGTGCAGCATCACGAGCACAGCAGGGCATTTTTTCTTATACCACCTTCTTTTTCTGTTGGGTAGGGTAAGATTAAAATCCGCTCATCCGATGGCGCGCAGGGAGCGCGGCAGCGTGGTCAGGGTTTCGGCGCCGCTTTCGGTGATGACCAGGTTATCTTCGATGCGCACCCCCCCGCGCCCGGCAAGATAGATGCCCGGCTCGACAGTGAAGGTCATGCCGATTTCCAGGGGCTGGAGGTTATCGCCGCGCAGATAGGGTTCTTCGTGGGCTTCCAGGCCGATGCCATGGCCTGTGCGATGGGTGAAGGCGACGCCGTAGCCGGCGGCCTCGATATAGCGGCGTGCAGCTCGGTCCACTTCGGCGCAAGCGCGTCCTGGACCCGCGGCCTGGCGCCCGCGTAAATTGGCTTCCTCCACAATTTGGGCAATGCGCCGAAGTTCTTCGTCCACTCTCCCGATGGCGAAGGTGCGCGTCAGGTCAGAAATATAGCCCTGATAGGTGGCGCCCCAATCTATGATCAGCAAGTCGCCCGCTTGCAAGGGACGATCGCTGGGGGTGGCATGGGGATTGGCCGAATTCGGCCCGGCGGCGACGATGGGGGGGAATGGAAGCTCCGCCTCGGAGCCGTGGCGGAGAAGCTGGAGGGTAAGCTCCGCGGCCACTTCCTGTTCGCTCATGCCGACCCGAATGGAAGGAAGCACAGTTTCCAGCGCCTTCTCGGCGATCTCGATGGCTTTGCGGATGCGGGCAATCTCCTGAGCATCCTTGCGCCGGCGTAGGATGCCGACCACATCTCCGGCCTCGGGGAATTCCGCCTGGGGAGCGGCCATTC
>JBKBPX010000131.1:0-4265 GCA_046292855.1 Anaerolineales bacterium
GTCCCGGCGTCCACAATCCCTCTCCTTTGGCGCTCATCCCCTCGGGCAGGATAATGATGACCGAATCACTCGCCAACACAAAGGGCTGCTCCACCTCTGCCCGATTATTCTGGTAAGGTAACAGGTAGAAAGCGATAAAGCCATAAGGGTCCGCGCTCGGCGGCATGGCAAAACCGTCACCCGCATCCAGGAGCGGCGCACTATCCTGAGCTAATTGCACTCCCGTCTGGCTGGCATTGGCCGGGAAGCGCAAAAACGGCAAACTTGCCCCATCGGTGCGCACCAGCACAGTTTGTTCCCCAGAATTGAGGATCGAATACGCCATAAATACCTGCAGCTGCCCATCCCCCACATCCACCTGCACATGGGTTTGTGTAATGCGCAGCGCGCTGAAATCCTCCGTCACCGGGTAAATGCGAATAGGGGAAAGATTCAGCTCGGTCTCTCCCTCTGCGATCACAGCAAAAGGCGACCTATAACGCACTCCATTCACATCCACCTCGGCTGCGAAAATCCGCCCGGCCGGCATTTCCACCCCTTCAAAGCGATAGCTCCCATCCGGATTCAAGGACGTAGTGAGCGTAACTTTCTCGGTTGGCATGGCATTGGGGTCATGATCATAACCGCGCAAAGTAATTTGGAGGGAAGAAGGCAGCTGCGTGCCGTCCGCAGCTTCGACCACGCCCTGAACAACATACTGGCTTGAGCCGGCTGCCGCAGCGCTCTCTATCGGACCCGTGGCCGGGCTGCCGCCTTCGGGCATCTCCGTTGCCGAAACCGGTGTACCTGCGAGCGCACCTGGCGCGGCGGTCTCAGCAACAGTTGGTGTGCCCACCTCCTGGGTAGGGGGTGGCGCTGCCTGAGGGATAGAGAAGCTCAAGGAGCGTAGATAAGCCACCACCTTCCAGGCATCCGTCTCGCTAATTCCGCTTAGTGCCCGGAACTCGTCACTTCCCTTTGTCAGCCAATTAAATAAATCCTGATTGGAGAGTGCCGCCATGCGCTCCTGGTCACGGAAAATGCGCGTATCACAGGCGGCGCAAAGGCGCTCAAAAATCTGCCGGCCTCCTTCTACCTCCTGAGGTGAAGTGTGTAACGTCAGCGCATAAGCTACCACATCCCAACGCTCTTGAGCGCTCAAACTCATAAAAGGAGGCATAAAGCGCTCCAGGTTGCCTTGTGTGACGACCGTAAACCAACGATCCAGGCGAGCCGGACGCGCCACCTCGGGCAACCCCAAAGCAGTCACACGCACCGGCAGCTGCTTTCCCTGTGGACCATCTCCCAGCCCACTTTCTCCATGACATGGCAGGCATTTTTCGATATAAATCGCCTTCCCACGTTCCACATTCGGAGGCTCATTCGGGTAAAGCGGCCCCAACGTGGGCGGTGGAGTGGGCGAACGATAATCGGGCGGAGGCGTAATGTCTGCCGCCAGGGAAAAGTTACAGCCGACAAGCAAAAGTATTAGCCAGAGCCAAAAGGCAAGAAAAGGGGACTTTCGTAGGAATTGTCTCATAGTCAGATGGTCTTTGGTCTGATAGTGAGCAATCGCGTAGTCACCTAATCGGATAATCCCATAGCCTGACAGCCTTCTGACTATCAAACTATTTGTATCCGACCATTGACCCTCTATTTGATCGCCCTCCCACACGAGGCACAGAACCGATCTTCTGCCAGCACCGGCTGGCCACAGGAGGGACAGAAACCAGTGCGCTTGCCCTTGCGCGCTGCGCGACGAGCCGCCAGGAGTTTCTCCAGCTCGTCATCACTCAACCTTGGCCGGGATTCTCCCTCTGGCTTGGCGCGATCCAGGCGCGCCTCCGCCTCCTGTTGGGAGAGTTGTGCCTGAGAAGCATCCAATTGTTGTAGCAACAAAGTGCCTTTCTTGATCAACTCAGCCCGTAGCAAAGGATATTCCTCTGCCGGCACCTTTCCCAGACGATGGTCAAAATCCAATTCCTGCAAGGTATTCAATACCCGCTCATACTCGGCTAGCAACGCTGAATGATGCACCTCTTCAGCAGTTACTCGGCGCCCACCATGGGCAAGAAAAGGCTGTGTAATATAAGCCGCCACAACCAGGAGTACAGCCAGAATCAAGAGAAAGGCTCCAATGTCCATCCTACCTCGTTATGGCTTTGCCAGGATCTGATCAATCACAGAACGAATCTCTTCCCCAGAGCGGAAAGGCCCGATTTTCACATATCGCACCACGCCCTCCCGGTCGAGAATGTAGGTCTCCGGGACACCCTTGATGCGAAAGCGTTGTGCCAGGCGTGTGCCCAGATCCGGCCCGTTAGGATAGGTGATCTTAAACTTCTTGAGATAGATACGCGCATCCGGCTCAGTATCCACGTAATCCACGCCCAGAAAAAGGACCTCGCCGCTCGGTTGGTAATATTCCCAGACCTGTTGTAACTCAGCCGCCTCCTGTTCACAAGGCTTACACCAGGAAGCCCAAAAATTGACGAGCACAACCTTGCCGCGCAGCTCCTGGAACGAGACCTGGGATTGGCCGTTGTATTCATAGCCCTGATAAAGCGTCAATGTGAGATTTGGCGGCACGCGATCCCCACGCTGGATTGATCCCTGCTGAGTACGCATCAGGCCAATTCCCAGGATCACCAACAATCCTAACAGTCCACTCCAAATCATCACCTGCGCCCACAGGGGCACCCCTCGCGGGGAAGCATTTTTGGTAGATGCATCTTCCATAGCTAGCTCCCTCTCTTGCGCAAGTCTTCTTCCAGCCTTCGCGCCAATGGGTCATCGCTGAGTTCCTGGATTTCCTCCGCCTCCACTGCTGCAATCTTCACCCAGTTCCGCATTGTGCGGAAGAGCAAAATCGCCCCGCTTAAAATCAAGAGGGGTGGGGCCAGATAGACAAGCCAGTTAAATCCCTGACGCGGTGGCTCGCTGAGCACCCGCGCCCCATAGTGTTCGACAAAGTATTGCTTGATCTCCTCTTCGCTTTTGCCCTCCGCCAGCATCTGACGAATCAGCTCACGCCATTGACGGCAGGCCTCCGTCGGACATACATCCAGCGGCGTATTTTCGCAGACCGGACAGTATAGCTGCCGCGCGATGCGGTTGACCTCGTCGTCAGTGGGCGTGCCCCCCTGGGCAAAAATAGGGCGCGTCAAGGCCAGAAGCGCCGAGAACAATCCGAACAGAAGGAAAAGGAACTGTTTCCACTTCATTTTTTCCATACCTAATCAGAAGCACCCGGCTGCGCGGAAAGACGACGCCCGGCTCTCACAGGCACAGATTCCGCTTCGGGTTCGGGCCAGGCCGCGATAAGGATCGCCAGGATAAAGAGCAGCGCGCCCAGCCATAGCCAGGAAACCAAGGGGTTATGATAAATCTTGAAAGTGGCCTGTTCAGCAGAAACCGGTTGCCAATCCACTAACAGCACATAGAGATCATCAGCCAGCGTGGTTCGCTGCCCCGGGATGGTCATGGTTTGCTGGGTATCAAAGTAAAAGTCAATGCGCGGGTGCAATTCTCCCAAATACTGGTCGTTGCGGAAAACGCTTACCACAGCACGAGTCACCTCGCGCCCGTCCGAAGCGGGGAAACGCGCAACATCATCATAGCGCACCTGATAACCAGCTAGGGGAAGTGACTCACCCAAACGGATCGTTCCCTGCGTCTCCGTCTGGAAAAGCTCAATCCCCAAGATGCCGATAGCCATCAGCATCATAGAAATGTGCACCAAGTATCCCCCGTAGCGCCGCCGGTTGCGCGCGAAAAGCCTCCCCAGCGCCACCAAGAAACCCTCTTTTTGCGCCCTCTGGCGGGCACGCACAGCGCGCCAGATTTCATAGAGGGTCACCAACATCACCAGAGCGACCAGGAAAAAGCCAATCAAGGCTGCCAGATTGTGGATACCTTTTGCCCAAAGCGCCAGAGGAACCAGAAGAGCTACCACACCTGGCTTCCAGATCGCCCTTCCCAGCGTTTTCCAGGTGGACTTGCCCCAAGTAGCCAGAGGGGCAATGGCCATCAGCGCCATCATCCCCCCGAAAAGCGGTGCTGTAGCGCGCTCATAAAAAGGCGGTCCGACCGTCACTTTTTGTCCGGTCACCAGCTCGGAGATCAGTGGGAAGATCACACCCCAGAAGCAGACGATCAGGATGCTGACAAACAGCAAATTGTTCAGCAGGAAAAGCGCCTCACGCGAGAGCATGGACTTCATCTCGGCCTCAGCGCGCAGGTCGTTCCAACGGTAAATGAGCAGAGCCACCGAAAGCACGAACGTG
>JBKBPX010000132.1:0-4129 GCA_046292855.1 Anaerolineales bacterium
GTTTTTTGGAGAGGAGGAAAGCGTGGCGGTGGCGCTTTCTAATTCTGAACGACAGGAACAAATTTTGCAAATCTTAACTCGACTTTTGCAGTACTTTAACAACTGAACACCGAGCTAGCGATTGAGCCAAGGGGAAAGAAAGGGTACAATGGGGGCAAGCGATAGGATTGGAGGTGCGCCATGTTTCCCTTGGTTGAGTTTCCAGAATTGGTAGAGCATTATGCGCCGTTCTTCCGCGAGGTTTTTTCCGCCGAAGCCTTCATCGAATTCAAGCGCTACATCAGCGGCTTGATTGTCTCGGAAAACAAGACGGTGGATGGGATCAATCGGCTGTGCGTTATGGAAAGTCGCAACCAAAGTTCATTGAACCGCTGGTTGACGCAAAGTTCCTTCAGTTTGGAAGCCTTGAATCAGGCGAACGCAGCTAAAACCAAGAGGCGTGTTGAGTGTGGACGACACCTTGCTGATCCATTATGGGCAGGAGTTCGAGCACATCGCCAAGTTGTTTGATCCCGTGAGCAGAACCTACGTCTGGGCGCATGACTTGGTCACGCTTCATTCCAGTGACGATGAGACCGATTATCCGCTCCTGTTTCAACTCTGGAAGCCGGCGGATGTAGAGAAGCTCGAGGCGGGCCTGCGTGCCGCCCACATTCCCTTGCGTGCCAACAAGGAGGCGTGGAAGGAGAGCGAGCCGCACAAGTGGCGCGGCTACCTGTTGGGCGTGTGGCGACGCCAACAAAAGAAACATGCAGAGTTGGTTGAGTGTTGCCCCAGGTCGGCCATTCGGCGATCAAAACCCCTGCCCAATGCGGCTTGCTGGTTCAGTTTTTAAGGTGCAAAAGTCGAGATAGTAACTCATATCTGGGCGCCTAGGCGGTTCTTTGGCAGTCCGCATAAAGTTCAACAACGCCAAAAGACAAGTAAATAGAGCAGTAGACGCCCCACAAAAATGGCCAGGGTGCGGATATATTGGCGGAAACGCGCCTGGCAACGCATCCGTCTCGGATGCTGATGCTGTCTCGGACGCTACCAACCCAAGCGTCGCTGGCGGACGGGACGTCCGCGCTCCCAGGATTCTCACTTCTAGTTCAATAACGCCAAAAGACAAGTGGACAGAGCAGTAGTTCCCTGTCGGAGCCGGGCGCTTTTCTATGCCCGCCTCACTGCGCCTCGTGGATCATCCGATGTATCACGTAAAGCAACGCGAGCAGAAGGAGGATCGCTGTTCCCTGATGCAAGAGCGCCAACACAAGATGGACATGGAAAAGTACTGTCAGAATCCCCAGAAGAATCTGGAGCAGGATGACAACCAGGAGCACGGTCAATCCGATGCGCATATCACGGCGAGCGGCATAGTGACGCAGCAGCGGGATATACACACCAAGCATGATCACAAGCCCCAGGAAAGGCAGCCAGCGATGGATAAAGAAAATCGTCACAGGCGATTCAAGCAAGTTTAGCCAGATGGGTTGAAATTGGGTAAACAAGCCAGGCGGTATCCAACGCCCAAGCATGAGGGGCCAGGTATCGGAGAGATGCCCAGCTTTCAGCCCAGCCGTCATGCCGCCGTAGCTGATCTGGATCACCAACAGGAACAAGCCAAGGAGGGTTAGCCAGGCCGGTTTTGGCCAACGACGCTTTTCGTCAAAACCATAATGATGCCCCAGGGCAACCCAGAACGAGGCCCCCAGCAGGGTCAAAGCCAGCAATAGGTGTGCCGTCAGACGCAGGTGGCTGACCGCCGGCCGATCAACCAAGCCGCTAGCAACCATCAGCCACCCCATCACCGCCTGCCCGACAAAGAGTAGCCCCATCAGCACATAGGGCCCCACCTCCTTCCAAGGAATGATCCGCCGATAGACAAACCAGAAAAACGGCAGGGCATAAAACAAACCAACGAAGCGCGCGATGAGACGATGGATCCATTCAATCCAGAAAATCAGCTTATATTCTTCTAGCGTCATGTTGTAGTTGATTTTCTGGAACTCCGGCGTCTGCTGGTATTTGGCAAATTCTTCTTGCCAAGCTTGGGTGGTGAGGGGAGGGATGGCGCCAGAAATCGGATTCCACTCGACAATCGAGAGCCCCGAGCGCGTCAGGCGCACATAGCCACCAAAGACAACCATAAAGGCCACCAAGGCCACAAAGATCAACAGCCAGCGTTTAACCACATTTTGGGAAGTCGAGAGCTGAAACATAGTGTTCACTCCACAGCCGCACCTATAGAAACAATAGCCAGGAAACACAAAGACACAAAAAAGACAGCGTTCAGGAAACAACCCGCCGCACTCCATTTTATCTCCTCTTCCTGGACCAATCCCCCCAATCCCAATGCGCCGCCCAAAAAGGAAAATAGAATGCTTAACATGGTCAGGACGGCATAGAAAGGAGGGGAAAGGGGATTCGTGCGCGGGTCCTCTATGGAAAGCACCAGGGTTCGGGTGAACACAATCCCTGCTATAAGCAGGGTCAACCCACCCAATCCCAGCGATGCTTTGCCGAAAATATTGCTCAGATATTTTTTCTCCTTCCCGGAGAGTTTCTGAAGTTCCTTATCCAAATTTGTGGAGGAAAGCTCGATAATCTTCACCACCGCGTCCAGGTTCAACGGGCCATAAAGATGGGGAAAACGCTCATTCTCCGGCCCAAGCGGCTCCCAGCGCAACGGCGACTTCAAGCGCGTCTCGTCAACGACCAGGAGCAACAGGTTCGGTTGGTCTCGATAAAGGGCCTCCCTGACCTTCTTTATCTGATGGGCTGCCGAAAAGTGGATAAATCCTTCTTTTTCCAGGCTTGGAGGGCGATATTCGTTTGCCGAGACTGCCTGATACCAATCTGCAGGCGAAAGAAGATGAAAGAGAAAACGGTTCATGGCAACACCTCATAGATCACAGTATTCCCCTGACGATATACCGAACGCCAGTATAGCCCATTATACTGTTCAAACTTGCGCAACCCCTCGCCGGGATAGGCGGCTTGTTCTAGCTGCCCCAAGAGGATATAACGCACCCCATAGGCCTTCAAGAAACTGTGCGCCGCCGCCGCATCGAGAGTGGTATAGAACGTTTGAATTTCCTCAATCCGTCGGGTGACCCGCTCCCCTGTCCAAAGTGCCCGCTGCTGACGCTGATGCCAGTTCCACCCGATCACGCCCGGCAAGCCGGTGTAGATGGTCATACGCGTGCACCAGCGATATTCGGGGCAATTCGCCTCTCCAATCACCGGCGAACCCTGGACGTGATCCTGCAACCAGCGAATCGCCTGATAGTCCTCCTCCAGGTTCATGGTCACCCCGAAATCGGAGTATTGGGCATAGCGCATATAGGTCATGCTATCCAGCGTATGGGGAGCCTGTGGGGCCATGCGATCTGAAATCTTATCCACCGTCGCCGTCAGGGTATAGAGCGCCGCGCCGCTCACCAGGAGCAAGGCCCCTGCCTGGAACAGGTTACGCCAGGAATTCGACCAGGAAGGCACACGTGGCAGGAGCCAAGCAAAAGCCGCCGCCGCGCTCACCGCCAAGAGCGTCCACGCTTGCAGGTAGAGCTTGAAAACGGTGTTCATGCGCCCAATATCCCCCACCAGCACCACGATCTCCACCAGCAAGGTGAGCGTAAGCGCCGTCCCGACCAGGAACAGCACGAACCGTTGCGCGTCCGAAAGGCGCGGCTTGAAGAGCAACACCCCCACCCAGAGCAGCATCGGCCAGGCAATCCAAGCCACAGAGATGCCGCTGAAGGCCAAATAGAGCCAAATCGCCGCCGCAATAGCCACCAGCAGCTCCACCCAGGCCTGATAGGGACGGAGCCGCCGTACTGCGGAAAGGGGCGTAGTTGCCAGCCAGTCGCGTGTCTCATCGCCTAGCCACAGGATCAGGAAGAACAGGAACACGCCCCAGTGCGTGAGATAGGAGCTGAGCGGTGTGTGGGAGCCTTTCCAGAGCGAAATTTTCCCATAGGCCTGGCCAAACCAGTGGAGATAGGGCCAATAGAGCGTGTTTGCCAAGAGAGAAAAGCCGGCTGCCCAAAGCAAGGGCAGGAACAGGCCAACTTCCCACCCGGCCCCGCTTGCTGACGGATTCAGGGAGCGAGCTTGGAAATGCCTCCGTATCCCCACATACACAATC
>JBKBPX010000133.1:0-4026 GCA_046292855.1 Anaerolineales bacterium
GCAACAAAGTAGCGAGCAAAGCAAAAAGAATTTTCCTCATTATCAGCCTCCTTTATAAGACCAGTTAGCGACGCAGCCGGGCGAGTGCTTGTTCGCGTTGTATATGGTTGATGCATACCGCACGACAGCATTGTAAGCATCATTCCAGCAAGTGGTTCCGTATGGATTCAGCCCATTACAGCCTGAAGCAGTGCAAGTGGCTGCAAGTGTTGTCCCTGTAGGGAAGAGGGTCAACACAAACACTGACAGGATTATCGTAAAACAGTGGCTTGTCGAAATTTCATGTTGATTTACCTACTTATATCTGAAATTATTGAGTGTACTGCAAAAACTCACCACAGAGAACATAGAGCGCACAAAGGTTTTTCATTAATCAACTCTCCGTGTGTGTACTCTGTGCACTCTCTGTGGTAAACAGGCCTTTTTGCAGTAGAGTCATTATTACTTGGCTTTGGTTTTCTTTCCCTGTGCAAACCCGTAATCATGGGAGGCGAGGCTTTCGCCACCGGAGATTTAGCGATCCGGACAGACGAAGGGTAAGGCCACCTCAGGCGGAGGTGCTGCTGCCTTCCTCGACACCTTTTCGCCCGCGCCGCACTGTTTCAACTACCTTCTCACCGCTCTCGCGTGCTTTTCGTGCCAATTCCTCGGCATGGGCGCGGGCCTCGGCTGCGATTGCCTCAGCACGTGCTAGGGCTTCCTCGGCGGTTTCGCTAGCCCGATCATGGAGCTCGATGCCTTTTTCGCGGAGCATAGTGCGCGTCTCTTCGCCAGATTGGGGAGCAAAGAGCAATGCCACAATGGCGCCAGTGAGACCGCCGACGATAAACCCTACCAGGAAAGCCCCAAATTCATCTCGTTCAGACATAGCAACTCCTTTCGCAAAACTAGTTTCGCTTGATCCCAAACAATTGTATCACGCGCTGCAAACCGGCCAGGTAACTGTTGAGTTTAATGACCGGCTCCACTACGTTCTCTCCCAAAAACTCTGCGGTGCCGCGCAGGTTGTTTACGGTCTCTTGCGTGGCTTGCAAAATGGGGCGTACTTCGTTCTGAAGCAGGTTGATCAGGATGGCCAGCTGGATCAGCAGGATAATCAGTGCCGCGCCGATCACCAGCGATTCAAGCGCTAGGATGATGATGAAAATATCCCGAATCCGCTCAGTGGGAGTGGAAGGCAGGAGCAGCGCGTAAATCGCCAGGCCTATCAGGATGAGCAATGCCACTCCGCCCCCTATCAGGGCAAAGCGAATGGTGCGCTCTTTTGAAGATGAGGAGGACGCGTTCATGATTATCATTATAACATAAAGGGACAATCACAAGTGGTGATTGTCCCTTCTTGGGCAGGTCTTAACTTTTGTGAGGAACCTAGGCTGTCTGCATCGCTTTTTCCACCATCTCTTCCAGCATCCTTGTCGTCACCGATTTCGGGCGCTCGATGGGTTGTCCCAGCGCGCGTGCCCAAACGTAGTTCGCCGTAACGCCCAGGGCGCGGCCAATGCCGAAGAGCACCGTGTAGAAGTCGAATTCGCGCACGCCATAGTAATACTGGAGCGTGCCGCTGATAGCATCCACATTCGGCGCCGGGTTCTTAGCCTTGCCTTGCTCTTTGAGCACCTGCGGCACCACTTCGTAGACCAGTTGGGCCAAGCGTACCACTTCGTCCTGGGGAAAGCGTTGCTGGGCAAACTGCATTTGTGCCGTGAAGCGCGGATCCGGCACGCGGAGCACAGCGTGACCGTAGCCGGGGATCACCTTGCCGGCATTTAACGTATCCCAGGCGAATTGATAGAGCTGTTCCCTTGTCGGCACGCCGCCGAATTTGTTTTTTACCTCGATCAACCAACCCAGGCATTCCTGATTGGCCAGGCCGTGTAGCGGCCCAGCCAGGCCGTTCATGGCCGCCGAAAAGGCCAAGTAGGGATCCGAAAGCGCCGATCCGACCAGATGCATGGTGTGCGCCGAGACATTGCCGGACTCGTGATCTGAGTGCAGGATAAAGTACAGTCGGGCGAGGTCGGCGTATTCTTTCTGATTCTCCACTTGGATCATCTGGGCAAAATTGGCGCCGTAATCCAGCTTTGCATCCCAGCGCGGCTCTGTCCCATCCCGATACTTGAGCCGATAGATGAAGGCGCCCAGGATCGGCAGCTTCGCGGTCAAGTCGAGGCTATCCTCCAAAGCCGGTATCCAGTACTCCTCTTTCTTCATCCCCTCATGGTACTTATGGGCAAATTTCGAGCCGACCTGCAGAGCCAAGATACCCTGGGAGAAAAGGGTCATCGGATGGGTTTCTTTGGGCATGGCGCGCAGCACGTCATAGACGTAAGTGGGAATGTCAGCACGCTTGCCCCATTCTGCCTCCACTTCTTCGGCCTGTGCTTTGGTCGGGATTTCGCCGGTCAACAGCAAGTAATAAAGGCCGCCTACATAGGGCATATCGGCGCCATCTGGTTTGGGAAGCAGAGAGAGCACTTCTGGAATGGAATAACCACGGAAGCGGATGCCTTCGGCCGGGTCCACGTAGGAAATGTCGGTGACCAATACCTTTACGTCACGCATCCCACCGTAGACCTGCCCTAATGTGACCTGGTCTACGACCACATCCCCGTGTTCTTTCGTCAGACGACGTACTCGTTCTCGCCACTCCGGGAGCTGAGCAGAGATTTTATCGTGTAGGATCATGAATACCTCCTAGAGGATAGAGCCGGAAAATAAAGGACATGGTCACCCATGTCCTTTTTGGAACTTAAATTTGCACCAGTGAGTGAAGGGTGCGAATGCTCTCTCGCACGGCGGCCGCAGATTTCTCCAGGGCTGCCTTTTCGTCCGCATCCAGGCTATATTCGATGATGCGTTCAACACCTTTGCGACCCAACTGCACCGGGACGCCGAAGAAGATATCCTTAAGGCCGTATTCGCCTTGCATATAGGCCGAAGCCGGCACGATCAGATGTTTATCTTTCAAAATAGCTTCTACCATCTGAGCGACCGCAGCTGCCGGCGCATAGTAAGCTGAGCCGGTCTTCAACAAATTGACGATTTCGCCGCCACCTTTGCGGGTGCGCTCGACAATTGCCTGGAGACGATCCGCCGGAAGATACTCGCGCAGGGGCACACCGGCAATGTTCGAATGCCGCGTCAGCGGCACCATTTCATCCCCGTGTCCGCCGAGCACGTAACAGTGGATGTTTTCCACGCTGACGCCTGTTTCCATTGCTACAAAGGCGCGCATGCGTGCCGAATCCAGAATTCCTGCCTGGCCGACCACACGGTGCGGCGGCAGCTTCCCCGCCTTCATCGTCAGGTAGGCCATTGTGTCCAGGGGGTTGGTCAGGACGACGAAAATGGCATCAGGGGAGTATTTCAGCGATTCCAGCGTCGCCTTGCGCACGATCTCGGCATTGGCAGTGAGCAAATCTTCGCGCGACATGCCCGGCTTACGCGGTAGGCCAGCCGTAATCACCACCACATCGGACCCCTTTGTTTCCTCGTAGCCGTTGGAGCCTACAATATGCACATCTTTCCCAATGATCGGCATGGCCTCGAGCAGGTCCAACCCTTTCCCTTGGGGCATCCCTTCCACCACATCTACCAACACAATATCTGCCAACTCCCGCTCTGCCAGCCAGTGGGCGGTGGTGGACCCGGTCATGCCGGCGCCAATAATAGAAACCTTATAGTTCATACCTGCCTCCAGGATTGTGAGATGGACAATGAGAAAGCACGCTACTGAAGCATAGCAATTGTAACGAAAAAGCGCAGCTCAATCAGTGGGATTTGTCACCATTTTATCCTCTAATCTGTCATATTGTCCACCGCAAGAAGGCAGCGCTTCGTCCATTTTTCGTTTTGTGTATCTAGCTTTAGGCAGCCACACACCTGGGAACGCATCCGTCTCGGATGCTAAACCTGGGAACGCACCCATCTCGGATGCTGGACCTGGAAGCGCATCCGTCTCGGATGCTAAACCTGGGAACGCACCTATCTCGGATGCTGGACCTGGAAGCGCATCCGTCTCGGATG
>JBKBPX010000134.1:0-3996 GCA_046292855.1 Anaerolineales bacterium
CCGCTCCGGAACCCCTGCGGACTGAAAATATTTTACCAAAAGACGGCGGGGATTTCACCCCTGAGAGGGGCCCTATTGCCCAGGGATCGCTGCCAGTCGCCATCTCGGATCAACAGCCTTGAGCCAGTGCTTCAGGGCAGTAGTTGCACTACATGGACAAACATCGTCATGGCGTTCGGAACTTACCCCTAATCGCACAAAACGAAGCCCAAGTTGGTTTTCCTGTCAAAAAGGCTTTGAGCGCCGAGTGGTTAAGTGATCACGAAAAATTTTCCGGCGATTGTTAGGTTTTGGTCTTGGGACGGTAGTGCCGATTACTTGTTCGCTGACGGTCATGTCAAGTTTTTACGGCGCCGACAAATTGCCCCAGCCATTAACGGTCTGCCCGATGTCAACTTGACGCGCCATGGAGTTGCTGGCAAGAATTTGCGATAATCTCCGTTTATGTGCAAACTGAAATGCACCGTGATAGACTTTTACTACATAGATGGGGCTTCGGTGCACAAAAAGGACATAATCGAGGGATGAAATATGAGGGAAAAACGCTCCCACCGAAAGAGCCAACGAAGCATAGACAAGCAACTGGAATCTTACCTTCTGTCTATCGCTGAGCTTACCCAGCGTGGTGACGCCACGGAGGAGAGTTACTACTCTACGCTCAAGACGCTGCTAGAGGCCATCGCTCAGGCGCAGGGGCGCGCCGTTCAAGTCACCGTCCTACCCAAGCCCACCGAGGCCGGCAACCCAGACTTCCGCGTGTGGGATGGCTCGCATCAGGTCATCGGTTACCTCGAAGCCAAAGCGCCCGGCGCAAAACTTGACCTCATCGAGACTTCCGAGCAACTCCAGCGTTACCTGCGCACTTTCCCCAACCTCATCCTGACCGACTTCTACAAGTTCCGCCTCTATCGGGACGGCATTCTGCTGGAGCGCGCCCAGCTCGCCCGCCCGTTCCTCGCGCAGATGCTCAAGACAAAGCCGCCGGCCGAGCAAGTGCAGGCCCTGGAGCATCTCTTCCAGACCTTCTTCTCCTTCGTCCTGCCGCCCAGCCTGACCCCCGAAGCCCTCTCGCAAGAACTGGCGCGGCGCACCCGCTTCCTGCGCGACCAAGTCATCCTGCCCGAACTCGCCCAGCAGAACGGCGCGGTCTATGGGTTCTACCAGGCCTTTCAGAAATACCTCATCGCCGGCCTCACCCCGGAGCAATTCGCCGACCTCTATGCCCAAACCATCACCTACGGCCTGTTTGCCGCCCGCACTCGCACCCAGAGTGGCTTTAACCGCCAATTAGCCCACTCCCTCATCCCCTCCACCATCGGCATCCTGCGCGATGTCTTCCAGTTTATCTCGCTGGGCAAGCCTTCGGCGCAGATGGAAGTCATCGTGGACGAGATCGCTGCCGTCCTCAATGCCGCCGATGTGCAAGCCATTTTGGAGCAATACTACCGCCAGGGCAAGGGAGAGGACCCCATCTTGCATTTCTACGAGACCTTCCTGGCCGAATACGACCCCGAAACCCGTGAGCGGCGCGGCGTCTATTATACCCCGCAGCCGATCGTGCACTATATTGTCCGTGCCGTGCATGACCTGCTTCAGACGCGCTTCGGCCTCGCCGACGGCCTGGCCGACCGCAAAGTAACGCTGCTCGACCCCGCCGCTGGCACGCTGACCTTCCCCGCCGAGGCCATCCGCCTAGCCTTTGACGAGTTTACCTCCAAATACGGCGATGGCGGCAAAGCCAACCTGCTTCGTGGTCACATTTTGCCGCACTTCTTCGCCTTTGAACTGCTTATGGCCCCCTATGCCATCGGCCACATGAAAATCGGCTTCCTGCTGGAGACCTTAGGCGTCCCGCTGCAGAACGGCGAACGGTTTCAATTTTACCTGACCAACGCCCTGGAAATGGAAGATTTGCAGCAAATTGCCATCCCCGGCCTCTCTTCTCTCTCCGAGGAAAGTCATCACGCCGCACAGGTCAAGAAAAACGAGCCGATTCTGGTCATCCTGGGCAACCCGCCCTATTCGGGCCTTTCCGCCAATCAAAACGAGTGGACCGAAAAACTGCTCAAGACCGACATAGACGGCGCCCAGAGTTACTACACGGTGGACGGGCAGCCCCTCGGCGAAAAGGAAAAGAACCCCAAATGGCTCCAAGATGACTATGTGAAGTTCCTGCGCTTTGCCCAGTGGAAGATTCACAAGGCCGGCCGCGGCATTGTGGCCATGATTACCAACCACAGTTACTTGGATAATCCCACCTTCCGCGGCATGCGCCAGAGCCTGCTGAAGACGTTTGACGAAATCTACATCCTCGACCTGCACGGCAATAGCCTCAAGCGCGAGCGCTCCCCTGATGGCAGCGCAGATGAGAATGTCTTTGACATCCGCCAGGGCGTCGCTATTGGCATATTTGTCAAGCACGGCAAGCCAGAACAGCAGGGGATTTACCATGCTGACCTTTACGGCCGGCGTGAGGAGAAATACGAGTGGCTCAACACCCACACCCTCCAAACCGCCGGCTACCAGCCCATCACACCCCAATCGCCTTCCTACTTCTTCGTGCCGCGCCAGACGGAGGGCCTCCAGGCCTATCTCGCCTGGCCGCAGATTCCTGAAATCTTCCCGGTCAATAGCGTTGGCATCGTCACCGCGCGGGATAACCTCACCATCCACTGGACGCCGGATGAGGCCTGGGTGACTGTTTTGAACTTCAGCCGCATGGATGAAGAGCTTGCCCGTCAGGCCTATCAGTTGGGAAAGGACGCTCGCGACTGGAAGGTCTCCCTCGCACAACAAGACCTGAGGCGAGATGGAGGTCCCCACCGCGAGAAGATTGTTCCGATACTATACCGCCCCTTCGACATCCGCTATACCTACTACACCGGGCGCTCGCGCGGCTTTCACTGCATGCCCCGCCCCAAAGTCATGCGCCACATGCTGGCCGGGGAGAACCTGGGATTGATTACCGTGCGTAGAGTTCCCCCCAATAAAGAGCCAGCATATTTCTTTATAACAAACAGAGTGATTTCAAACGGAGTAATTCGTTCGGACAACATGAGCATAGATACTCTCTTTCCTCTCTACCTCTACCCCTCCGCTGAATCGCCTGATATGCTCCATCAGGAGAAGCGGCCCAACCTGGCCGAGGGGCTACTGCCCAAGTTGAGCGCCGCCTATGGCTTCACCCCCACGCCGGAGCAGGTGCTGGCCTACATCTACGCCGTCTTCTACAGCCCCACCTACCGGCAGAAATACGCTCAGGAGCTGCGCACCGACTTCCCCCGCATTCCCTTTACCGCCGACGGGGCCATCTTCCGGCAAATGGCTGCCCTGGGGCAGGAACTGATAGGCCTGCACCTGCTGCGCCACCCCTCATTCCCCCCGCAGGCGGGGGGAATGGGGGGTCCGCCAAGCGTCAAATACCAGGGCAGCGGCACCCACGACCAGATTGAGTTCGTGCGCTACGACCCCGCCACTGGCCGTGTCGCCATCAACAAAGACAAATACTTTGAGGGCATCACGCCCGAGATGTGGGAGTACAGGATTGGCGGTTACCAGGTGCTGGAAAAGTATCTGAAAGACCGCAAAGGGCGCCGTATGGACGACCCGATGCGCTATATTCAAATTGCTACAGCCATCACTCGCACAATGGAGATTCAGGATCGTATTGAGCAGGTGTATTCGCAGGTGGAAACCAATGCTGTGTTAAGTGACTTGCGATTGGGGTGTTACAATGAAGGCAAGGGGAATGGGCAATAACCGAGAGGAGAGAAAGCCTAAAAGAAGATTAGGTTTGGTGATTTTGCCATGACGGAAATCCAAGGAGGCGATAGTGATGAGATCTATTGACATTTTGATGCATGAACATCGCATCACAAGAGGGTGCCGAAGTTTCGTTTCATAGAAAGGATCTATAGAGGGGAGGCAGGACTTGACGCCCGCTCAGTTGAGAAGGTAGACTCAAGATGGTTTAGCTGGCTTTGCAGGTCTATGGTC
>JBKBPX010000135.1:0-3917 GCA_046292855.1 Anaerolineales bacterium
GTTGCGGTAGATCGCCGTCAACACGCGATCTCCAACGAGGATGGCGCGAATATCGCGCCCCGGCTTGGGGATGTATTCTTGGATGTAGAAGATGCTTTGCTGGGCAGAGCCGAGGGTTTCCTTATGCTCCAGGATAGCCTCCGCCGCCTCGCGGTCGTTCACTTTGGCCAGCAATCGTCCCCAAGAGCCGACCACCGGCTTAATCACCGCAGGGTAGCCCATCTCTTCAATCGCTTCCAGCGCCGCCGTCACGGAGAAGGCCAGGCGCACGCGCGGCTGGGGCACGCCGGCTTGTTCCAACGCGGCGCTGGTGCTCAACTTATCGCCGCAGATTTCAGCTACCCGTGCGCTGTTGACGGTGGGGATGCCCCAGCTTTCCAAAACGCGCAGAGCATAAAGCCCACTATAGTAACTGATGCTCCGCTCGAGCACGGCGTCAAAGTCCAACCAGTGACCCGGATGATGCAAGTCGAAATGCACCTCGCGATCGTCCAGGCGCTCGTAGTCCACGCCGCGCCGTTCTAGCGCCGCAAAGATCCATTTTTCCTCCACACGGAGACGGGTATAGAGCACTCCGATGCGCAATCGTCGTTGCATGGCTCCTCCTTGCGCTCATTCTCCCCAATCTTCCTGCTCCGTCGGCGCCAGTTCCAATTGGGGCGGATCCAGGCTGATCACTTCCAAATCCACCCCACAATCGGGGCAGACCAGGATTTCCCCGACCTCGGTCGAGGCATCCAACGTGATTTCAGCCGCGCATTCAGGACAGGTTGCTTGAGACATGAGAACCTCCTTATGAGTTTAGGATTGAGGGAAAGGTTTTTCGAGAAGGGATTGTGCCAAGCGTAGCTGGACGCGCACGGCCTCGGGCGCGGTGCCACCCCAGGCGTTGCGTCGCGCTAGGGCGCGTAGCGGATCAAGCAGGACCCTTGGCGGGTTTCCCCCGAAATCGGCCCAGGCCTCGTCCGGAAGCTTTTCCAAGCCCACCCCGGCCTCTGCCGCTTGGCGCACCAGCTTTCCCACACGCCGGTGCGCCTCGCGAAAAGGGATGCCCTGGTGCACCAGCTCATCCGCCAGATCGGTGGTCAACAAAGCCGAATCTATTCCCATGCGTTCAGGGTGGAGGCGCATTTCTTCCAACGCCGCAGCCAGGGTTGGCAGCAGGAGCAGCAACGTATCGGTGGCATCGAAGACGTAGCGCTTATCCTCCTGCAGGTCCTTGTCATAGGCTGAAGGCAGCGCTTTAAGTAGGGTCAGCGCGCCGCTTAGCAAGCTATTCAGATAGGCGGCTTTGGCGCGGGCCAGCTCAAAGATATCCGGATTCTTCTTCTGCGGCATCAGGCTTGAGCCGCTGGCGAAGGCATCGCTCAGCTCGAAGAAGCCAAATTCTGCGGTGGTGAAGAGAACGACCTGCTCGGCCAACTTGCTTAGGTGAATGCCGATCAACGCCGCGATGGATAGGTATTCGATGACAAAATCGCGATCCGCTACCGCATCCAAGCTGTTCGGCGCCGGCTCTAGGAAGCCTAGTTCCCGGGCCAAGGCGTGGCGGTCTATGGGGAAAGCGCAGCCGGCCAGTGCTCCGCTCCCCAGGGGGAGCACCGCCAGGCGCGGTTTGAAATCGTGCAGGCGCTGCCGATCGCGCTGGAGTGGCCAGAAGTGGGAGAGGAACCAATGCCCTAGCGTGATCGGTTGGGCGCGCTGAAGGTGGGTATAGCCCGGCATGATGGTCTCGATATGCTCCCTTGCTCGCCGGAGCAATGTCGCCTGTAGATGGCGGATGGCCGCATCCAGATTTGGCAGCATCTCCAGCATCCACAGACGGAAGTCGGTTGCGACCTGATCGTTGCGGCTGCGGCCGGTGTGTAATTTCCCGGCCACCTCTCCCACCAATTCTCCCAGGCGTCGTTCCACTGCAGTGTGGATGTCCTCATCGCTTTCCTGGAAGACGAAGCGCTCTTCGGCAAATTCGGCGGCGATTTGCTCCAATCCCTGCAGGAGCGTTTCGGCTTCTGCGGCGGTCAATATCCCTGCCCCTTGCAGCGCTTTGACCCAGGCCTGCGAACCGCGCACATCTTGCAAGGCGAATCGCCGGTCAATGCTCAAGGATTGGTTCAATTGCCAGGCCAGAGCGTGCATGGGTTGGGAGAAGCGTCCACCCCAGAGCATGGGCTACCTCCTAATCGCGTTTGAAGCGACTGTAATCGGGCTTAGGCAGGTCAAGGCCGGCCACCGGCAAGTTATTCAGGGCGCGCACCTTGAGCGGTAGTCCGAAGAGACGGATGAAGCCCTCAGCATGACTCTGATCGTAGACATCTTCCTCGCCAAAAGTGGCAAAGTCCTCGCGGTATAGGCTAAAGGGGGATTTGCGCCCGGCGACGATGATATTGCCCTTGTAGAGCTTGAGCCGCACTGTGCCGGTCACTGGCCCTTGGGTGGCGGCGAAGAAGGCGTCCAGCGCTTCTCGCAAGGGCGAGAACCACAGGCCGTAATACACCAGTTCTGCATAGCGGATGGCGAGCATGTCCTTGAAGTGCATTGTTTCGCGATCCAGCGTCAGCGATTCCAATTCGCGATGGGCAAAGGAAAGGATCGTCCCACCGGGAGTTTCGTACACGCCGCGAGATTTCATCCCCACCAGGCGGTTTTCCACCAAGTCGGCGCGGCCGATCCCATGGGTTGCCGCGATCGCGTTCAACCTTTGGATGAGCGTGGCCGGGGAGAGATGTTCGCCGTTGACAGCAATGGGTGTGCCGCTTTCGAATTCAATTTCGATGTACTCAGGCTCCTCCGGGGCGTTTTCCGGGGAAGTGGTGATCTGGTACATGCTCTCTTCCGGTTCGTTCCAGGGGTCTTCAAGCGGCCCACCTTCGTGCGAAAGGTGCCAAAGGTTCCAATCGCGGCTATAAATGGTCTTCACGGTGGCGGTGACGGGGATGCCTCGTTCCTGGGCATAGGCAATAGCCTGTTCGCGTGAGCGAATGTGCCATTCTCGCCAGGGAGCAATGATCTTCAGCCGCGGGTCAAGTGCCATCACAGTCACCTCGAAGCGCACCTGATCGTTGCCCTTTCCGGTTGCTCCATGGGCAACAGCATCGGCGCCGACCTGATGAGCTATATCTACAAGGTGACGGGCAATCAGCGGACGGGCGATTGAGGTGCCGAGCAGATATTTGCGCTCATAGACCGCCCCTGAGCGCAGCAGTGGGAAGAGGTAGTCGCGCGCGAACTCCTCTTTGACATCGCGCAGGATGAACTGACTGGCGCCGCTGCGCAGTGCCTTTTGTTCCAGGCCGCGCAGATCTTCATCTCCCTGACCGATATCGGCGCAGAAGGCGACCACTTCACAACCGTAGTTCTCGCGTAGCCAGGGGACAATGATGGAAGTGTCTAGCCCCCCCGAATAGGCCAGGACGACCTTTTTGACAGATGGTTTGGACTTTTCTGGCATAAGCAACTCCTTTGAAAGATAGGATTAAGCAAACCAGCCCTCCTGAGAAGGAGGGCTGGACTGGTAACAAGGGTAAACCGCTACTTAGCCATCATGCCCCAAACCCGCCATGCCCACCTTCTCGGTGAGAAGTGGGCTTTGGGCGACGGGAGCGGGGAGCGAATACACCGATCATATGTTGCGCCAATATATACTTGCAAATAGCGATTTTGTCAATGATTTGACTTGAAGTAATTGTTCGCAATTTGGAAAATGAGTCCACTGCGCTCAGTTGCAAACTTTGAGTATGCGGTACAAGCATGGACACAAGAGAGCCGTAGAAGCCCCCTCACTCGCCAAATTCACTGCGTGGTGCAATCACTTCCCCTTCGCTCTTCAGCAACCCAACCCCCGCTTCCACCAGCGCATCCCGCGCACCAAGGTCGGTGCGAATGGCATAAAAATACAACAGATAAGGACCAGGATA
>JBKBPX010000136.1:0-3814 GCA_046292855.1 Anaerolineales bacterium
GCCTAAAGCCAGAACACAAAACCAAAAATGGATGAAGCACTAGCGTTCGCTGCGGCGAGTTTTTACAGTGGACTCATTCCTCTCAAGGACTGACGGGCATGGCCGGCGTGGGAGTTGGCATGGCAGTATCTGGGGTCTCCAGAGAACGACAAATGGTCTCACCTGCGGCCACAATCCCGGCAATATCTGGGTCGTTAGGGAAAGCGGCCTTGACTTCTCCTAAAACCTGCAAGGCTTCAGGGCAATAGTTCTGACGCGGCCGGCTCAATGCGGCCAAGACCGAACCATAGGTATAGTAATAGACCACCGTGTTAGCCGTCAGTGGGAGTCCCTTCACCTCTACTCCACTCTCGCCTTCGCCACATCCGCCACGCGCCTCGCAGGATTCTTCTGCAGTACAACCGCGCACTGCGCACTTGAGCGCCGGGATAGACCCCTCATAATTGCGCGATTTGAAGTATACGATCCCCAATTGCCCGTAGACATCGGCATTCGAGGGGTCAAAGGAGAGCGCTTTGAGCACGTTACGCGCTGCCGCAAAGAACTCTCCCAGCTGGGAATAAGTTTTGGCGATTGAGAGGTAGGGCAGGGGATCGCGCACTCCTAACTGCTCATTGATGCGCGCTGCGGCGGCAAAATAGCGCAATGCTTCATCATAGAGCGGTTTGGCCTGCTGTGGAGTGGGCGCACCAAAACCCAAACGGCGATAATTCGCCCCGGCGCGCAGGTAGAGAAAGGTCAAATTCGGCGCTAAGCGGATAGCTTCATCATAGGCTTGGATAGCTTCCTTGTATGCCCCTTGCGATTCCAGCACATAGGCACGGACACGGTGCACATCCATCAGCCCTGGGGCGCGTTCCAGAGCCTGTTGAATATAGCGTTCTGCCTGGGCCCATTTCTGCTGATCTACGAGGATCTCAGCATAATAGACCAGGGCGAGTGTATTTTGATTGTTGAGTTGCAGGGCGCGCACTGCCTCTTGCTCGGCTTCCACCAGATAGGCTTGGGCTTGCTTTTCTCCAACCAAAACCGGATTGGCATACCAATCCAATACAAAAGCGCGCACGGCGTGGGCATCACTATCTTCAGGATTGAGTTCAACCGCCTTGTTTACCGAAGCCAGCGCCTCTTCCAGGCGCGCCTTTCGCTCGGCATCCGTAGTAACCAGCGCAGAGGAATAGGTCTGGATGCGCGCCAGTTTGGCCAAGATTTGGGCATTCTGAGGCTCCAGCCGCGCGGCTTCCAAATAAGCCTGAATGCTCCCCTGAAGATCACCGGCCGTGAAACGCGCTTCCGCCTCCATCAAGTAAGAGGTGGCAGAACGGGTCGGCGTGGGAGGTGGAGCAAAGGGGGAATGAATCGCTCCCTGACGTACCAAGCGCAGCAACCAGATCGCCCCCAAGAGCAAGACGGTCCAGAAGAAGAGTCGGTAAATACTCTGATTGGATTTGGCTTCAAAAGGTGCTAAATTACGCGAAACTCTCATAATCAAGGAGTGGGTGTTATAGTCACAGGGGGTGTAGATGCGCCGGAAAGATTTTCCAGACAAATCTTCTGAATTTCTTGAGCGCTCTCTACTGCGTTGGCGTTGGCCGGAATGCGTTCCAGAATGTCTTTTGCGATCGGAACAGCCTCCGTACAACGGTTCAAGCGCGCCAGCACCAGGCCATAAGTGTAGTAATACTCGGCGATGCGCAAATCATTGCTCAACGGAATAGGACGGATGGGACGGTTATCTTCCGTAGCGCCGCCGCTGACAACCAACTTCAATTGTTGTGCCGCTTCCGGCCACATGAAGTTGCGATAGTAGAGCACACCCAGATTGCCGCGCAACGCAGTGTTGGTCGGATCATCACGGACAGCAGTTTCAGCATATTGAATCGCCTTGGCAAATTCACCAATCGAGGCATAGGTGCGCGAAATGAGCAGGTCCGGCATCGGATCGGCGGGGTTGAGCGAATTGGCACGGGTAAACTCTTCGATAGCCTTATCATAGACCTGTAAGAGGCGATAACACCTCCCTAGTCCTAGATGGAGATCGGCGATATTGGGATTGATAGCAATCGCCGCCTGATACTCCGTGATTGCCTCTTCATAGTTAGTCGTATTTTCCAGAACATAGGCACGCGCCCGGTGCGTTTCCAGGGCATTTGGATCAAGCGCCAGGGCTGTTCTAGATTCTTCAGCGGCCTTGAGCAAACCATCATAGGTGCCGACGCCATTGAGATATGAATCTACCAGAATCTCGGCATAGACGGCATGGGCCAGGGCATTTTGTTGATCTAATTCCAGAGCGCGCTTGATTGCCGCTTCGGCTTCAAGATGCTTCCCCTGGAAATCCAGCGCCCAGGCCTGCATCACATAGGCATTGGCATTGGTGGGGCTGAGCAAAAGGGCATTTTCAGCATTTTGTTGGGCGGCCTCTGCCTGGCCGGCAAAGAGTTGCACGCGCGCCAGCGCCAGGTAAATGGCAACATCGGTCGGCGCGCTTCGAAGCGCTTGCTCATAGGCCTGGATAGCGGCATTCAGTTTCCCTTCTGCGAAATAGGCCTCCGCCTGGGCAATGTAGGTAGCGGGAGAGACGGTCGGCGTCGGAGAAGGGATAAATGGCATGGCCACCGTCGGCAAGACAAAACGATTGACATAGAAAGTGGTCGCAATCAGCAACAGCAGGATAACCACGTTGAACCAGTTCGTGCGCCGCCGCCGTTGGCGAACACTCCATTTTTTGCTCTTCAGATACATACAAAATCATCTTACCATCTTTAAGGGAGAAGAGTCAAGAAAAGAGCTGAAGACCACGCTTGCTACATTCGTTCAGGCGTGATACACTATTATTTGTGAGCACTCTACTCATTGCCTCTCCCTATCGCGAATTTGGTCAGGGCATTGCAGGCTGGGCACAAGAGATCGGGCAAAAGGCCTTCACGGCTACCAATAAAGCCGAGGCCGTTGTGCTGGCTCACGATGAGGGATGCACCCTTGCGCTCCTGGACGATGCCTTCGAGGAGCAATATCTGCGTGAGATCGGAGAAGCCCTGCGCTTGGTCATCCCGGAAATTGCCCTGACTATCCTACAGGGGGAGAAGGAGCTCCCATCATTCCCATCCTTGCGCCCCTACACGCTGCTGCAAAAGCCGCTCGCCAAAGAGACCTTTCTGGCTTTCTTGCGCGGAGAGTTCTCCCCTGCTCCACCCGTTTCTCCCCCAAAAGCAGACTCCGAGGATGGGAAAGACTGGCTAGGCGATGCCAACCGGGCAGCGCGTCACCTGACCCAATTGACCCTCGAGTCCGCCGCCCAGGCTGCAATGCTCCTCCGCCAGGGGCGCGTCTGGGCCTACGCAGGCCAGCTCAGTCAGGAAGCGATTGGGGAACTGGAGCGCCTGATTGAGCACATGGCCCAGCAAAAAGGCGGAGATATCTTGCGCTTTATCCACCTGAACCAGACGCGTGCCGAGCACTTGATCTACATCACCCATCTGGAAGAAGAGATAATCCTGGCCTTGGTCTTTGAGGCCGAGACGCCCTTTAGCGTATTACGCGCCCAAGCTACCCGCCTGAAAGCCCTGCTAGATACTGAAACCGCCCCTCCAGCGCCCAAAGAGGCGACTCCGCCAGTACCCATCCCTTCGGAGCCATCCTCTTTGGGCACAGACGACCTGGAGCATGATGAGCCGGTCGCATTTCCACCTATTTCTGCCATTTTGGGGGAGGTGCCGGAGCCGGAACCCCAGCCTATCCGAGAGAGTAGCCCAGCGGCTAGCTTGCTAGTCGCCAAAGAGGGAGAGAATGAACCTGTCCTCATAGATAAATC
>JBKBPX010000137.1:0-3773 GCA_046292855.1 Anaerolineales bacterium
CCCTGCAGCGGCACCTCATGTGCCTGCAAATCCTGCAGGAAACCTAACCAGTCGGTGTTTTCGGCGCGCAGCGATCCATCCCCCAGACGCACCAATGTGTTCGCCGCCTGAAGGGCCTCTACTTCGACAGAGCGTTGGGTGACAAAATCCAGTTCAAGCACGCGCCGCTTATGTGGGATGGTCACGTTGAAGCCGCGATAACCCTGTGCCAGCCAATCCCGCATGCGTTTGCCCAGCGCTTCGGCCTGCACCGGAAGCAACTCATAACGCCAATCCAGGCCGCAAGCTAAAAAAGCCTGGTTGTGCAAAAACGGGGATAGGCTATGCCCCAAAGGCCAGCCGATCAGGCCCACTCGTTCGGTCATATGGTCTCCGCTCCTAGCCTTGAAAGGACAGAGAAAAAAGCGGGGAAAGAATCGGCGATGCAATCCTCATCTTCGAGGATAGTTTCTCCTTGAGCGATCAGGCCGGCCACTGCGATCAGCATCCCCAAGCGATGATCGCCGCGGCTGGAGAGATGTGCACCATGCAAAGGACGCGCCCCGCGAAGGATCATGCCATCCGCCAGTTCTTCCACTTCTGCCCCAAAAGCACGCAGAATCTCACACACCTGCGCGATGCGATCCGTTTCCTTGACCCGTAGCTCGGCTGCGTCCCGGATCACCGTCTCCCCTTCAGCTTGGGTAGCCGCAAGCGCCAGGATGGGAAGCTCGTCAATGGTCAACGGAATCTCGGCCCCTCCCACCTGGGTGCCCCGAAGCTCAGCCGCACGTACATGCAAGGTGCCTGCAGGCTCTCCGGCCAGGCTTGTCTCCTCCAGGATTTCAATGGATGCGCCCATGCGCTGCAGGATAGTCAATAGGCCGGTGCGCGTTGGATTTAGGTTCACCCCGCGAACCCATATCTCCGAATTCGGCGCAATCGTAGCAGCAACGATCAGGAATGCGGCCGAGGAGAAGTCGCCCGGAACGGTAATATCAAGCGGAGCAAGGGGAAGAGGAGGTCGTCGAATAGAGCAGGTCAGCCCATCCTCGGAAACGTACAACGGCGCGCCCATCATTTGAAGCATACGTTCGGTATGATCCCGTGAGCGCGCCGGCTCATGGACGATGGTTTCCCCTTCTGCGAAACAGCCGGCCAGCAACAGCGCGCTCTTGACTTGGGCACTGGCAATGGGCAGGTGATGTTCCGCGCCGTGCAAAGCGGCAGGATGAATATAAAGGGGGGCGCGTCCATCGGTATCCTCCACACGTGCGCCCATGGCGCGCAACGGCTCGGTCACGCGGCGCATGGGACGACGCCGCAACTGCTCCGAACCATCCAACACCACCTCCAAGCCACTGCCGGCCAGCAAGCCACTGAGAAGGCGAATGGTCGTGCCGGAATTGCGACAATTCAGCCGAATCGCACCTGACGAGGCGCTCAGCCCCTGAGATTCAATGAGCATCTCTCCATCCTGCCAGGAAACGCGCAGCCCCAGCGCCTTCATCGCATCCAGGGTCGCCCGCGTATCCCCGGCATCCAGCCAACCGCGCAGGCGATGTTTGCCTGGGGCTAGCGCGCTAAACATCACAGCGCGATGGGAAATAGACTTATCACCGGGAACCTGTGTACTCCCATAAACAGAAGAAGGCAAGATTTTTATCATACTGACAGCCACCTCTACAATAAGCCATAGCACAACTACCCTATACAACCCTGCGCCCCAAAGCTTGGGCCAGATGACGCACTCGCTCCACATAGGAGGGAAAATCGGCCAAAGCCAGAGACTGCGCGCCATCGGAAAGCGCCCGAATAGGGTCAGGATGCACCTCCACCATCAGGCCATCGGCGCCGGCGGCTATCGCCGCAAGGGAGGCCGGCAGCACCAGATCGGCGCGGCCGGTGGCATGACTGGGATCAGCAATCACCGCATAAGGGACTCGAGAGCGCACCAGGGGGATGGCAACTGCATCCAAGACGTTGCGGGTCGAAGGGTCAAAGCTGCGGATGCCGCGCTCACACAAAATAATCTGTTCATTGCCATGCACGCGAATGTGCTCGGCCGCGGCCAGCCATTCGTCAATTGTGGACATAAATCCGCGTTTGAGCAGGATCGGTTTACCGCTTTTGGCGGCGGCCCAGAGCAGGGGAAAATGTTGCATGTTGCGACTGCCGATTTGCAAAATATCGGCATACTCTGCCACCAACGACACATGTTCCACGCCTAGCGCTTCCGTGACCACCAGTAACCCAAATTCATCCGCCACAGTGCGCAAAATTTTCAAGCCATCTATTCCCAACCCCTGAAACGCATGCGGCGAGGTGCGCGGCTTGAAGGCGCCTCCGCGCAGAACGTGAAGTCCCAGCTGCGATACCATTTGGGCGACAGCGCGCATCTGTTCATAGGACTCAACCGCACACGGGCCAGCCATCAGAACCAACGTGGAGGGTTCAAAGACGACTTCAGGAGTCAAAAACATTTGCGACTTCCCTGCAAAAGGTGGTTTTACCGCTGGGATCGCAGAGTCCGCAGAGTTGGCTAATGAAACGTCCTGCACTCGAGGTAGAAACGCGCCAGGCGTACTGGCCTGGGTTGGCACTCCTGCTCCAGCAGCCCGAGGAACTGCTTTTCGCCGCCGAATTCCTGCGCGCAGCGTTTGACCTCATCCTCAAACACCTCCGAAAGGCGCTCGAGGAAGATGAGCGGCAGGATGTAATCCTTCAATTTGGGCGCCTCCACAGGGCCGCAAATGGCGCACGCTGCATCCCATAGCCAGGTTTCGTAGGTCTGGATGTCCATAGGGATTGAGATAAACCTCTCGAGTAAGAGTTAGTAAACACCCTCTGTCAAATATATCACAAAACATTTGCGTTTCTTTGGTTTCCTACCACCATGCTTCCCCTCCGGTGCGGATCCTGAGCCGGACGCCAACCGTGCTATAATTTCAAGCGAGGAGAGATACGATGAACCACACTTGGGCAGCGCTCAGGCGCAGAGAAGCGTAGGACAGCCTTTCAAGGCTGTCACTTCGACCAGCGGGGGCGAGAGTGTCTGTCCAAAATCCAAGTGACGTATGGGGATGGCCTCCTCCCCCCAACGCATCCTTTTAGCTAGTGCTTCGTCTAATTTACTTATTGTGGTATCATCTCTCCCAAAAGTCTTCGGAGGAATGAACCATGCGTACCAAGAAATGGGTTGTACAACTTACTGAAGAAGAGCAGCAAAAGTTGAAAGAGATGCTCCGCAAAGGGACCCACAACAGTCGGGTTCTCAATCGGGCTCGCGTCCTTCTGCTAGCCCACGAAAACCAATATGACAAGGAGGTAGCCCAAATTGTGGGCGTTACCACCGTCACGGTAGCCAACATTCGGCGGCGATACGTCCAAGAGGGGTTGGAGGCCGCACTGTATGACCGACCTCACCCCCGCCGACCACCTCGCTTGGACGGCCATCAGGAAGCCTATCTGATTGCCCTGGCCCAGAGTGCGCCACCTGAGGGACGCCAGCGATGGACCCTGCGACTGCTCAAGGACCGATTGATAGAATTGGGCGTGGTAGATGAAATTTGCCCGGAAACAGTGCGGAAAGTTTTAAAAAAACAAACTCAAGCCCTGGGTTCAGCGTGAATGGTGCATCCCTGCTATGGATGAAGAGTTCGTCGCTCGGATGGAAGATGTTCTGGACCTCTATGAACGGCCGTTGGAGCCTGGGGAGGTGAAGGTTTGTGTGGATGAACGGCCTTATCAACTGATAGCGAACATCCAGTCTGGCCTCCCAATGAAGCCCGGAC
>JBKBPX010000138.1:0-3709 GCA_046292855.1 Anaerolineales bacterium
AGCCTTGCTACCAACCCAAGTGCCGCTGGCGGACGAGACGTCCGCGTTCCCAGGGACCTCCGCGTTCCCAGGATTCTCGCTTTTGGACACTTAGGCGGCTCTTTGGCAGGCCGCATCAAGTTCAATAAAACTAAAAGATAAATGGACAGAGCATCCGTTTTTTCTCTGCAGGCCTGTCTATCTTCGCAACTGAACACAGTGAACTCATTTTCCAAATTGCGAATAATCCCCCTCCTTCCCCTTCTATCTGTGATAAAATTTCTACCATGCTACCCCCTGCTCGCCTAATCGAATACGGTCAATCTCTATGGTACGATAACATCCAGCGCCGTCTCCTGCGCAACGGCGTACTGGCACGCTTGATCCAGGCCGGCGAAATTCGTGGCGTGACGTCCAACCCAACCATCTTTCACAACGCCATTGCCAAAACGAGCGATTATGATGACGCTCTCTTGCCCCTCGCCTGGGCCGGCTGGGATGAGGAACGTGTCTTCTGGCAACTGGCCATCGAGGACATTCAGGAAGCCTGTGGCCTTTTCCTCCCTCTCTATGAGAGCACCCAAGGTGAAGATGGCTATGTCTCCTTGGAGGTAGACCCGCGTCGGGCACACCAAACCCAGGCGACCCTCGAACAGGCGCGTACTCTCTGGCAGCGCGTTGCCCGACCCAACCTGATGATCAAAATCCCGGCCACGCCGGAAGGCATCCCGGCCGTTCGCCAGGCCATTGCCGAGGGCATCAACGTCAATGTTACCCTCATCTTCTCCCTTGAGCGTTATCGTCAGGTCATGGAAGCCTATCTAGCCGGACTGGAAGACCGTTTCCATCAGGGGTTGCCTCTCCGCCCCGTTGCTTCTGTAGCTTCTTTCTTTGTCTCGCGCCTGGATACCAAAGTGGATACCCGTCTGGAAGCGCTGATGCGCACCGAAAGCCCGTTGGCCGAGCGCGCAGCAGCGCTGCGTGGTCAAGCCGCCGTCGCCAATGCGCGCCTGGCCTATGCCCTTTTCGAGGAAACCTTCCGCGGCCCTCGCTGGGAGACCCTGGCGGCGGCCGGTGCCCGTCTCCAGCGCCCTCTATGGGCCTCTACCAGCACCAAAAACCCGGCCTATCCCGATACCCTCTATGTAGATAACCTGATCGGCCCCCATACCGTCAACACCGTCCCCCCACAGACCTTGGAAGCCTTCCGGCATCATGGCCGTCTCGGCCTCACCATTCGCGAAAATCTGGAAGGCGCGCGCCGTCTTTTCCAGGAACTGGAGAGCCTCGGCGTTTCGCTAGATCAAGTGATGATGGAACTGGAAGACGAGGGCGTGCGTGCCTTCGCCGAAGCGTTTGAGGCCCTTTTGCAGACCCTGCGTCAAAGGCTGAGTGCCCAGCGGATCAGGCTAGGACCTTTGCAGCTCCCCGTTGAGAAGCATCTGCCTTCCCTTGAGCAGGATTCCATTGCCCCTTGTCTCTGGCAAGGCGATCCTGCCCTCTGGACAGACGATCCTCAGGGACAAGATGAAGTGCGACGTCGCCTGGGCTGGCTGGACTTGCCGGTCAATATGAGTGGTCAGATCGCCGAATATCGGGCTTTTGCAGAAGAAATGCGCCAGGCCGGCTTTACGCACTTCGCCTTATTGGGCATGGGCGGCTCCTCCCTAGCCTCCGAGGTCTTCTCCCTCTTCCCCTTCGAGCGAGAGGGACTCCAAGGGGTGATCTTTGATACCACCGATCCCCAGGAAATCCAAGCCAAGGCAAGTGCCCTGGCGTTGGATCGCACCCTGTTCATCGTTTCCAGCAAGTCGGGTGGCACTGCCGAAGTAATGGCTCTTTTCAACTACTTCTGGGAAAAGAGCGGAGGGAACGGCAACCAGTTTATCGCCATCACCGATCCGGACACCTCATTGGAGACCCTGGCCCGGCAGCGCCAATTTCGACGCCTATTCCTGGCCGATCCGAATGTCGGCGGGCGCTATTCGGCGCTTTCTGCGTTTGGGTTGGTGCCGGCTGCGCTTCTCGGCCTTGACCTGGAGCGCCTCTTGAGCGAAGCAGCTGAAATGCGTCGCCAGTGCTTGCCCAATATCCCGCCCGCGCGCAACCCCGGCCTGATGTTGGGGGTGGTGCTGGCAGAAGCGACTCTGCTGGAGCGTGATAAGTTGACCCTGCTGGCAGATAGCCCGCTTCGTCCCTTTAGTGCCTGGGTCGAGCAGCTGGTTGCGGAATCGAGCGGAAAACAGGGGAAAGGAATCCTGCCGGTCAGCGAAGTACCCGCTTCGCCTGAAGAGTACGGCACCGATCGCCTGTTCGTCTACTTCCGCTCCGATGGTGAAATTCAGCCCCAGCTTGAGGCCCTTCAACAGGCTGGCCATCCGCTCCTGATCTTTGATTTTTCATCCCCCTATGCTCTGGGGGCGGAGTTTTACCGTTGGGAGTTTGCTACGGCGGTCGCCTGCGCGCGCCTGCGCCTCAACGCCTTTGACCAACCGAATGTCGAGGATGCCAAAGTGCGTGCTCGTCAGCAGATTGCCCGTCATCAGCAAGGGATTCCTTTGCAGTCTCCCCTGGATGCCGAAAGCGATTTGCGCAAAATTGACACGTTCATCGCCCAGGCGCAGCCGGGTGACTTTATCGCTGTGAACGCATTCCTGCCGCGCTTGCCTGATGTGGAACAGGCCTTGCAAAGATTCCAGGCTGACCTGCGTCAGAAGACGCGTTGTGCCGTGACCTTGGGCTTTGGGCCGCGCTTTTTGCATTCAACCGGGCAATATCATAAGGGGGGGCCCAACCGTGGCTTGTTTATCGTGCTCACCGCGGCGCGCCAGGATGACTTGCCCATCCCTGGTCAGGGATTGACCTTTGCCACGTTGCAATATGCCCAAGCGCTAGGGGATATCGAGGCTTTGCTTGCGCAAGGGCGCCGAGTGCTTCACATTCACGCCCCTTCTATAGACTCGATTGTGAGGCTTTTCCACTAGACTGTCCAATGTGGACGGTGGACGGTGGACCGTGGACGGTGGACGGTCTACGGTCCACGGTCTACGGTCCATTCAACGCAGCAATTGCTCTGCTTTGGTGTAAGCGTCCAGTGCTTCGCGCAAGCGGTTGGCGCGCATATAGGCATCACCCAATGTTTGCCATAGGAGCACGTCTACCGGGTAGCGGTAGAGCGCCTCGCGCAGGTCGAAAATCACCTCATCGAGCAGGCGCCCTTTGCGGATTAGGCGGGAGTAATGCTCCACAGCTTGGCGAATGTCACCGCGTTCGAGAGCCATCTGCGCTTGTGCCAAGTGCAAATCACGTGTGGGGGAGAGACTGCCGGTGCGTTTCGGATGTGATGGCACAGTGATGGATGGAGGAGGTGTCACCTCTACCGGCTTCCAGTCTAGAGAAGGGGGTGGCGCAAGTGGAGGAGTTGCCTCTTCACTCAGTGGTTCAATACCTTTCATGGCAGGTTCCACTTCAGGGAGGTGGGATGGTGCCTCGAGCGAGCGCAGCCAAACAGCGGTTTCATCTAATTCGCTTTCGACGGGAGCTGTCTTGAGCCATGCGGGTATCTCGGCAGATGCTTCTGTCACATGTAGCTCTGTGGCCGCTTGGGTGACAGTTGGAGTCTCTTCAGCCGGCTGGGCGGCGGTGGGAGTCTCTTCGGCGATGCCCTTGAGCCAGTCGGGGAGTTCTTCAGCGGGTTGGGCGGCTTCGGGCGGTGCGGCGGCAGGAGTCT
>JBKBPX010000139.1:0-3586 GCA_046292855.1 Anaerolineales bacterium
GACGTGGTGCTGCAAACTGCAGACCAGGCTCTGATGAAGGCCATTGAAATTTTCACCAACAGCCCGGCAGCTGGAGAGAAAACACGCCTAGTTGAAGCTTGGATCGAAAAAGGTTGCCTGGAACGGGATTGGATTCGCTTTGTAGAGAGAGATAATCTTGCAGAAAGAGAGCGTCATTACCGTGATGCCATCTACTATCTGGAGCAAGCTATTGAACTGGCTAAAGAACTAGGCAACAAACGCCTAGAGTTAGATGCGCGCGTCAATATTGCCTGGACGCACTATCATTTTGGCGAATTCCAACGCGCCAGGGAAGCCCTGCAGGCTGCCACAGACCAGATCCCAGCCGATGCTCTTCTCCAGCCGGGCAAGGCCCTGCCCACGGCAGAGCGAGATGACATCTATCTCTATCAACAATTGAGCAAGATGGAGGGGCTGCGCGGCCGGCTGGCGCTGGAAGAATTTCGTCAGATTGCCGAGGAATTCAGAAAACGGTTTCCGGATAGGGAAGAGCGTCGTCCCCGTATCCACGAGGATGCGAATGCACAACGCCTGCTTGAGGAGGGTGCTAAAGCCTACGTCCAGGCACTTGGCTATTCCCAGTTGCATTCACCGCGCTCCATTGCGCTCACAGTTACCTATGATGCCATCTATGAATACCTCAAGGGGTTCAACCTAACCGAACTGGAAGACTTCTACCGTCACGCAGAAAAGGCCATCGAGGAGTACTGTATCGCCGAAATCGCCCCGTTAGATATGGGCCGGCTAGATTCATTCCTGCAACAGACTTTTGGTCTTGGAAAGTGAAGGGAGAGCTCTCAATGAACGACCACAATCCGAAGGCACCTCTCCTTTTGACAGCCCGGCAGGCTTCCTTCGAGGATGACTGCGCTTGCCCGCAGGATTCAGGGCTGCTGCTTTCTGCGCCGCCGCCCACACAGGAAAATCACTGCGCTTGTCCCACGCCCACTCAAGGGGTATCCGCCGCCTTGTGCGGCGCTCTCTACCGCCAGGTTGACCAAGTATATGTGGATGAGTCCCTTCCCGGAGGCTTCCGCCTGCTGCTCAGCCCATATGCGCCGCAGGGGCCAAGCGTGGCCAACCCCGCCGCCTGGGAACGCTGGCAAACCTTCGCTCAACCGCAACCGCTTTCTCAGCCAATTGACTTTCAACTGGCAGAACAGGCTTTGCTTTTGCCGCTTGATGCTTCCCATCGCTTGCCGCTCATGCAGCCGGAGACACTGACCGTCTGGTTGCACGTCACCAATGCCTGTAACCTGGATTGTCCCTACTGCTACGTGCGAAAATCCTCGGCCTGGATGAAGGAAGAAGTCGGCTTGCAGGTGGTAAATAAGGTCTTTCAATCGGCACAGCAACGCGGTTTTCGCCGCGTCAAGTTGAAGTATGCTGGCGGAGAAGCCACGCTGCACTTTCGCCTTATTCGCCGCCTTGTTGCTCATGCCCAAGCGCTGGCCAAAGAGAGCGGCCTCGCTCTTGACCAAGTGATCCTGAGCAACGGTACCCTCCTGCAGCCTGAGTATGTCGCCTGGATGCTGGAACACCGCGTACGCCTGATGATCTCCCTGGACGGGCTGGGCGAAATCCATGACCAAATGCGCCCGACCCGCGCCGGCAATGGCAGTTTCGCGCGTGTCAGGCAGGCAATTGAAGACTGCTTGCTCCCGGCCGGCCTGATTCCGAACATCACCGTCACGGTTACCCGCCTGAACAGCGCCCATCTCGCCGAGACGGTGCGTTGGGCACTGGAACGGAACTTGCCGCTCAACTTAAACTTTTATCGCCAACCGCTCGCTTCACAAGAAGATTTGGCGGCTGAAGAACAGGCGCTCATCGAGGGGATGCGCGCTGCCTATCGCGTCTATGAGGAACTATTGCCGGAAACGCCTTTTCTCAACGGCATCCTGGATCGCGTCAAGGTTGGCAGTCACCGCCATGCCTGCGGAGTTGGATCGTCTTACCTGGTCGTCACCCACGAAGGAAAGGTGGCTCAGTGCCAGATGTTGCTAGAACAAGCGGTGTTTCCTGCGCAACAGGAGGATTTGCTGACCAGTATCCAGCACGGACCGATCCCACTGATGACTGTGGATGAAAAAGCGAGCTGCACCGCTTGTCGCTATCGCTACTTTTGCGCTGGCGGCTGTCCGCTCGAGACCTACCACCGCAACGGTCGCTGGGACGTCCCTCACCCGAATTGCCGCATCTACCAAGCGCTGATTCCAGAGGCGCTACACCTGGAAGGCCTACGCCTGCTCAAAGTGCATGGGTATTTCCACTGACAGTTTCGTGATAGTGGTTTGACAGTCAGCAGGAAGGAACAAACACCTTCCTGCTTGTCTTTTTTGGGGGTAAGGCAGGTTATTTTCAGCCCTGTGCCAAAAATCCTAGTAGAAAGAGACAGGTTGCCTGATTATTGTTAAGCCAGAAAAACAAAGCGGCATATCTGGTCGAAAATTGGAATCAGTTCAGTGGTCTTTGAAAGAGAGGTTGCCATGAATATGCGTTGGATTGTTGGGTTCACGTTTCTCATATTCATCATGGGCGGAGTGGCCGCCCTCGGATGGACCAATACCGACCTCCTCAACCCCATCACTAGCAAAGCTATCACCGATCGTATGAAGATTGAAGACCGCCACCTGGATGTGATGAATCAACTTGAAGAGCAACTTGCCGCTGCCCAAACCGAGGCCGAGATCGCCCGCATCCGTCACGAGCAAGAGCTGGAAGAAGCCCGCTATCAGACCGAACTGGCGCGCATCGCTGCCGATCAGGCTCACCACAACAAAATGTTGCTCATCGCGGAAAACACATTTCAGGCGTTCATGAACGTCCTGGTCGTCGGGGTAGGCACAGCCATCATGGCAAGCATCTTTGTTGGAACGAAATTCGCTCTATCTCGTACCGTACCTGCCCGAACGCTCCCGCCAGCGCCAGCGAACCAATCTACCTACCGCTATTCGCCAAATGGCTACAACCAAGCCCGCATCAATGCCCGGCAACGAGAGCTTCTGGAACGCGCCATCATGCTTCGCCTCACCCGCAATGCATCCAAAACAAAACAGGCTGACGAATACCAAAACCTTCCCCTCGCCGGTGATTGAGCACAAGTTCCAAAGCACTTTCCAAACCTAAATCAAATTGATTCCCGACATAGTTCGGAGAAAGGAGTTGCCTATAAGCCCATAGCACCATCCTCTTCTCAACCGCAAAGATGACCTAGCAAATAGGTCATCTCTGCTTTTTAAGAAATTGACTTCACTACAAAAAGTTGTTTCATCGCCGAGGTTACAGAGTGCGTAGAAAATCAACTAATGAAACATGCTACGCTCTCGGCGTTACGCTGCGGTGAGTTTTTGCAGTAGACTTAGAAATTCGATTCTCGCTTCTCCAAGCCAAAACAAAAAATCATCCGCTCTCCAGGAAGCGGGTGGCGAAGTGGAGAGCGGATTGGACATCGTCAAAATTGGTGACCAGTCCCAGCGAAATGCGCACGGCACCGCTAGTGCTCCGTCTAATTTACTTATTGTGGTATCATCTCTCCCAAAAGTCTTCGGAGGAATGAACCATG
>JBKBPX010000140.1:0-3476 GCA_046292855.1 Anaerolineales bacterium
GAAGAACTGGGGCTTATTGAAAGATGCCATCCAGCATCTTATCCTGCCTGCCCTCGCGCTGAGCACGATCCCGATGGCCCTCATCGCGCGCATGACGCGCTCCTCCATGCTCGAAGTGCTGGGACAGGACTACGTGCGCACGGCGCGCGCCAAGGGATTGCCCCAATCCCTCGTGGTCCTGAAACATGCTTTCCGCAATTCCCTCCTGCCCATCGTCACCGTGATCGGCCTTTCGCTGGGCAGCCTGCTCGGCGGCGCAGTCCTGACCGAGACGATTTTCGGCTTTTCCGGCGTTGGCCGCACGCTCTATGACGCCATCACCGCACGCGACTACGGCATCGTGCAGGCCTTCACCGTTGTCATTGCCATCTTCTTCGTGGTGATCAACCTGATTGTGGACATCTCTTACGCTTACCTCGATCCCCGCATTCGACTGGATTAGCCCATGACCACCGTTTCGACTTCCCTGGATGCTGAAGGTCTCTCCCTGCGCTCCGTCAGCCTGTGGCACATCACCTGGCGGCGGCTCTTCCGCCGACGCTCGGCCATCGTCGGCATGGTTATCCTGGGCATGCTGACCTTCATTGCCCTGACCGCTCCATGGATCGCCCCCTATGACCCTTATCAGGTGCTGATTGGCATTGAGCCGGTGCAGCGCCGCGAAAAGCCCTGCATCCACCTTTTGGGCTGTCCACAGGATAAGCCGCAGCACCTCATGGGAATTGACGGGAATGTGCGCGATCAGTTCAGCCGCATTCTCTACGGAGCGCGCTTGAGCCTGATCATCGGCTTCGCCACCGTGACCTTCGCCATCGTGATCGGCACCGTGTTCGGCGCCATCGCTGGTTACTTTGGCGGCTGGCTGGATAACATCGTTATGCGGATTATGGACGTATTGTTGGCCTTTCCGGCTCTTTTGCTGGCCATCGCCATCGTGACCGTGCTGGGGCCCGGCCTGATTAACGCCCTGATTGCCATCGGCATTGTCTCCATCCCGGCCTATGCGCGCGTGGTGCGCGCCAGTGTGCTCTCGGTGCGTGAAATGGACTATGTCGCCGCGGCGCGCGCCTTGGGCGGAAACACTTTCCACATCCTCTTCCGCCGCATTCTTCCCAACGCGCTCACGCCGCTGATCGTACAGGGCACATTGGGCATCGCCTCGGCCATTCTGGATGCCGCCGCGCTCTCCTTCCTCGGCTTAGGCGCTCAACCCCCCACGCCGGAATGGGGCTCCATGCTGGGAGCAGAGCGCAATCAGATTTTCAGCGCCCCACACCTGGTCTTTTTCCCCGGCCTGGCGATTATGATCACCGTGCTGGCCTTCAATCTGCTCGGCGACGGTCTGCGCGATGCACTCGATCCAAGATTGGCGCATGTGAGCGGATGAGATCATGGCAAGGTAGGTTATTCAAAAGGCTTATACATGACAAATCGCGCTATCAAAATTCTCTTTCTCATCGCTCTACTAGCAGCTTGCACATCAAACCACTCGTTCACTACCCTGTTGCCCTCACCGTCGCCGAGCACGCCATCTATCATTACATCCACCACCCTCCCCAAACCAACTCTGACTCCCACTGGCACATTCACCCCTTTGCCCAGTCCTACGATTGCGCCCATTCCCACCGAAACTTGGATCGTGCAAGGTCCCGGTGATGTAACTGTTCCTATCCTTCTCTACCACCACATTGCCGATTCCACAATTAGCAACCGTTATTACATCTCACCGCAAAAGTTCGAAGCCCAAATGAAACTACTCCATGATTGGGGTTATGCCAGCATCACCACCGAAATGCTAATCCGGGCAATTACCGCGGGCGAGAAACTCCCTCCACATCCCTTTCTACTCACCCTCGACGATGGGAATTTGGATAATTACCTGAATGCCTTTCCAATCGCGCAAAAGTATGGCTTCAAAGGCGTGCTCTATCTTGTGGTCAATTATATTGGTACGGAAAACTACATGAACGTTGCGCAAATACTGGAAATGTACAACGCCGGTTGGGAAGTGGGAAGCCATGGCGTGAATCACAAGGAAGGTGGAATTTATTTTACCTTCAGCGTGTGCAAGTCAGTGGCGAAGAGGATACCTATGCTTTCATCCGCTTCCTACCCTGGCATGGCGATTCTGCCTTTCTCGCCGCTACCATCACTCCTACCCCATAGGACTGTCATAGATGCACACCAAAATGGACGCCCCCATCCGCTACATCCACATCGCCGCGGCCATCGCCCGCACGATCGAACTGCAGCGCGAAATTGACTCCATCTTCCCCGCAATCGAGCGCGCCGTGCTCTCGTAGAAGGAGTTTCTCGTGAGATCAACCTTTTTGAAAACCCTCAATCATTCCACCGCCCTGCGCTTTGTCATCCTGCTGGGAATCGTCAGCCTTTTTGCAGATATGACCTACGAAGGGGCACGCAGCATTAGCGGCCCGTATTTGGGACTTCTGGGCGCAAGTGGCAGCGTGGTTGGCCTGGTGGCCGGCTTGGGAGAGCTGATCGGCTACGGGCTGCGCCTTTTTTCAGGCTACCTGAGCGATCGCACACGGCGTTATTGGGCTTTGACCCTGACAGGATACACGATAAACTTGCTGGCGGTGCCCCTTCTGGCGCTGGCCGGCCGTTGGGAGATTGCGGCCCTTCTGCTCGTTGCCGAGCGCACCGGCAAGGCATTGCGCACTCCAGCACGCGATGCGATGCTTTCCTATGCCACCAAGGAGATGGGGCGCGGCTGGGGATTCGGACTACATGAGGCGATGGATCAGATCGGCGCCATCGCCGGTCCCCTGCTGGTCGCCGGTGTGATCGCCGCGCGGGATAGCTACCCTGCCGCCTTCGCCGCCCTGGGCATCCCGGCTTTGCTGGCATTGGCCACTCTGCTCGCCGCCCGCCGGCTATACCCGCGTCCTCAGGACCTGGAGCCGATCAGCCTGCAGATCCAGACCAGAGGGTTCCCGCGTGCCTACTGGTTATACCTTTGGGCAGTGGCCCTCGTGGCAGCAGGCTATGCCGATTTTCCGTTGATCGCCTATCACTTTGGGAAAATTTCCTTGCTGCCTGGCGCGTGGATCCCGATCCTTTACGGGATTGCCATGGGAGTGGACGCGCTGGCCGCCTTGTTCTTCGGCCACTGGTTTGACCGCATTGGCATCCCCGTGCTCGTGGGCGCAACCCTGCTCTCAGCTTTCTTCGCACCGCTGGTCTTCCTGGGCAATTTTGCCATGGCGATCCTGGGCATGATCCTATGGGGGATCGGCATGGGAGCACAGGAATCCATCCTGCGCGCTGCCATCGCCGAGATGGTGCCCCCCGATCGACGCGGCGCCGCTTATGGCATCTTCAACATGGGCTTTGGCTTCTCTTGGTTCCTGGGCAGTGCATTGATGGGGATGTTATATGACCGTTCGCTCTTCGCCCTCCTGGCCTTTTCCATCGGAACACAGCTGGCCTCCCTCCCGCTCTTCCGCCTGGTA
>JBKBPX010000141.1:0-3398 GCA_046292855.1 Anaerolineales bacterium
ATCCGCCTCGACCAGGAGGATGGAGCCCTTCTCGGCGCCTGGGATGGCATGGATGGCGGCGGCCAGCAGACGCTCGAGCAGAGGCTGCAGTTCCAGGGTCTCGCGCAGCGCCTGGGCGACGAGCGCTTCGGCCTCCACTTCGTGTTCATGGCGCCGGCGCTCGGTGATATCGCGTTGAATGGTCACAAAGTGGGTGATCTCGCCTCGGGCGTCGCGCACGGGAGTGATCGTCTGCTCTACCTCGTAGAACGATCCATCCTTACGGCGGTTGACAATCTCACTACGCCAGACCTGTCCGGAGAGGATGGTCTCCCAAAGTTTGCGGTAATATTCTGCATCGTGAAGCCCTGATTTTATCAAGCGCATGTTCTGGCCAATTGCCTCTTCGGGGGCATAGCCGCTCAAGGTGGTGAAGGCCGGGTTGATCCAGCGGATGATGCCCTCGCGGTCGGTGATGACAACGGCGTCGGCGGCATTTGCGGCTGCCTGCAGGCGCAGTTGCTCTTCGGCGTGCTTGCGCTCGGTGACATCGCGCAGGATGCTGATGATGCGGCGCGGTTGGTCATCCGTCAGGAGAAAGGTGGTATGGATTTCGCACCACAGGCGGGCGCCGTTCTTGTGTCTCAACTCCAATTCTGTCCGCACGGTGTGTTCGCCACGCTCCAGGGCCTCCTGCAAACGGCGGCCGTAATCGGCATAACCGGCTTCGTCCGGATAAAAGAGGCGAGTCGTCTGCCCGACGACTTCTTCCGGGCTGTATCCGAAGATTTCACGCACGGCTCTGTTCGCGTATTCGATGCGCCGTTCGGGCAGGGCGACTGTGAAGATCGCATCCCCGACGGTATCGAGCAGGGCATTGAGATAATCACGGTTCGCGCGCAGGGCGTCCTCGGCCCGGCGGCGCTGGAACGCCGTCCCCAGTTGTGCGGCGACCGCCGAGACAAGCGCGACCATGTGCGCGTCCTCCGCTCGCGCCTCCCTCAGGAAGAAATCCATCACCGCCACAACAGAGCCGTTATCCAGGATGGGGACGCCCACGGCGGCGCGGAGGCCCATCTCTTTGGCGTGAGGGGCGCGCGGGAAGTTGACATCCTGCGTCACGTCTGGGATCCAGGCCGGCTTCCCGGAGGCCCACACCCGGCCGGGAAGTCCTTCGCCGGGCGCAAAGGTAAATCCCCGACTGCTCTCTCGAAAACGTTCCAGTGCCCTGTCTCTGCAATAATAAGGCGCCCGAAGCTCCAGATGGCTGCCCTGGGGGGAAGGCGCCCAGACCTCTCCAAAGTCCCATCCGGTCCTCTCACAAATCATCTGCAAGGCGATGGCGATGGCCGCGTCGAAACTTTCCGCCTCGGCGATGGCCTTCGTGAGGGAAAGCAGCAGGCGGCCTTCCTGTTCCGCTTCCACCCGCTCGGTGATGTCCTCCAGGCTACCCTCGTAGTAAAGTACATTTCCCAGCTCGTCGCGGATGGAGCGTGCGGTATCCTCGACCCAGATGTAGCTACCATCATAGCGACGCATCCGAGCTATGTAGTTTTCGACCACGCCCTTTCTTGCCATGATTGCCTGCCAACGTTCCCTTTCCCCCGCATCAAAATAGAGATCGGCGGCATGGGTCGCCAGGAGCGCCTCGCGCGAGGGGTAACCCAATAACTTCACCATCGCGGGGTTGACCTCGAGCAACTTTCCCTCCGGAGTACTGCGGTAGAGAGCGACCGGGACGCCCTCGAACAGTTGGCGGTAGCGTGCCTCTTGTTCGACCCGCTCGGTGATGTCCTGCACGGTGCCGATGGAGCGCAGGGCGCGACCCTCTTCATCGTAGAAAGTCTGGCCACGCTCGAAGACGTACTTCACGCGCCCATCGGGGAGGAGCAAGCGATGCTCAATGGCATAGGGGGTATGTCTCTCGACCGACTCGCGATAGGCTTGATCCACCCTGACGCGGTCTTCGGGGTGGACTCTCTCCAGGAAAGCCTGGTACGAGGCGCCAAATTGCTGCGGATCTATCTCAAAAATACGGAAGACCTCATCCGACCAATGGAGCACATCGTTGACCAGATCGAGCTCCCAGTAGCCGAGGTGTGCCAGGGCCTGGGCCTCCACCAGACGCTCTTCGGAACGCCGGAGTTGACGGTTTTCGGACTCCAACGCCTCGGCCATCTGGTCGAAGGCGCGGCCCAGTTGGTTGAGTTCCCCGGCGCTAGAGCGCACTCCACTGCGAGCGCTCAGGTCGCCGCGCGCCAGGCGCTGCGTCGCCGCGAGCAGGCCGCGGATGGGACGCACGAGGGAGAGTTCCCCGCCAAGCCAGGCCGCGAGCATGCCAAACAGAGCGACCATGCTCAAGATGAGCAGGTTGAAACGCAGATTCGCTTCCGCCGCGCTGTAGGTCTGGGCGATGGGGAAGCCGATGGTCAGGTAGGCTACGATCTGGTCGTCGCTCCATAGAGGGGCATAGACGTAGAGGCGGCGGAGGCCATCCGAATCGGTCGCCTCGGCTGTGCCTTCTGTTTTCGCTCCCAGGATTGAGGCGAGGATCGAATCTTCGGGGGCCGTCCTTCCGACCCACTCCGATCCCTCCGGCCAGCGCGCCAGAATCATCCCCTGGCGATCCATCACCGTGTAGAGGCTGCCCTCGGGCAGGTTGATCTCCTGCGCCAGGCCTTCCAGCCAGGCGAGATCGAGCGCGGCGAAGGCCACAGCGACGATCTGATCCTGCTCCCAAACCGGCTGGCCGAAGACGATCACGGCCTTGCCGGTGATGCGACCAACTTGATAATCCCCCGCGGCGAAATCCTGCCGCTCCAAAGCGCGCTGGAACCAGGCGCGGTCTGCCACATTGACCGGCGCGCGCAGCGGCACGGCGGAGCAGAAGACCTCTCCGTTTCGATCGGCAGCGCCGAAGTTGGCATAAGAGGCATGAAGAGGCAGCAAGCGAGCAAGCAGAGCACTGCACTCTTTCCCACGACCAGGGCGCAGTTCCGGCAGATCGGCCAGCGCCGCCAGCAACTGGCGCGTGCTGGCAATGAGGTTCTGATGCGCGGTGGCCACCAGGTGTACTCCCTGCAAGGCGCGTTCCTGGGCATGGGCGCGCTCACGGCTGACCTCACGAGCCATGTCGTAAACGGCCAATCCCATGGCAGGCAAGATCGCCAGGAGCACCAGCGCAACTAAACGGAAACGTAGACTGGAAAAAAGACACATTGAGAAGTTCCTCTTCAAATTTTACCTCTCTGGACTTCATAATTCAGAATCCCCTGCATCTTAATCAGCGGCAGGACGGTGATGTTGGTTTCAACAGGGTAAGCCTCGCGGCCGGGATAAACGGTGACTGTTCACAATTCGGAAAAATTCCTTTTGAGAACTGTTCTCCGTGTGCCATCTTCCGTTTTCGAGTAAAATAT
>JBKBPX010000142.1:0-3318 GCA_046292855.1 Anaerolineales bacterium
GTATCAGCATCCGAGACGGATGCGTTCCCAGGCATGTAGCGCCTAAAGTCAGACACAAAAAACCAAAAATGGACGAAGCAATAGCTATCCGTTTGGTAAAGCAAATCGGTCATTGGCGTCTCCTGACCTGGCGCCCTTCTTTCACGCCGCTTTATTTCTGACCATCACCATAGAGCGCGGCCATTTGCTCATAAATCTTCCAGCGGATTTCAACGTCGCGCTGGGCCTCCTTGAGCAATTCTTCGGCGCGCTCCTCGTCCATCTGGACCAGCATCTTAAAACGGGTTTCGTTGTATGCATATTGCGAGAAGGGGATGGATGGCGCTTTGGAGTCGAGCACCAGCGGCGATTTGCCCTCAGCAATGCGGCGCGGGTCATACCGATAGAGCGGCCAGTAGCCAGCTTGGACGGCCAGCTTTTGCTGCTCTAAGCCCTTTGCCATATCATATCCGTGCGCAATGCAGTGGCTGTAGGCAAGGATCAGCGACGGCCCCGCATAGGATTCGGCTTCCAGGAAGGCCTTGAGCGTGTGCTGATCGTTGGCGCCCAGAGCCACGCGCGCCACATACACGTAACCATACGACATTGCCAGGAGACCTAAGTCCTTCTTTGGCAGGCCCTTGCCACTCATGGCGAATTTTGCTACCGCAGCGCGCGGGGTAGCTTTCGAGGCTTGGCCGCCTGTGTTGGAATAGACCTCGGTATCCAGCACGAGGATGTTCACATCCCGCCCGCTGGCCAACACATGATCCAGACCGCCATAGCCGATGTCATAGGCCCAGCCATCACCGCCGATGATCCAGACCGATTTTTTCACCAGCGCGTCGGCCACGCTCAGCAGCTCCTTGGCGCGCGGGTGCTTGCTTTCCTGGAGACGGGATTTCAGGATGGCGACGCGCTCCCGCTGCTCATAGATGCCGGCCTCGTTCGATTGATCAGCGTTCAGCAGGGCGTCCACCAGTTCCTGCCCCAGCTCAGAGACGAAGAACGGCAGAAGCTCACGGGCGTATTCTGCCTGTTTGTCGAGCGTCAGACGCATGCCCAAGCCGAATTCGGCGTTGTCTTCAAAAAGTGAGTTTGCCCAGGCCGGCCCGCGCCCATCCTCGCCGTAGCTCCAGGGAGTAGTGGGGAGATTCCCACCGTAGATTGAAGAACAACCAGTGGCGTTCGCAACGATGGCTCGATCTCCAAAGAGCTGGGTGACGAGTTTGATATAGGGTGTTTCGCCGCATCCGGCGCAGGCGCCAGAGAACTCAAAGAGTGGGCGGAGCAATTGCGAATTCTTGATCGTGCTCGGATTGACCAGTCGCCGGTCTACATCCGGGATCTTTAAGAAAAACTCCCAGTTCTTCGATTCTGTTTCGCGGAGTGGTGGCTGCGCGGCCATGTTCAGGGCTTTGCGCGCCGGGTTGGTCTTATCGCGCGCCGGGCAGACCTCGACGCACAGCGTACAACCGGTGCAATCCTCTACCGAAACCTGAATGGTGTAAGCCATGCCGGGAAATTCCTTAAACTTGGCCTCCATGTGCTTGAAGGTGGCCGGCGCCTCCGCCAGCAGGGCCGGGTCGTACACTTTATGGCGGATCACCGCATGGGGGCAGACCATCACGCACTTGCCACATTGGATGCACAGATCCGGCTCCCAGACCGGCACCTCCAGCGCTAGGTTGCGTTTCTCCCATTGGGCTGTGCCGGAGGGGAAGGTGCCATCGGGCGGCAAGAAGCTGACCGGCAGGCGATCCCCTTCAAAGGCGATCATCGGCGCCAGCACGCGCTGCACAAATTCCGGCGCCTCAGCCGGCACTGGTGGCCGTCGCGTGATCCGTGCCGTCACCCGGCCGGGCACCTGCACCTCGTGCAGGTTCTCAAGGGTCATATCTACGGCCTCGAAATTCTTGCGCACCACCGCCTCGCCGCGCTTGCCGTAGGTTTTCTGGATTGCTTGCTTGATCTGGGCGATGGCTTCCTCACGTGGCAGGATGCCACTGATGGCAAAGAAGCAGGTCTGCATGATCGTATTGATGCGCCGCCCCATCCCGGTTTTCTCGGCCACATCGTAAGCATTGATCACGTAGAAGCGCAGGTTCTTCTCCAGGATCGCCTCCTGGACCTCGCGCGGCAGTTGATCCCAGACCTCCTCCGGGCCATATAGGCTATTCAGCAGGAAGACTGCGCCGGGACGCGCATATTTGAGGATGTCGTAGCGCTCGAGAAAGTTGAAATGGTGACAGGCGACGAAATGCGCCTGGTTCGGTTGAATCTGGTAAGGGGCACGGATCGGGTGCGGCCCGAAGCGCAGGTGCGAGATGGTCATCTGCCCGGCCTTCTTGGAGTCATAGACGAAGTATCCCTGGGCATAGTTGGGCGTCTCTTCACCGATGATCTTGATCGAGTTCTTGTTAGCCCCCACTGTGCCATCCGAGCCTAGGCCGAAGAAGACGCAGCGAACCGTATCCTCGTTTTCAATGGAGAACGATTCGTCCACCTCCAGGCTGGTGTGGGTGACATCGTCAATAATGCCGACCGTGAAGTGGCGTTTTGGATTTGGGCGCTTCAGTTCATCGTACACTGCTTTGGCCATGGCCGGGGTGAATTCTTTGGATGAAAGGCCATAGCGTCCACCGATGACCAGGGCCTGGCGTCCGCTCTCGTGCAAGGCGTTCACCACGTCCAGGTAGAGCGGCTCGCCTGCTGAACCAGGCTCCTTGGTGCGGTCTAAGACGGCAATGCGCTGTGCCGAAGCCGGCAATGCCGCCAGGAAATGCTCTACCGAGAATGGGCGATAGAGGCGCACCCGCACCACGCCGACCTTTTCGCTGCGCGCCATCAGGTACTTTGCGGTTTCCTCGACCGTTTCGCCGCCCGACCCCATGATCACAATCACGCGCTCGGCGTCCGGGTGACCGGCGTAATCGAAGAGGTGATATTGTCGCCCGGTCAGGGCCGCGAAGCGATCCATTGTTTCTTGCACAATGCCCGGCGTGGCGGCGTAGAAGGGGTTGACTGCCTCGCGGGCCTGGAAATAGACATCCGGGTTTTGCGAAGTGCCGCGGATGAAGGGATGCTCCGGCGAAAGGGCGCGTGCGCGGTGCGCGTAGATTAGTTCTTCATCAATCAGGGCACGCAGATCGTCATCGCTGAGCACCTCGATCTTGTTGATTTCGTGCGAGGTGCGGAAGCCATCGAAGAAGTGCAGGAAAGGCACGCGTGCTTTCAAGGTGGAGGCATGGGCAATCGCGGCAAAGTCATGCGCTTCCTGCACAGAGCCGGAGCAGAAGAGGGCAAATCCGGTCTGGCGGGCAGCCATCACGTCCTGGT
>JBKBPX010000143.1:0-3150 GCA_046292855.1 Anaerolineales bacterium
GGCGACAATGGGCAATCGCGGCATCCCACTCTTTCTGGTCAATCAGTGATTCGATTTCACGATGATAAAGGCGCAGGGCGATCTTTGCCATAAATTCCTCTCCGTAATATTTCTGTGATAAGTATGCCTTAATCTGGGGAAATGTGCAAGAGGGGGAGAAGGGTTGGGCGGAGTAGGATAGTCTGATAGTCTGATAGGCTGATAGGCTGATAGGCTGATAGGCTGATAGGCTGATAGGCTGATAGGCTGATAGTTGGATAGTGGGATGGTCAGGTGGGATAGGGGGAGAACTCAGCGCCGAGGGCACCCCCAGGGCTGTCCTGGATGACAAGACAGGGTCCCTACCCTGTTTGCTCCATTCGCTGGCGCACGGTTTCAAAGAGCAGGATGGCTGTGGCGACAGAGACGTTGAGGGAATTGATGCGCCCAAACATGGGGATGGCTACCTGTGCATCACAGGCATCTTTCCAGAATGAGCTGAGACCTTTATCTTCGCTGCCGACGATCCAGGCGAGTGGCCGGGTGAGATCGAGGGAGGTGTAGAGGCGATTCCCCTCCGGCGTGGCAGCATATAGGCACAGGTTGTGCCGACGCAAGAGGGAAAGCGCCTCTTCGTTCGAAAGAGGGTATGCCGGGAGGCTGAAAATGGTGCCCCGGCTGGCGCGGATGACATTGGGATTCCAGGGGTCAAGGCGCGGGTCGCAGATGAAAACTGCTTCCGCGCCGGCCGCATCGGCAGAGCGCAGGATGGCACCCAGGTTGCCCGGCTTTTCGATTCCTTCGATGACGAGGACGAAAGTCAGCTTTTTCTCGTTTAGCTCGTCAGGCGAACGTTGTGGCAGGGGGAATACGCCCAGGTAGCCATCCGGATGTTCCCGATAGGAGACCTTGGCAAAAACTGCTTCGGAGACGGTGAATGTTTCGGGACCGGGCAGAAGCCCGAGGTCCTGAAACGATGCGCCCAGCCCAGGGGCAAGGAAGAGGCTCAGGGGGGAGTATCCGGCCGCCAGGGCGAGTCGAATCTCATCCCGCCCTTCGACGAGGATTTTGCGGCTGGCGTGCCGATCCCGCTTTGACTCGCGCAGGTGGATAAGTTCCTTGATGCGCGGGTTCTGGGGACTGGTGATGTGGATGGTCATTGGACGGTGAAGCGCTTTTCGAGTTCATCCAGCGATTTGCGGAAGGCGCTGTATTCCAGCTCCTGCATCGGGAGCATGGCTGCGCCGACAAAGCCCTGTTGACGTATCCATTCGGCTTTCTGCTGCGCCTTCAGACGCACGTGATCCCAGACCGGGTTGCCGAACATATCCACGCCTTCGGAGAGCTTCCCTTCCTTGTTGACCGAATAGGCGACACAGGCGACGATGGGGAGACAATAGGGGCCGGTGACGGGGGTGTTGATGGCAACCGGCATGAGCGGCATGGTATGGCTGCCGCGCGCATCTCCTGCGACATAAGGGGCGACTACGAAAGGCATGACCATTTCTTCCGGCGCAGGGAAGATGCCCTGGGTGCGCACGATGGCGACCGGGTCATCTTTGCCTTTGTACTCGCCGGCAATGGTGTGGAGGCGATCGGTGGAAACGGCGACTACCTGCTGATGCGGATATTTGCGCGAGTAAATCGCTTGAATGCCAAAGCGGTTTTCATCGCGTAAGAGGATCGCCAGGTCAATGTGTTCTTCGGGTGAAACGAGTTCGACGATGCGATCGCCTCCGCCATGTTCCATGTCAATGATGCGGAATTTGAAGCCGGGCTTCATATTGGGGAGCATGAGGCCAGCGTTGTAGAGCGGGCTGGTGAAGACAGCCCACAGAGGGAAGTTATAGGCGCCGGGGCCGCACTTATCCGCAGTGAAAACCAGGAAGGGTTCGGCTGGACGTTCTTTGGCGGTTTCATCAAAGGTGATTTCTGCGGCTCCCGGCCCTGCACCGCGCACATTGCCGGAGGGAGCATCCTTGAGCAGGTCCTGACCGGCGCCATAGAGTCCCTGGGCACGGGCAATTTCGGCGGCTTCGCGGAAGACCTCCCAGGCCAAGCCGTGAATCTGAGGGTTATTGCTCCCATGACGGTGGATCATTAAAAGACACAGATCATCGCCGGTAAAGGTGACTGCAAAATCGGCGATGACCTGTGCTTCTTGTGCCTTGCGCAGGCGTGCCTGTGCGGCCTCGATCATCTCTTGGGACGGGCGGGTGTGACCACCAATGCTGCCGACATCGGCTTTTATGGCACTGATAGTGAGCATAGACACCTCCGGGGATAGATTTGGTTAGTGGTTGGTTATCGGTCGTCGGCTCAGAAAAGCGCGCCATTGCTGTTGGAAGGCAGGAGGAATGGCCGGTAGTGCACGTCGCAAGGTGCTGGGAAGGTTCGATTGTGGGTTCTCCTCCAGCCAGCGTTGAAAGGTGAAGATGGCTTCCTGGGGGATGCGATGTACCAGTTCCTGGATCACCTCCGTAGTTTCAACCTGAAGGGTGGGGGGAGCACTCTCTAACACCGGACGGAGCAGGTTGAAAACAGCAGGGAAGTTCTCGAAATGCTCTTCTCTGAGTAGAGGGATGAGCGCCCTGAGGCCATTTTCCCACAGATGGGGTCGTTTGGGATGCAGCCATTCCGCGACCAGGGAAAGGAACTGATCGGCGGCCTCCCGGCGCAATCGTGCCAGGCTGGTCTCAAGCAAAGCGGCATGCAACTGCGGATCGCGCACTTGAGGTAGCCAGGCCATCAGGCGTGCCAGTAAAACTTCGCTGCGCGGGGGGATAGCACCAAGCAGGAAGGCGGCCAGCAGACGCATTTCCAGAGCCTCTTCTTGCCACAATCTATCTGCTAGCTCTAGGGCGTATTCCGGATAGGATGCCGCCAGGGCGCGCACTTCCTGCTGGATGGTGCGTAAGATAATCGGGGGGGTGCGGTAGGTGAAAAGGGAAAAAGGGGTGGAAGACTGAGTGAGACGTAGGCTGGGATTGGTATACAGATTCAGGAGTTCGTGAAGGTGGCGCACGAATTCGGCGGGAAGGAAGAAAAATTCGCTCAGACGCGTGACCTGCTGACGCAGACGAACGAGATCAATGGCCGGCATAACTACCTGAGGCTCAAGCCTATGGTTGCAGGACGACCACGTCATCGAAGCGGGCTGTGACCCTGCTC
>JBKBPX010000144.1:0-3146 GCA_046292855.1 Anaerolineales bacterium
AACCTCCTTTCGTTTGTGAAACGGTGGGGCGGTAAGAAGGTTCCCGGAAAACTTTTCGGCCTTGTTGCGTTGAGCGAGGACGAAATTTCTATGGAGCCTTGCGAGTCCTGGAAGATAAAGCGAAGGGCGTCGTTTCCCTCACTCATGGTGGCACCATCCATGGCATTCAGTACACTTCTGCCGAAAAGCGTCAAACGATCACCGGTTACTACCTGCCGAATAGTGGAATCGGATTAGCCCTGACTTCTCACCCGCATTACGGGCATGGCCAAATGAAGGTCGGCGTCATCGGATTGGGGATTGGCACATTGGCAGCCTATGGGCACCCCGGCGACATCTACCGCTTCTATGAGATCAACCCCCTCATCATCCGGCTGGCAAACGGAGAAAACGGCTTCTTCTCTTTCCTAAGCGATAGCCGGCAGAGGGGCGTCATCATAGAGATCATCCCCGGCGATGCACGCCTTTCCCTGGAAAGGGAACTACAACAAGGAGAAACCCAAGCCTATGATGTCCTGGTCGCCGATGCTTTCAACGGCGATTCAATCCCCGTTCATCTACTAACCCAAGAAGCGTTCTCCCTCTACCTGCAGCACCTTGCTCCCAAGGGAATCTTGGCAATCCACATTACCAACCGTCACCTTGACCTTACTCCGATCGCCTGGCAAGCAGCACGTCAGCACAAGCTGGCCATCGGCATCGTCCGGGGGCAAGCTTCGTCCGATCAGACGGTAGAGTTTCCGACTGTTTGGGCCCTGCTGACCCGTGATCCTGCCTTTTTTAGAAGCCCGAAGCTGCTCGGACGCGTGGACCCCCTCGAGGGCTTCTCCCCTGCCGTCCGTCCGTGGACAGACGATTACAGCAACCTGTTTCAATTGCTCAAAGGCTTCAGGTAGCCGTGCTCACGCAAAAGTTCGTAGGACAGCTCCTCGGAGTTTTCTCCAGACGGTGCTAACAGCAACTTTTGTGTGCCCATAGGTAGCCTGAGATCGGATGCGGAGGGGAGCGACAAAACATCCGGCGCCTTCACTCCTGCGAAGGAAGTCTCGCCAGGTTTGCAGAAGGCACAAGGCGTTGTGAAAGGAATAGCCCAAGACCGATCAACCCCAGGGAGAGGGGATAAATGAGATCTGCCCTCACGCTATAAAGCCAGCCGGCCAATGGAGGAGCCAGGAAAAGAGGGAGGGATGCCACTGCCTCCACGATGCCATAAGCCAATCCCATCTGATGGGCTTCGACGAACGAGCGTATTTGTGCCGAGGCTAGAGCACGAGCCGCGCGATATCCGCCTAGCATGACGTAAGCGACTCCATACCAGAACAGGTTATCCCCCCTCCAGATCAACAGGCTAAAGAACAGGACGCTTGCCTGAGCCAGGGAGAAGCCGATGTGTAGCGGAAGCTGGCCCAAAGCCAGGTTGAAGAGCGCATTTCCCAAGCTCCCCAATGAACCGAGCAAGCCGATATAGGTCAAGGGGAGGGCGCGCTCATTCTGCAAGAAGTTCGGGGTCAGCGGTTGGGGCAAATAGAGCACAAAGAACACCAGGAAGCTCAGGCTGAGAAAATTACGGTAGTGCTGGTTGGCAAGCAGGGCCTGGAAAGGCGGCCGTCCGTCATGGGGCTCCAAAGGTTGCGGGCGAATGAAAAAGATAAGTACGGTTGAAATGAGAAACAACAGGTTCGCGGCAAAATATATAGCACGCAATCCGAAAGCGTTCCCCAGCAATCCTCCCACGAAAGGACCAAGGGTTGCTCCGGAGGCAAACCCAAAAGAGATGAGCGTAAGTGCCCGCCCCACCAAAAGCCGACCGCGCGCATGGGTTAAGTAGCTATTGAGGGGCGCCACAACAAAGCCGGTGAAGCTATATAGAATCAAGCCGGCAGAAAAGATCTCAATCGAGGTGGCTGCGGCCATCAGGAAACTTGCCACCAGCCCAATTACCCAGGCCGCCCAGAGCAAAGGTCGCCGGCCAATGCGATCGGCCAAGAAACCGGCCGGGATATGCGAAAGGGTCATTGCTAGGCCACCCAAACCGAGCACCGATCCAATGAGCAGTGGAGAAGCCCCCAATTGTTGCAAGTAAATCGGCTGAAAGTAGAAGAAGGCCCCTTCGCCGATCCCCCAAAAGAGCAACGAAAGCCACACAAGCACAAAATCGCGCTTCATCAGTAGGTCACCTGCGCAATGAATTCAGCGACCTTCTCGAAGACGAACTCCTTCTGCAGGTCTTCGGTGAGTACATGCCCACTCTTTTCGATCCAGATTTTCGTTTTATCAGGCGTCTTTAAACCGGCATAGATCAACTCCATGCTATTCTCCACGATATAGTGGTCATCGCGTGAGGCGATCAACAATACAGGCACGTCAATTGTTGGCAGGACGGTGCGCATCACGCCCAAAAGTTCATTAAGCTCGGCTAGAGAACGCAATGGATTTGCCGGATAAGCGATATGCTCTTTCCAGCCATCACTGAACCAACCCTCCCCAGGGTGTTTCCCCTTGGGGAGATAAGGACGGATTTTGGATAGAAGTTTCAGGTAAGGTAGGCGTGGGTCATCCGGCAATTGATAGGGGGTGGCCATTGCCACCACGCCGGCCACCGGCAGATATGAAGCCGCCAGGAGCGCCAATGCGCCTCCCATTGAAAGGCCGGCCAGGACGATCCGATCGCAGCAGGCGCGCAACAAGGAATACCCATCCTCGACCGAAGCCAGCCAATCCTGCCAGCGTGAGCGGATCATATCTTCTGGCCGCGTCGCATGACCAGGCAATCGCGTCCCACAGACAGTGTAACCGCGCCGGTTCAGATATTCGCCCAGGGCGCGCATCTCCTTGGGGGTGCCGGTAAAACCATGCTGAAGCAAACAGCCAATACGGGCCTTTTCCCCACGGCCGGGGAAGAAGAAAGGTGCAGCGCTGGAAATAATTTGTGGATTCATAGGCAGGCATGGGGAACATCGGGGATGAAATGCTCGAATGATTATACCCCAGGTCTTTTCATGTCCTTGTCTGAAAAGATGCGCTAAAATTAGTGTAGGTTTGCATGTGCGGAGATGTGACTGTGGAACCGATCTCTGAAATCCTAGTGCTTTGTCCATTTGTATTTTGGCGTTATTGAACTTGATGCGGCCTGCCAAAGAACCGCC
>JBKBPX010000145.1:0-3099 GCA_046292855.1 Anaerolineales bacterium
CCCGCTTCGAGTTTACGCCTGTTTTAGAGCCTCTATGAGTCGCGCCCATTTTCAACGTCTTCAAAATGAATTGGCCGCCCTGATCACCAACACGCCACCAGGAGAGCGCTTGCCTGCGGAACCGGAACTGGCAAGACAGTTAGGCGTCAGCCGCGCCACATTGCGTGAAGCAATGCGGGCCTTTGAGATGCAGGGGCTGATTCATCGCCGCCAGGGAGCCGGGACATTCGTCCTGGAACGCACACCGGTGCTAGAAGCCGGGCTGGAAGTGCTGGAAAGCCTAGAAAAAACCGCCCGACGCTTCGGCCTGAGCATTCGGGTCACGCATTTGCAGATCAAGCAGACCAGACCAGATGAGGAGGCTCGTCAGGCCCTCTCCCTTCCGCAAAACGCAGAAGTGACCTGCGTGCGGCGCGTCATCTGTTTGGCCGAACACCCGGCTGCATACCTGGTTGATATATTACCCTTGGATGTGCTGCGCCCGCAAGATCTGCCATCATCCTTCGGCGGTTCGGTGCTGGACTTTTTGCTCGAGCGCGGTGAGAAACTGGCCGTTTCCAAAGCTTCGATCAGCGCTACCCTGGCGGATTCAGAAATCGCCCATGCGCTCCAGATTCAGCGCGGGGATGTGCTCCTGCTCTTCACTTCCCAATTGTTCCGGCGCGATGGCCGTGTGATTGATTATTCTCTGAGCGCTTTCATCCCCGGTTACTTCCGTTTTCATGTCTTGAGGCGAGTGGCAGGAAGCGAGCAGGGATGAGCCTCCCTGCTTGCCATTCTTATAACTTGGAGTAAAACCATGCAAGAAAGGGTCAACGAGATTCAATCCCGTATCGCCGCTCAACGTGAGCAGATTATCCGTTTCTTTCGTGAGATCGTTGCTATCCCCTCGATGGATTCCCAAATTCGTGAAGTCGGGGAACGCATCGGGGAAGAGATGAGGAAACTCGGTTTTGACGAGGTGCGCTTCGATAAGATGGGCAACCTCTTGGGGCGCATTGGCCAAGGACCGAAGGTGATCGTCTACGATTCGCATATTGATACCGTAGGCATTGGAGATGCTTCGCAGTGGGAGTGGGACCCGTTCGTCGGTAAAGTGGAAAACGGTCTGCTCTATGCCCGTGGTGCCTGCGATGAAAAAGGGTCCACTCCCGGCATGGTTTATGGTCTGGCGATGGCGCGCGATCTAGGCCTGTTGGAAGGATATACGGCCTATTACTTTGGCAATATGGAGGAGTGGTGCGATGGCTTGGCGCCCAACGCTTTTGTCGAGGTGGACCCGAAAGTGCGCCCTGACTTTGTGGTCATCGGCGAACCGACCAAGATGCGCGTCTATCGTGGTCATAAGGGACGCATTGAGTTGAAGATCACGGCCTATGGCCGCTCGGCTCACGCCGCCTCGCACTATTTGGGCGATAACGCAGTGTACAAGATGCTCTCGATCATCGCCCAGGTGCGCGAACTGGATCGGCGTATGCGCTTTGGGATGGGTTATCACCCCGTTTTAGGGTATGCTTCGATCGCGGTGACCTTTGCCGAAGCGCGCACGGCCTCGCTGAACGCCGTTCCCGATCAATTCACGATCTACCTTGACCGCCGGATGACCCTCAGCGAGAGGCGGGAAGAAGTCATCGAGGTGATCCGCGGCCTGATCCCCGATTACCTGCAAAACGAAGTCTTTGTCGAAGAGTTGTTCTATGATACTCCTTCATACACCGGTTTCGTTTTGCCGGTGAATAAATTCTTCCCTCCCTGGTTGTTGGAGGCGGATCATCCCCTGACCCAGGCCGGCCAACGCACCATCCGAGCATTGTGGGGCGAGGAGCGTCCGCTCGGCACATGGGATTTCTCCACCAACGGCACTTACTGGGCTGGCAAGGCCGGCATTCCTGCTATTGGTTTCGGGCCAGGCGACGAGAAAGTCGCTCACACCATTCACGAGCATGTCCCGTTGGAAGACGTGGTCCAGGCTACGGCGTTCTACGCGCTGTTGCCGGCTATGCTCCGGGAACAAACAGGTTAGATTTCTCTTTTCCAAGGAGGTCGCCATGCGTAGCTTTGCAGGACGGGATATCCTATCCCTGAAAGATTTCGAGCGCAGTGAGTTCTTCCACGTTTTCGAGATCGCGAAGCAGATGGAACCAATTGCACGGGCGCGGCGCAATGTGGAGATGCTCACAGAGAAAACGTTGGTCACCGCTTTCTACCAACCCTCGACTCGCACCCGCCTGGCGCATGAGGCGGCCATGCTTCGCCTGGGGGGCAAGGTGACCGGCTTCGCCGATGCCAAAATGACGCGCGCCGGCGATTTCTATCAGGAATCCATCAAGGATACCGTGCGGATGCTGGAGTTCTATGGCGATGTGATTGTGATGCGCCATTTCCAGCAAGGGGCGCCGCACGAGGCGGCAAAATGGGCAAGCGTGCCGGTCATCAATGCAGGGGATGGCTGGGGCGAGCACCCCACCCAAATCCTTACCGACCTCTATACGGTGCTGCGCGAAAAGGGACGCATTGACGGATTGAAGTGGCTAGCAGTCGGCGATATGCGCATGCGCACGATGCATTCACTCGGCTATGCCCTGACGCAGTTCGATTGCCCGATCACGTTTGTCGCACCACCGCCAGATGCCCTCTTCCCCGGCTCACCCGATATGCGCATGCCCGAATCCTACAAAGCCGAATTCCGCCAATACTCGCTCAACTTCCGCGAAGCCGAGCACGTGGAACAGGCAATCGCCGAAGCGGATGTCATCCTAGTTGAGCCAGTGGTGCAGCCGGATTACACCAAATCCCGCGATGAGCGCCGCGGTGAATTGCCCACCACACCTGAAAATTACAAGATCACGCGCGAGTTGCTAGAGAAAAAGGCCAAACCAGACGCCATTCTGCTTCATTCCCTGCCGCGCATGGATGAAATCCCCACCGATGTAGATATTACCCGCTGGTCACGCTATTGGCAGGAGGCCTTCAACGGCGTGGTGATGCGGATGGCACTCTTGGCCTTGGTGTTGGGAGCGATGGAGTAGTTGGAGAGTCGGATAGTCGGATAGACAGATAGTCTGATAGTCTGATAGTCGGATAGTCGGATAGTCTGAT
>JBKBPX010000146.1:0-3053 GCA_046292855.1 Anaerolineales bacterium
GCTCCCAGGCGTGTAGCGCCTAAAGTCAGATGCAAAAAACAAAAATGGACGAAGCACTATGTTCTCTGTGGTGAGTTTTTGCAGTACACTCACACTTTGTCTCCTGCACAAAGGTTGCTTTACCGCTGAGGTCGCAGAATATGCAGGGGGTGATTATTGAAACGCGCTGTGCTCTCCGCATCTCCGCGGTGAGTCTTGGCGAGAGCCCCATTAACTTCTTTGCGCCTCAGCCTCTTGGCTTTGATGTCACAGTGATTTATTTTCTGACCCGAGAGATGCCCTGTGTCACCACAGCAACGATAACAACCCCCAGAAGCCCCGCCAGAATGGTGGCCAGGGTTTCGTTTTTAATTCCTGGCATGACGTAGTCTGGAATCAGGGTGTAAAGCGGTGGGCGAGCCGCTTCCAGGAAGCCATACTGCTCTGCGACCCATTCCAATCCATCCGGATGTGTGGAGGCCAGCGGAGCAAGCAGGGCTAAGAGGATGGCCAGCCCTAACCCTCCAAGCCAGACTTTTTTCTCCACTTTTTGGGTATTCTCCATGAGGTCTGGCCGCACGAGGCGGAGGAAAGCCAGGGCACCTGTGGTGATCAAGCCCTCGCCGATCCCGATCAGGGCATGGATAAAGCCCATCGCCGGGATAGCGATATTGGCCGGGGATGTGCCCGAAAGTGCCAGTTCCAGCCCTGTGGCCAGGGCGGCAATGAAGATCGAAAGCCATGCGGTCACAAACCCGCTCACGAACAGGCTTTTTTGCCCCGCTAGGAGACGCTTGAGACTGGTGTAAGCAAAGTAAGCGACCCAAACGGCGAGAATCGCCATGTTGAATAAATTAGCGCCTAGTGCCAACAGGCCGCCATCCTGGAAGATCAGCGCCTGGATTGTCACGACGGTCGCCATCACAACGACCGCTGGCCATGGGCCGAGCAAGATAGTGGCCAAGGCGGCGCCCATCAGGTGTCCGGAAGTGCCGCCGGTGACGCTGAAATTGAGCATTTGTGCTGCGAAGATGGTTGCGGCCAACACGCCCATCAGAGGCACTTGCCGTTCTCCTAACTCACGGCCCACTCGGCGCAAGGCATAGCCCAACACGCTCAATGAGATCAACCAGAGCACAATGAGCACTGGCAGCGTGAGGAACCCATCAGGAATGTGCATCGGTTGGGGGAGATACATGGCACTTCTCCTTTCTGAGAGCAACTCGTGTTTATCTGTGTACCTGGCAGCATTCGGCACAGATGCCGAAGAATGTGATGTGCGAGGTTCCCTCCAAACGGAAGCCTGTGGAGGCTTCCAGGTGTTGATAAAGCGTTTGCAAGTCATCGTCCCTGATCTTCGTCTCTTTTCCACACCGACGGCAGATCAAGTGATGATGAGGAGGCGCGCTTAGCTCATAGGCGATGTTGCCATCGGCATCCAGGAAAGGGGAGACCAGTCCCTGGCGGCTCAGGAATTCCAACGTGCGGTAGACGGTAGATTCCGTCAGCGTCGGCAGCAGGGGATGGGTGAGAGCGTAGATTTCCTTTTCTGTGTGATGGCCGGGATGGCTTTTTAACACGTGCAGAATGGTCAGACGCTGAGGCGTGGCTCGATGTCCACGCTGGTTCAGAATAGGGACGTAAGAAGCGCTACAACTCATAGTGGCTTATGTTATTGCAATTTTTTGCAATAACATTTTATTGCAGAATCTCCCAGACGTCAACTGTCTTATGACACCTTCGGCAATTCTCCAAAAACTCCCCAATCTGCCCCTCCTGCGCTATACTTGTGTGAGGATTCACAAAATAGCACCCTGTTTTCTGAAAGGGGTGCCGAGGTGTTAACATCTTTCCCATTAGGAGAGACCTATGAGCGCTCAAATTATTGACGGAAAAGCGATTGCCCAGAAGGTGCGCCAGGAAGTGGCGGAGGCCGTAGCAAAGCGGGTGGCGGCGGGAAAATCTCGCCCCGCTCTGGCCACCGTATTAGTCGGTGACCGCGTGGATTCGGCTACCTACGTGCGTTCCAAGCAGAAGGCCTGCGAAGAACTGGGGATGATCTCTTTCAGCCATCATCTCCCTGCCGATGCTACCCAGGAACAGGTCGAGGGACTGGTGCGCGAATTGAATGCCGATCCGCGCATTCACGGTATCCTGGTGCAGCTCCCTCTTCCTCCCCATCTCAACGAAGAGCGCGTCCTGCAGGCCATCAGCGTGGAAAAAGATGTGGATGGATTCCATCCCATCAATATCGGTCGTCTGGCACAAAAGGGACGAGAACCTCTCTTCATCCCATGCACTCCCTACGGCTGCCTCTATTTGCTTGAGCAGGTGGGCGTGCAGATCGAAGGTGCTAACGCAGTTGTCTTGGGACGCTCCAACATTGTCGGCATGCCTGCAGCGTTGCTTTTGATCGGCAAAAATGCCACGGTGACCGTCTGCCATTCCCGCACCCGTGACCTGCCCTCCGTCGTCCGCCAGGCCGATATTCTCATTGCTGCCATCGGCAAAGCCGAGTTCGTGCGCGGGGACTGGATCAAACGCGGCGCGGCGGTGATTGATGTGGGCATCAACAGCAAACCAGACCCAACTGCGCCAAAAGGCTATCGCTTGGTGGGAGATGTGAATTTTGAAGAGGCGAAGGAAGTGGCCGGCTGGATCACCCCTGTGCCCGGTGGCGTAGGCCCGATGACGATCGCCATGCTCATGAAGAACACCTTGCGCGCCGCAGAAATTCAGGAACCCTGATCGGCGAATCAATTCTGCCGGGCTGGTGAAGGATGTAACCTGGCGGCGTGTGGTGCACTTGGTTGCTTGAGAAAGTTCCCAGGTAAAGCCATAAGGCCGAGCCTGGGATATTTTTTCTAGGGTAGGTGGGGTGGGCAACCCTGGTGATTGCGCCTGAGACCCTTTTCTGTGAGCCGCTTCTCGCTTTGTGAGAAAAAACTAACAAAGTGACGAACTTCCTGTTTTCTTGGTGACACTTTTTCCCATAATTAGATTGACAGCCCACTTTATTTCACTGTTCATTCATGGAGGACTTATGCCTGCAAATGACGCAAGTAGTGCTTCGT
>JBKBPX010000147.1:0-2881 GCA_046292855.1 Anaerolineales bacterium
AAGGGATCGGCTGGTGCTCGTTTCGGATAAGCTTTTCTCGCAAATTGTCAACAGCAACCTGGAGGTGCGCACTTCGGTGAGCATTGACCCGAAGACGGGGGCTGCGGCGGAGGGCGCGCTCTTCACCTATGAGGCCCTGCCGCGCGCCACCTGGCTGTGGTTCGATGTGGTCGAAGATGACTATCGCAAGGATAACCAGAAGCCTTGGCCAGTGAAAAAGAAATTCCTACGAAAGGGTGCTGACGGCAAGGGGGGTGAGAATGCCGGTGAAGATTTGGGCGAAACGTGGGAGCGACCGTTCGACGTAGTGTGCGCCGGCCTCAAGTTGGCTGAATACTTGGGCATTGGCGGCATGGGCACGCGCGGCTTCGGGCGCATTAAACTGATGGGTGATTGGGAGGTGAGAGATGCGCAATCTTGACCAAATTGCTGCCAAAGCAGCGCAGGAAATGGTTAAAAAAACTAGGGCGCCGGAACTCGAAACCCTGGTGACCAAAACCCTCGGCGTGTTGCAGGAAAACGGCGTCTATGCCTGTGTGCTTTTCCTCGACTCGCGGAGTAGTAGAGAAAAGGAGATGGCAGAACAGATTCGCAAGCAATTGGAACAAGTGCTTGATGCGCTATACCAGCCCGAGCAGAATGCGCAATCGGCTCAGGACAGGGGCGGCTGCGGCGGCCCTGAGGCTAAACCATACCGAGCCGAGCAGAACAAAAATTTGAGAGAGTGGATCGCCGATCATTTGGCTTCCCAGCTCGATCAACTCTTGCTTGTCAAGCAACTCTGGGAGCAAACACTGATCTATGCCCGTTATAGCGCCAAAGCCGCTGCGTCGGCGAAGTCCTCAGAGTAAGCCTTCCGGCATAGGAGTTGAGGCGATGAGTTGGAAGATGTATTCCGTCACCTTTCGGCTGCTCTCTCCCCTGCATGTCGGCTGGTTCAAGCAGGGCAACCTGCAACGGACGCGACCCTACCTGAGCGGCAAGGCGCTGTGGGGTGCGCTCACCGCACGCCTGGCGCGCATGACAAACGGCGATTACGAGAAAATTGGCAAGCAGGTGAATGAATACCTGGCTTTCAGTTACTTCTACCCCTCCACGAAAGTGGGGCAGGTCTCCCTTTGGCCCTGGGGAGAGCAGGCCGATGAATTCACCTGGTGCTACCTGGACAGTTACGCTTCCACAGCGCTGAACTACGAGCAAAACAGCGCCGAAGAAGGCTCACTCCATGAAACCGAATGCATCAGCCCCTATACGCGCCAGGGCGAGCGGGTTTATCTGGTCGGGTATATTTTCGAGAAGGAGGATTGCTCACTCCAATGGCGAAAGGCCTGCGAGCAAATCCAACTGGGCGGCGAACGGAAGTATGGCTGGGGCAGGGTGCAACCTGAGGGCGAGTGGCAGAAAACAGAAGCTTTCTGGCCTGGCTGGGAAGTCGAGTTGAAGGCAGAGCGTCCAATCCTGATCTCGAAAGAAGAGGCCAATCTCTATGCCCACCTGTGCTATTCGGATTCGGTGGCCTCGGTGCGAGGGACGCTCGAACCGCTGGTCGGGCGTGAAACCCGGGCAGTTAACGAGCACGGTCAACACATCCAATTTCACGGCCTGGCCTGGGCACCGGGGAGCATCTGCAAAGGGGAGCTGAGGGTGCAGATCGGTGAGTTCGGCATTCTGAAGCCCGTTAAGGCGCTGGCGGAGCTGCGCGATCGCCGCTGAGGGTGCAGATCGGTGAGTTCGGCATTCTGAAGCAGTAGATTCGTCGCACAGTTAGGAGAGGAGAGGCTAGGTGAACGATTTGAGGATGGGCGCGCTTGGCAAATGGCACGGGAATCCTTCTCGCTTATCTGCACATCCAAACGACAGCGCTCCTCCCCGTGACCACCCAACCCCGTGCGTTTGTGAGGATATGGCCATCAGATCACGCAACGAATTGAGTATCTGGCAATGGAAGACTACCTTCCTTTATCCATGCTCAACCAGTTGGAATATTGCGAACGGCGCTTTTACCTGATGCATGTGCTCGGCGAGATGGAGGTCAATGCCCATGTGTTGGAGGGGGCGCTGCGCCACGAGGAGGTGCATACGGCCGGCACAATGCGGGAGGGAGAAATCATTGTCCATCGGCGGGTGTACTTGTGGTCGGATGTTTTGCGGATCGCCGGCTTTGCGGATGTGGTAGAGGAGGATGCTGCCGGCGGGTTGGTTCCGGTGGAGTATAAAAAGGGGCGCATGGCAAGGTGGTTGAACGATCACATCCAGCTTTGCGCTCAGGCGCTATGCTTGGAGGAACGGAGCGGCAGACGGATTGCGAAAGGCTATCTTTTCTATTTTGGTTCACGACGCCGTCAGGAAGTGCTTTTGACGGAGGAGCTGCGGGCACGGACGGTGGAGAACATCCGCCGGGCGCATGAATTGGCAGGTGCGGGGCAGCTCCCGCCGCCTTTGGAGAATTACAAGAAGTGCCGCGATTGTAGTCTGGAGCCGGTTTGTCTCCCACGCGAGATAAGGAGGTTGCGAATAGATGGCGGTGCTCTACGTGACTGAACCCTATGCCACGCTAAAGAAGGATGGCGATACGTTGGTGATCCATATCCCTGCTTCGGAGAAAGGAGGGACAGCACGCAAGGTGACTGTGCCGCTCATCAAAGTTGAGGAGGTGGTCATCATTGGCGATAGCACCCTTACTCCCCAGGCCTTGGCGGCGTTGCTCGAGCAGAGGGTGGTGATCTCGTTCCTGACGGCGTTCGGTCAATTTCGCGGCCGGGTGGAGCCTGGCGAGCGCAAGAACAGTCCTTTGCGCTTGGCTCAGGTGCGCGTGCATGATGATGCGCGCCGCTCATTTGCCCTGGCAAAACAGTTTGTGATCGGGAAGATCCATAATGCG
>JBKBPX010000148.1:0-2877 GCA_046292855.1 Anaerolineales bacterium
ACCTTCGCCCCTCACTGACCGCCGGCACACCGCGGGGGCCCCAGGTCCGCTGGCGGGTCTGGGCGACCACCGGGGGAGCTGCCTCATCCTCCGAGGCGGCAAAGGCCCAGGCCACCACGAAGCGCGTGGGGCGATCCATGCTTATGCATCCCCAACGCGGGCCCACCCTTGCCGCCGTCTCTGGTGGGTCTCCAGGAGAGACGCGCTTTTTTTGACAAAGGACCAAAAGGCATCCACCTCCACCGCCGTCAAGTGGAGATCGTGCACCAAGGTGTTGGTGATCAGTTCGGCCTGCGTTGCTGCTACACGCAGCCACCGCCCTATGGTCTCATACTTGTGGCCGGTGATCTCCTCTGCGGCGCTCAGGCTACCTCGGCGCATCACCACCAGCAGGGTGCGTGCCACTTCCGTGGGGGTGTTGCGCAGACGGTACATCGCCGTGCCCAGGGTGGGGCCAAACGAGCGATTGCAGCTACGGCACACCCAACGTGGTCGCCCGTCCTTGCTGCCATTCTTCACCACACGAGTGGCCCCACAGCGAGGACAGGGGGGATTATCTGGACAAGCTTTTCGTGACATCTTCCTCACCTCCTGTCCCTATGATACCATAAATCACTACTAAATGAAGTGACTACCCGATAGAGGAAGCGGGTGAAAAACTTGTCCATTGTCACCTCAGCGACCGGCTAGGGTGGTTTTCGCCTATTATCCCACTTGTGTTTCGACAGCGTAGTAAAAGAGTAGCACGCCGGCCGCCACAGCCAGATTGAGCGAGCGTGCCCGACCACGCATGGGCAAAGCCACTTCGGCATCACAGGCAGCCCGCTGTTCGGGGCTGAGACCTTTTTGCTCATTTCCCAAAACAAGCACCCAGGGCAGCGATGGCCGAATAGTGCGGTAATCCCGCGCTGCGTGGGCCGATGTGCCCAGAAGAAACAGGCCATGCTGACGCGTCCAACCCAAAAATTCTGCGAAAGATGCCTGTACCCAAGGAATCCAAAAAAGCGCTCCCATACTGGCGCGCACGGTGCCTGGGTGGTAAGGGTCAACACCGCCATCCAGCAAGAACAGCACATCGCCGCCAACTGCATCCAGCGTGCGCAAGATAGTGCCAAGATTGCCAGAATCCTGGGGCGAGACCAGCGCTACGCCAAAGCGTAGGGCATCAGGAGAAAGGGTGTCCAGGGTGCGTTTGCGTTGACGCACTACCGCCAGAATCCCCTGGGGATTGTCCTTTTCGGTCAGGGTCTCCATCACTTCCGAACGAAGCGCACGCACTTCGCCCCCTTTGGCCTCCACTTGCCTGAGCAGCTGCCAGCCGAAATCACTTTCCAGGCGTTTTGGATCATAAAGCAAATGGGTGATTTCCCAGCCGGATTCGAGCGCCGCGCCGATCGGTAAAATGCCTTCGACCAGGAAAAGGCCCGTTTTCTGCCGCTCTTTGCGCTGCTGCAAGGCACGTATCTGCTTGATCAACGGATTTTGCAAACTGGTGATAAGCATAACCAATAGCGATTTTAGCGGATCAGGCACAATCATGCCAGCAAAATGAGCCGTGCGAGCACGTAAAGTTGTGGTGCAAGGGACACTGAGCCGTTAAGGCATCTTGAAAATCGTAGTATATTTGGGGGTGTCAGAAATCACCCACAAAGAAAGGGCTGTATCATGAAGAGGATTGCGGTAATTGGTGTGGGCTATGTTGGTCTAGTAACTGCCGCTTGCTTTGCGGACCTGGGGAATAAGGTGGTTGCCCTAGATGTTAACGAGGCACGTATCGAGGGGTTGAAGCGCGGCGTAATGCCCATCTACGAGCCGGGATTGGAGGAATTGGTAAAGCGCAACGTCAAAGCAGAGCGACTTTCTTTCACCACCTCCTATGCCGAGGCATTGCGGGGAACTGAATTTGCTTTCATCGCCGTCGGCACTCCTTCCGGCGTAAACGGAGAAGCTGACCTGCAATATGTGGCAGCTGCGGCGCGCTCAATTGCAGAAAACATGAGCGGCCCGCTCATCATCATCAATAAATCCACCGTTCCGATCGGCACCGGTGACTGGGTCGCCGATATTGTGCGTCGCCATCAGAAACAGCCGATCCCCTTCTCTGTTGTATCCTGCCCGGAATTTCTGCGTGAGGGAAGCGCCATCAGTGACTTCATGAATCCATATCGCGTGGTGGTCGGCTCCCTGGATCGCGAGGCGGCAGAAAAGGTGGCACAGTTGCATTTGCCCCTTCGCGCTCCGATCATTATCACGGACCTGCGCACTGCCGAGATGATCAAATATGCATCCAATGCTTTCCTGGCCACTAAAATCTCTTTCATCAACGAGATCGCCGATATTTGCGAGGCCTATGGTGCAGATGTGAAAGAGGTGGCGGCCGGCATGGGCTATGATAAACGCATTGGCCCCTACTTCCTGGATGCCGGGCTGGGATGGGGAGGTTCTTGTTTCCCCAAAGATGTGAAAGCACTGGCCTATATGGCTCAGGAAAAAGGGCTAAAACCCCGCATCCTGGAATCCGTGATGGAGGTGAACTATCGACGTCGCAAGGATGCGGTGAATCACCTGGAAAAAATGCTCGGCAGCTTGAAAGGCAAGGTCATCGGCCTGCTAGGCTTGGCTTTCAAACCCAACACAGACGACATGCGTGAGGCCCCCTCAATTGACATAGCGGAGGGCCTGGTGGCTGCCGGTGCCGAGGTGCGAGCCTACGATCCGGTGGCGATGGATGTCGCGCGACCGCTTCTGCCGGCAGTCAAGATGTACCCCGACCCTTACCAAATGGCAGAAGGCTGCGATGCGCTGGTGGTGGTTACAGAATGGAACGAATTTAAACAGCTAGACCTGGAACGTCTGTCCCAGGTTATGCGTCAACCG
>JBKBPX010000149.1:0-2749 GCA_046292855.1 Anaerolineales bacterium
AAATTGCGCTAGGGCGTGAGTCGGCTGCATAGGCAATACCACACAGGCGAGACCATGGAGAACTACAACGACGTGCTCGCGCAACTGCAGTCGGAGGGGCTGCAGGTGACGGAGCTGGTGGCGGATGGCCGGGTGCATCGCGTGCGCACGACTGTGGATGCCACGGGATTGCGCTTGGAAGATGCCATTGAGCAGGGGGCAGAGGTCTTTATCCCAGAGGATGTGGAGCCGCGGGAGCTCTATACCACGCCCCAATTTGAGCGGGAGATCACGCTGCCTGACCGCACGGAAGCTATGGCGCGCCATTTGGCGGGGCTGCTGTGCCGCTTCGGGCATATGGAAAAGACCATGGTTTTCTGCGTGGACATGGAGCATGCCCGCGTGGTGGCGCGCCTTTTACAGGAGGAGTTCGGGCCGGAAACCGGTCTGGACAACTACGCTGTTCCCATCATCTCCGAGGAGGGCGAGGAAGCCCGTCGCTGGCTGGAAGATTTTGCCGACTCCGACAAAAAGTCGCCTGTTGTGGCCACGACCGCCGAACTGCTCTCCACCGGTGTGGATGTGCCCTCGTGTCGCAACGTCGTCTTTATGAAAACGATCTCTTCTCCTATTCTTTTCAAGCAAATCATCGGACGAGGAAGCCGTATAGACCCTGCAACTGACAAATACTGGTTCCGCATCATTGATTTCACCGGCGCCACCCGCCTCTTTGATGAATGGGACCGCCCACCCATGCCGCCGGTCGAACCGCCTCAAGGCCCGCAGACCGCCGTCCTAGAGGGTGTCGTCTTCCACGCCAAAACAGAAGAACCCATCTCCGGGGCGAGCGTGAGCGTGCGTACCGGACCCAATAGCCAGCGGGGACCTATCCGGGCCGATAAGGCTGGTCGTTTCCGCGTCGATCACCTTCCTTCAGGACGCCTCCAGGTCATGGTGAGCGCCACCGGTTTTGCGGACCGCACCCTGAGTGTGGAGACACTGCCCGACGACATCGTCACCGTGGAAGTTGCCCTCAAGCCGGTCCGTGAGAAGGGCGGCAAGATCCGCGTGGAGGGCCTTGAGGTAAGCATCGCCGATGAGGCGGTGTTCCTGATCGAGGCCACCGGCGAGCAGCTCACCCTGGAGCAGTACCGGGACTACACCCGAAGCCGTGTCCTTCAGGCCGCCTCCAGCCGGCAAGCCCTGCGAGACATCTGGGTGGACAGCACCCGCCGCCGGGCCTTTCTGGAGGAGCTCCGGCGCTCGAGCATCCATCCAGAAGTGCTCGCCGAAGTCCTTGGCCAGCCCGAAGCGGACGCCTTCGACCTTCTCTGCCATATCGCCTTCGGCAGCCCTATCCGCACCCGCAGCGAGCGGGCGACTGCCTTTCGGAATCGCGAACAGTCCTTTATCGCCCGCCACAAAGAGGACGCTCGTAAGGTAATTCTGGAACTACTGGAGAAATACCGCATCGGTGGCGTCGACCAGCTTGAGCCTGAGATCTTCAGCGTCTCTCCCTTCCACGAATGGGGCGGTGCCACCAAGATTAGCCAATGGTTCGGCGGCCCCGATGGGCTGGGCCAGTCCTTAAATGAGATGCGCCAGCGTATCTATGCAGAGGAGGTAGTAACATGACCGGACCCCAAACCCGAGAGACCCTGGCAAACGAGATCTGGCGCGCCTGCGACATCCTGCGCCGCGATAACAACTGTGGCGGAATCATGGAATATGTGGAGCATCTTTCTTGGCTGCTCTTTCTGCGCTTTCTGGACGCTCAAGAAGAGGAGTGGGAAACACAGGCTCGCCTTGCAGGGCGTGAGTATCATCCAATTTTGGAACCGCCCTATCGCTGGCGCGACTGGGCAACAAAAGATTGGCATGCTGACGAACTGCTCAGTTTTGTCCACGGGAAACTCATTCCCCATCTGCAAACCCTTGGTGGTGATCCGCTGCGCGACACTATCCGAGGCGTTTTCGCTGAACGCAATGTCATCGTCTGCGCCTCCGGCTACAACCTCAAAGACGTGCTTGCCATCATCAACGGCATCGACTTCCACAGCCAGGACGACATCTTCACCGTCTCCCAGGTCTACGAGGAATTACTCCGCCGCCTGGGCAGCGAAAACCGCCTGGCTGGCGAGTTTTACACCCCTCGCCCCGTGGTGCGTTTCATGGTGGAGTTGGTTGACCCCAGGATCGGCGAAACGGTCTACGACCCGGCTTGCGGGACCTGCGGGTTCCTGGCCCAGGCTTATCTCCGAATGAAGAAAGCCGAGCGCACCCTGGAGGACCACAAGACCCTGCAAGAGAAGACCTTTTTCGGTCAAGAGAAGAAGGCCTTACCAGCCCTTTTGGGCCTGATGAACATGGTCCTCCACGGCGTAAGCGCCCCCCAGATCCGCCGGCGCAATACCCTGGAGGAGAACATTCGGCAGGTCTCCGAGCGCTTCGATGTGGTGCTCACCAATCCCCCTTTTGGCGGGATAGAAGGCAGTCACATTCAAGCCAACTTCCCCGTCCAATCCTCAGCCACCGAACTTCTCTTTCTTCAGCACATCATGAAAAAACTCAAGCCCCGTGACGGCGCCCGCTGTGGTATGGTCGTCCCCGAAGGCACGCTTTTTCGGGGCGGCGCCTTTGCCGACGTCAAGCGCGACCTTCTAGAGCAATTCAACCTCCACACCGTGGTGAGCCTCCCGCCCGGCACCTTCGCCCCGTACTCCGATGTCAAGACGGCTCTTCTCTTCTTTGAGCGGCCGGGACCGACGCG
>JBKBPX010000150.1:0-2705 GCA_046292855.1 Anaerolineales bacterium
GCCTGGGCATCATCCGCGCCATCGACCGGTGGATGTGGGGGCAGGCGCTCCAACTCATCCGCGATCACAACCTGTCCGTGCACGTGAACCTCTCCGCAAAAACCCTGAACGACATCGAAGCGATCGAGGCTATGGCATCTGACCTGGATGCTTCCAAGATCCCTCCGGATAGGCTCGTGGTGGAGATCACAGAGACTGCAGCCATCGCCAACGTCGGGAAAACCCTGCGCTGTATTGAAATCCTGCGCGCCGGGGGATGTCGCTTTGCCCTCGACGATTTCGGGGTGGGATTTTCCTCGCTGTATTATCTCAAGCGCCTGCCAGCGGACTTCCTGAAGATCGATGGCACCTTCATCCGCACGCTCGCTGAGGACGGGGAGAATAGGCAGATCGTCCGGGCGATTGCAGAACTGGCAAGGGGGCTTGGGAGGGAGACCATCGCCGAGTGGGTAGAGGACGAGGCCACCCTGCGACATGTGCGCGATTTGGGCGTCGACTACGCCCAGGGATACCATATCGGGAATCCCATCCCGGTTCCGGAAATCTCCCTGAGATGACGATCATCCCTTACATACCTCCTCTGCGCACAACCACGTCCATAAAAAATTCCCCACGGGGTTTCAGACAGCGGTTTCGGAATCACCGAACTCGTGAGGCGTAGCAATCTCTTTTTGAGTAGCTTTTTCACCTTCTCGATCCACCTTTAGGTCTAATGTCCTATTTTCGCATTTTCGAGAAAACGTTTGACTTGGGCCAAATCTGTTTGTATAATAGAATACAGAATGAGGATCCACCCCAAAGGTTCTGAGGCTTCAAAACTTCGCCAGCGCAAGTTTGCCTTGCTGCGCACACTCAGGATTCCCGTGGATGCGCTTCCGGGCTCCCTGGCGCTTATTCACCGCCGGTGTGGGAAGCCGACCTGCCACTGTGCAGGAGGGGAAGGACACCCAGTTTGGGTGCTTACCTACACATATCAGGGGAAGAAGCACGTCGAATGGATCCCGGAGGAGTGGGTGGAGGAGGTCCGGAGGCGCGTAGGGGAGGGGCGGGCGTTTCAGGAGGCTGTGCGTGAGGTGCTGGTGACGAACGCGCAGTTGATTGTGCTGGCGCGGAAACAGAGGCGTCGGTGAAGGGACCCGCACCTCGCAGGATATGGAAATACATCACACGAGTCCTTCGTTTAGGATCCTACATTCAGTCCCCGGGGGATGGGAGAATTCGCCCTCAGATTCCTGCTTGTGTTCTGCTCTGGGCCCTGCTCATTGGCCAGATGCTTCGGGAGTATAGCTTCCATGGTGTGGAGGCGTTAGCCCGGTTGGCAAGACAAGCCCTGGACATCAGCACTGTGTTTGGAGATGACACCCTGGGCTACTTCACCGAGCGGCTGGATCCTACACCGACCCGCATGGCTTTGGCGCAGGCGGCGCTCCGGGCCAAACGCAACAAAGCATTTGCCTCTTCTGCCTTCATCGGGCTGGCAATTGACGGTACCACGGCTGGAGGTAGCCGCGAGCAGCACTGCCCGCTTTGCCGGCCCGTGTATAACCCTGCCACCCATGAGGTGGTTGGCTACCGGCATCACCTTGTCCTTGCTAGCGTAGTTGGCACCGGGTTGACCCTTCCCATGGACGTTGAGCCCTATGGTCCTGCGGATAGCGAATATGCGGCAGGGCAGCGCCTGCTGCTGCGCGCTGTGGGCAACCTCGGCAGGCGTTTTGCTGACTATGTGGTAGCCGATGCGAAGTTTGCCACCGCACCGTTTATCCACCTTGTGGGGGATTTAGGCCTGCATGTGGTGGCGGGCCTATTGGACAACCTGCCGGAGCTGAGGGAAGCTGCCGAGCGTCGCTTTGCCCAAGAGCCGCCGCATGAGGCGTGCTTGAGGAGGGGGAGGACCTCGTCGAGCTCTGGGATGCCGATGACTTTGACCCCTGGACTGCTTTACGGTGGGGGAGCGTGCGCGTCCTCCGTTATCTCCAACATAAACCCGATGGGAAGGTAAACGAGGCGTACTGGCTCACCGACTTTCCCAAGTGGTATGTGACCAGCCGAGCCCTTTACCGGATGGCGAAGAGCCGGTGGGAGATCGAGAACCAGGGATTCAACGACGCCAAGAACCGCTACGGGATGGAGCACATCTGCCATCACCATGCGAACAGCCTGCTCATTGGCTGGCTGATCACGATCCTGGCGTTGGTGATCGAACGCCTCTACCGGCTGCGCTACCTGCACCGTGGGAGGCATCCTGTGCGCTCTGCGATTGACTTTGTACGGCAGTTGTGGCTGAATCTAGCTAGCCCCGCGGCCTTTGATACCAGCTGAGCTTGCTCGAAACTACCCCTTCTGACTCTCACTGCCCGAGGCAGAACGGTTTGAGTGTTCCTTTCTATCTCCTGCTTCCGACCTTCTCCTTCCACAATCCCTTATGAAAGAGCCCCTGGGGCGTAAAAATGCCCCACGGAAAATAGACCCCCTCCAATTCAGGTGTCCTGTCCCGGCGTAGAACCTGCCATTTCAAGCCTGGGGGCCTCCCTAAATCCAGCTATTCCGAAATTGCTGACTGGTCCGTGGCGAAGTTGACAACGTCTCTGGGGAATGTTAGAATACCCGTCGTGTCGGGTACTCTGAGAGATCATGGAGGGGAATACTTCGCCCTACCAGCGTATTCGGGCGGCGGCCGAGAAGGCCGTGGGGACTAACCAAAC
>JBKBPX010000151.1:0-2689 GCA_046292855.1 Anaerolineales bacterium
AACCGCCACTCCGCCATGTTCCACTAGCTGAGCCTGGAGTAGAACATCGGCAGTACACAGATGACCGATGCGCGCAGGGTGTAGCGATGCAGGCTCTTAGGATGGGAGTAGCCTGGCAAGACCCGGACAAGGCACCACGCGATTCGGGCAACAATTCCGCAATGGCTCTCTCGTGTCCCTACTGGTTGCAGTTACTCAAAGTTTGCAACTGAAAGTTTTTTGTCCTACCCGATTGAGAGGAAGCACGATGAAAACGATTGATTACCGTATCGAGAAAGATTCGTTGGGTGAGGTGCGTGTTCCGGCCAAAGCCTTGTACGGCGCGCAAACGCAGCGCGCAGTAGAGAACTTTCCCATCTCAGGACTGCGTCCGTGGCGGGCTTTTATCTGGTCTATGGCCGTCATCAAACGCGCGGCCGCAGAGGTGAATTACAGCCTGGGTCTATTTCGCGATCGTGAAGTGGACGGCAAGAAGTTCACGGCGAAACAACTGGCCGAGGTTATCCAGCAGGCCGCTCAGGAGGTCATGGAGGGGAAGTGGGATGCCGAGTTCGTGGTAGACCCGTTCCAGGCCGGTGCCGGCACCAGCCACCACATGAACGTGAACGAGGTGATCGCCAACCGCGCCACGCAGTTATTGGGCGGCGAATTGGGGCAATACTACGTTCATCCGAACGATCACGTCAACATGTCCCAATCCACCAACGACACAATTCCCACCGCCATCCGCTTGGGTGCACTCTGGCGATTTGATGAATTGCTAAGCGTGCTCAAGGAACTGCAAACTGCTCTGGAGGCCAAAAGCCGAGCATTCGATGACATCGTCAAGTCGGGGCGCACTCATCTTCAGGATGCCGTGCCGGTGCGTCTGGGTCAGGAATTCGGCGCCTACGCCCGGGCTGTCGAACGAGATGCGGAGCGCATCCGGCACTCCGCTGAAGGGTTGAGGCGGCTTGGGATCGGCGGCACCGCCGTCGGATCCGGCTTGAATGCTCATCCCGAATACCACTCGCGCATGGTGAGAAAGCTCTCAGAACTGACCGGCCTGAGATTGTACGAATCCGATAACCTGTTTGAGTCCATGCAGTCCATGGCCGACTTTGTAGACTTTTCCGCCTCTATCCGCACCCTGGCTGTGACCCTGACGCGCATCGCCAACGATTTGCGCTTGCTGGCCTCTGGCCCCTCCACCGGCCTGGATGAGATTCGCCTGCCAGCTGTTCAGCCAGGCTCTAGCATCATGCCCGGCAAGGTAAATCCTGTCATGGCCGAGATGCTGAATCAGGCCATGTTTCACGTCATCGGCTGCGACGTGACCGTGATGATGGCCGCCCAAGCCGGCCAGTTGGAGCTGAATGTGATGATGCCCATCCTCGCTCACAATTTATTCGAGATGATGCAAGTGACCATCGGCGCGGTGCGGGCCTTCACCGAGCGTGCCGTAAAAGGCATCACCGCCAACCGGGAGAAGGCCGAAGGCTGGCTGGCCAAGAACGCCATCGTGGTCACGGCACTCAACCCCCTCATCGGTTATGCCCAGGGAGCGGCGCTGGTGAAAGAAGCACTGGCGCGCCATGCTTCCATTCGCGAAGTAGCTATCGAGAAAGCAAGAGCCGGCGTGCTTGTGCACCGTGATCACAACCGCCCTGTCACGGTCAAAGAAATTGAAGCAGCCCTCCGTGACTTGCGAAAAATGACCGAGGGCGGCATCCTTGGCGATTCAATCGGGGGATAGAGAAATTCGCCCTACACCAGGCCGGCTTCCGTATACAGAATTCTTACTTTCCTTCAATCTTTCTCCAACACACCTAGACTATATTCTTGTAGGACAACTGCTCGCAGTTGTCCAACTTATCGGTGAGGAGAAAGCCCATGAACCTGGAAAAATTCACCCAAAAATCACAAGAAGCCATTTTTAGTGCACAACAAATCGCCCAGGATTATCATCATTCAGCGATCGAACCCATTCACCTGGAGCTGGCGCTGCTGCGTCAGGAGGATGGCATTGTCCCGGCCATCGTGACGCGGGTGGCCGGCTCCACCCTCGCGTTGCGCGAGGAACTGGAGCGCGAACTAGCGAGGCGACCGCAAATTCACGGCGCAACCATGGAAGTCGGCCTCTCGCAAGCGGCTGTGGATGTGCTCACTGCCGCCGAACGCTACGCCAAAGGCATGTCGGATGACTACGTCTCGACCGAGCACATCCTGCTGGCGCTCACCGATTCTATCGAGGGGAAACGTTTGGCCTCCTATGGCCTGACCAAGGATGCCATCCTGAAGGCACTGAAATCCGTGCGCGGCAGTCAGCGCGTCACCACGCCCGAACCCGAAGCCACCTACCAGGCGCTGGAAAAATACGGCCGTGACCTTACCGATCTGGCACGCAAAGGCAAGCTCGATCCGGTCATCGGTCGCGACGAGGAGATTCGACGCGTCATCCAGATTCTCTCCCGCCGCACCAAGAACAACCCGGCCCTCATCGGCGATCCCGGTGTGGGCAAGACGGCCATTGTCGAGGGGTTGGCGCAGCGCATCGTCAACGGGGATGTGCCCGAGGGTCTGAAGAAGAAGCGCGTCGTCCAACTCGACATGGGCGCGCTCCTGGCCGGGGCCAAGTACCGCGGCGAGTTCGAGGAGCGGCTGAAGGCCGTCCTCAAAGAGATCAGTGAATCGGCCGGTGAAATCATCC
>JBKBPX010000152.1:0-2604 GCA_046292855.1 Anaerolineales bacterium
GGGAAAAGCGCGTTGAAAGGGGAGGTCTTCGTGAATGCTTCGATAAACTCAGTGCAAGTTCGTGGTCAGCAACTTGCCCTGAGCTGGCAGGTCGAGCTTGTGGAGACCCTGTCGAAGGGTTCGTGGACGGTTTCTGCATTCCTTAAGGGTAGGCAGTTACGATCGCTCACAATTTTGGAAAATGAGTCCACCGTGCTCTCAGTTGCGAAGATAGACAGGTCTGTAGAGAAAAATTAGGTAGTGGCCACGCTTCATCCAGTGCGGCACCGATTTTGTCCATAGCTAGCAGCTACTCCTCCATGTTCCAGTAGCTGAGCCTGAGGTAGAACATCAGCAGTACACAGGTGGTCAATTCGGGCAGGGTGTAGCGATGAAGGCTCTTAGGATGGGAGTAGCGTGGCAAGACCACTTGGACAAGGCGGCAGCGATTCGGGCAACCGTTACGTAGTGGCTCTCTCATGTCCATGCTTGTACCGCAATTGCTAAAGTTTGCAAATAAGCAAACTCGGGTTGCTACTATGTGATATAATTCATGCTCGACTAGTCCTGTGTGGCGGCTACGGCTGCTCCCATGGAGACTTGCTTTCAAAACTCTATTCTCTGGAGAAAGCATCGTCATGCCTTTACCAAAGGAGCTCAAATCTAAGTTGATCCAAGATTACCAACGCCATCCGGGTGATACGGGATCGCCCGAAGTGCAAATTGCCCTGCTGACCGGGCGCATCCAACAGCTAACCGAGCATCTCAAAGTGCATAAGCACGACGAGGCTTCGCGCCGCGGTCTGCTCAAACTGGTTGGTCAGCGCCGTCGGTTGCTGAACTATCTCCGTCAACACGATTACCCGCGCTATATATCCCTGACGGAGCAGCTAAATCTGCGTCGCAAATAGCGGGCAAATCTCTTGTGGAGTAGATGGGCATTTCCCGTCTACTCCATCTTTCCAGCTTATCACCCGCCGTGGTTAGGAATTGAAAATTGCGGACAACTGCCGTTGCCCCCATTTTTCAGTCCCTGACCAGGCGGGTATCAAAATGGCAATCCCATCCCCGGATGGGAAAGCCCCAATTCAGGAGTTCGTATGAAACCAGAAGCAAAACAATTCAGTACGACTGTCGGCGATCGTGTTATTACCTTTGAAACAGGTAAACTGGCCGGACAGGCCAATGGCGCGGTCACCGTGCAGCTTGGCGAGACTATGATCTTCGCTGCCGCTACCATGAGCAAAACCGCACGCGCCGAGGTAGATTTCTTCCCCCTCAGCGTGGAATATGAGGAGCGCATGTATGCAGGGGGACGCATCCCGGGCTCGTTCTTCCGCCGCGAAGGCAAGCCATCCACCGAAGCCATCCTCACAGCGCGCCTTGCCGATCGTCCCATTCGCCCCCTTTTTCCAAAGGGAATGCGCAATGAAGTCCAGATCATCATGTATTCCCTTTCGGTAGACAACGAAAATCCCATTGACATCTTGGCCATCAATGCCGCTTCTGCCGCGCTGATGATCTCGGATATTCCCTGGAATGGGCCGGTGGGCGCGGTGCGAGTCGGCCTGCTGGAGGGGGAATTCGTTGTCAATCCTACCTTCCAGGAGATGGAGCGTTCTGACCTGGACCTGCGCATTGCTGGCACGCGCGATGCCATCTTGATGGTGGAATGCGGCGCGAAAGAGGTGCCGGAGGACGTGATGGTGGCCGCATTGGAGTTCGGTCATCGTGCACTCCAACCGCTGATTGACCTTCAAGAGCAAATGCGTGCCGAGGTAGGCAAGCCTAAAGCCGAACCCATCCTGGTTCTGCCGAATGAGGCTTTGCTGGAGAGCGTTTTTGAGCGTGTGAAGGAGCCGATGAGTGAATTGCTCGAGAAGCCGCTCTCCAAAGAAGAGTTCAATAATGGCATGGATGCCTTGCTGGCTCAAATTACCGCCGAGATGACAACCGGCGAAACCCCTCCATCCCCTCAGGATATTCAGCTTGCCTTCACTGAGGCCGAAAAGCGCCTGGTGCGCGCCCGTATCCTGGAAGGAAAGCGTCCGGATGGGCGCGGCCCGAAGGATATTCGCCCGATTTGGTGCGAGGTAGATATTGCCCCCCGTGCACATGGTTCTGGCCTCTTCACCCGCGGCGAGACTCAGGTTCTGACGCTCGCCACCTTGGGCACCCTGAGCGAAGCGCAGGAGATAGATTCCTTGATCCCGCAGGAAACCAAGCGCTACATGCATCACTATAATTTCCCGCCGTTCTCCACCGGCGAGGTCAAACCGCTACGTGGGCAATCCCGGCGCGAGATCGGGCATGGAGCACTGGCCGAGCGCGCCTTGGAGCCGGTCATCCCAGCGGAAAGCGAATTTCCCTATACGCTGCGCCTGGTCTCCGAAGTGCTTTCATCGAACGGTTCCACTTCAATGGCCTCCGTCTGTGGTTCGACTCTGGCGCTGATGGATACCGGCGTGCCAATCAAAGCGCCGGTGGCGGGAGTGGCCATGGGATTGGTCAAAGAAGGCAACCGCTACGTCATCTTGACCGACATCCAGGGCGCCGAAGATCACCTGGGCGATATGGATTTCAAGGTGGCCGGCACCGCCAAGGGCATTACCGCATTACAAATGG
>JBKBPX010000153.1:0-2547 GCA_046292855.1 Anaerolineales bacterium
GTGGCGATTGTCGCAGTACACCAGTTCGGCAACCCAGCCGACATCGCCGGCCTGCAGCGAGTGGCCGAGCGACACGGGTTGAAACTGATCTTTGATGCCGCTCATGGCTTCGGTGCACGTTACCAAGGAGAGCCTGTCGGAAAGCAGGGAGATGCTCAAATCTTCAGCCTGAGTCCGACCAAATTGTTGATTACCGGCGAGGGCGGTATTGTAGCCACCAATGACGACACCCTGGCCGAACGCATTCGTATGGGACGCGAATACGGCAATGATGGCAATTACGATAGCGCTTTTCCCGGCTTGAACGCCCGCATGCCAGAATTCAACGCCTTGCTTGGCCTGCACAGCCTGAAACGCCTGGAAGAGGCAGCCCGTCATCGCAATGAGATCGTCGCACTTTTCCAGGAATTGCTCGGCCCTCTCCCCGGCATTGGCTTTCAAAAAGTGCGTCCCGGTGACCGGCATTCCTACCGTGAACTCTCGATCACCATTGATGCCGAAGCTTTCGGCCTGACGCGGGATGAAGTGGCCCTGGCGCTGGATGCCGAGAATATTGATACACGCAAATATTACTATCCACCTATCCACCGCCAGAAAGCCTATCAGCAGTATTACGACGGTCGTCCTCTGCCGAATACGGACTGGCTTTCCACAAACAGCCTGAGTCTGCCGATGTGGTCGAATATGAGTGAGACCGTGGCCACCAAAGTCTGCCAGGCCTTCGAGCGCCTGCATGAGAAGGCTTCTCAGGTACGCAGGAAATTGAACATCCGATGAAAGCATTCTCAAGCTGGTTCAAAAAGATATTTTCCTGGCAAGCTCTGATCCGCGTGATCGCCGATGCCGTGTTGATCAACATGGCTCTGATCACCGCCTTAACCCTGCGCTTTCTCTGGTTGATCGCCGATGGCCGCCCGGATGGGGCGAGCAATTATCGCCTGATCCTCTTGTACTACGAGCGCATTTACCTGAACAATGCTTGGCTGCTCACCCTGATTGCGCTGCTGATCTTCGCCGCAAACGGCTTCTACACCTACGGGCGCTTCTATCGTGGGCGCTATAAAGTATTGATCGTTTTCCAGGCCGTAAGCCTAGCTTATCTCATCTTCGGCTTCATCACCTACCTGGCACAAAGTGACTTCCTCGGCAATCTAAATGCGATTTTCAACTTCCCACGCGCCACCCTGATATTTGCTTGGGGATTGAGCGTAGTGCTGCTGGTGGGAGCGCGGCTCTGGTCCACACTCTGGAAGCGTATGGTGCGCGTGGAGAGTGAGCGCCCACACAGAGAAAAAATCGAGAACGTGCTCGTCATTGGGGGCGCCGGCTACATCGGCTCGGCTTTGCTCCCGCGCCTCTTGGAGGCAGGGTATCGGGTACGCTTGCTCGATTTGCTCATTTACGGCACCGAACCAATTCGGGAGTGGCTGAACCACCCCAACCTGGAAATTATGCAGGCCGATTTCCGCAAGATCGAGAAGGTTGTCCAAGCCATGCAGGGTATGGATGCGGTGATCCACCTAGGGGGGTTGGTAGGCGATCCGGCCTGCGCTCTGAACGAACAACTGACGATCGAGATCAACCTGATGGCGACGCGCATGATCGCCGAAGTAGCCAAAGGGAGTGGCGTCGGACACTTTCTCTTCGCCAGCACTTGCTCGGTCTATGGCGCCAGCGAGGAGAAACTGGATGAACGTTCTGAACTGCGTCCGGTCTCGCTCTATGCACGCACGAAGATCGCCTCGGAGCGCGTCCTGCTGAAAATGGGCGATGAGCACTTCACGCCGGTCATCTTGCGCTTTGGCACCATTTACGGGCTTTCCGGCCGCCCGCGCTTTGACCTGGTGGTGAACCTGCTGGCCGCCAAAGCAGTCACAGAGGGGGAAATCACCATCTTCGGAGGCAATCAGTGGCGGCCATTTATCCATGTCGAGGACGCCGCACGCGCCATCTTGCTTGCCCTGCAGGCCCCGGCCAAGCTGGTGCATAACCAGATTTTCAATGTCGGCTCAAACGAGCAAAACTACACCATCAACCAGGTGGGAGAGATCATCCAGCGCCTGGTACCTACGGCGCGCATCCTCCGCAATGACGAGAATCCGGATCGGCGTAACTATTGGGTCAATTTCAACAAAATCCGCAATGTATTGGGATTTCAACCTCGCTGGACGCTGGAACAGGGCATCTTCCAGATCATCGAAGCCATCCGGAGTGGGAAAATTAAGGATTATCGCGACCCGCTCTATAGCAACGTCAAGTTCCTGACCCACGAAGGGCTGGCACGCCTGCTGGAAAGCGAGGAGGAGAATCTGCTCTCCGAAGCCCTGGAGCAAGAGGTCATCAAAGCACCTCTCAAAACATAGATGAGTGTACTGCAAAAACTCACCACAGAGAGAACATAGAGCGCACAAAGGTTTTTCATTATCAACTCTCCGGGTACTCTGTGCACTCTGGGGTAAACAGGCCTTTTTGCACTAGAGTCATAGATGATAAAGCCTCGGTAAACAGGAGTGAACCACTCATTCTCACATCGAACTGGGCATTGGC
>JBKBPX010000154.1:0-2450 GCA_046292855.1 Anaerolineales bacterium
GCTCTTGGGCGCGCCGATCATCCAGAGGTGACCATCCTTGTCGTCGAAATCAATGGTCAGGGTTTCTTGCAAGCATTGCTCCGGCAGATCGAGTTTGCCCCAATAGGCAACCACAAGCGGCAAGTCCTCCAGCGGCTGCCATTTCTTTCCCTGAAAAGCAGGTTGAATTCCCGCCTCTTCCATCACCTGCTCGAAGGGAATAGTCGCAGGCAGCGGGTCGAGATAAATCCGTTTGGCCGGCCTGATTTGCAAAGCCTCTGCTGCCTGACGAATGTTGTGGAGGATATACTCCTCCTCCTTGAGTACAGGTCCCGACGCGCTCGCCTCCGGCCCAGCCGTCGAGACATTTCTTTTCCTCCAGACCTCTCGATAGCTCCCATCGGCCTGCACTTCGTAGATGGAGAAATCTTCCCCTTCACGCGAGGTGCTTTCGAGCTGCACTGGCAGGCCTCCATAGCCGGCCTGGAATTCGATGATTTCACTCCCCCCGCTGCTCAGGCGCAGGTATCCCTGCCCGGCGCGCACTGGGCTAGGCAAGAAACGATCGATCATGTGCATTTCTTCCGGCTTGGCCACTTTCAAAGCGATTCGCCAACCGACGTTGTTCAGCAATTTATCTACTTCGGAGTTGACGTCCTGATTAGCGAGGATCAGGTACATGCCGAGGGAGCGTCCCTGGCGCACCAGCACGTCCAGCGTTTCACGCAGGCGAGGAAAGTCGGCCAGGCCGCGGGCGAATTCATCCAGAAAGAGAATCAGGTGCGGCATCGGGCGCTCAGGATTCGCCCGGTTGTAATCCCAGATATTCTGAATGCGCTTGCCGCCCGGATCGGCAGAGGCGAATTCACTCTGCCGCCGTTCGATCTCGTTACGGATGGAATCCAACCCCCGCTCCACCAGTTCGGGACTCAAGTTGGTGACAATGCCGCTGACGTGAGGCAATTCGGAGAAGATGTTGAACGCTGCGCCGCCCTTAAAATCCATGAAAAAGAAGTTCAACACACTGGGCGGATACCGCACCGCCGCACCGAAGACCAATGACTTCATCAACTCGCTCTTCCCGCTGCCGGTAGTTCCAATCAGGATTGTGTGGTAGGCGTCTTTGCCTCCATAGGCGGCAGGGAGAAGGTTGAGCACCGCAAGGTCGAGGCGGTCTCGACGAGCATAAACGCCGATCGGGAGCTGCAGCAAATCATCTGGCTCGAAACGCATGGACCAGGCGTGCTGGATGGCCTGCGGAGAGAGCGCAGCGAGGCCAAGAACTCTGGAAAGGCGGATGCTTTCCGGCAAAGGGAGGCGCGTCTCGCCCGCCGAGACAGTCCACCCTGCCAGGGCGCGGACGATACGCTCGCAATCCTGCGCCGAGGCGCTCTCGTACCTGCCTTGATGCGGCTCCCCCGCGCTGCTGCCCATCTTGGTGAAGCGAAAGAGGGATTCGTCTATTGCATCCAGCCGCGCCCGACATTCGCGCGGCCAATCGCGCCCACCGATGAAGATCGGGTAAATGGAGACTTCGTGACCCCATTCCGCCAGCGTGCGCATGTCAGTGCGCTGACGCAGACTGCCCGAATCGTCCACCAACAACACAAAAGCCGTTTGTCCTCCCGTCTTTCGGTCGGATGCCTGCCACCCTTGTCCCTGCGCGCGACGGCGGTGGTATTCCCCCATCACGAATTCCATGGTTCGTTCCGCAGCAAGAGGGTCGAAAGCCATAAAAGATATGTGCTTTTCGGGATTCAACGCATCGGTATGAGGCGCCCACTTCAACCATTCCCACTCTGCCATCCCTTGGCGAGTGTCTGTGAGCACAATGACCTGGACATCTTGGGGAGAATGATGAACCAGAAGGTCAATGACCAAGCGGCGGGTCAGGGCATAGATGGCCGTCATCCTCCCACCGATTGCCAGGCTGCCGGTGGAGGCGAGATCGAGCAAATAAGGCAGATTGGCCAATTTTTGGAATTCGCCGGCCAGCGCGCCCCCCTGGGCAACGAGCGCATCTTCAGGAACGCTGTAGCGCGGCGGCTCAACGACGAAGGAGGCGACCCCTTCTCCTGTGCCGATACGGAGGGCGAGGAAATCCTCGTCCGACGGGCGGCGCGCCCAGAGGCGCTTGTCTGCGGCCTGCGCAATCTGATACAAGGCGCTCAACGGCGGATAGGCTTCCTCCAGGGCCTGACGCTGTTGCCGGGCCAGAGTTTCGAGTTGCTGGCGAATCTCGGTCAGTTTCTGAAGGTAGGCTTGTTCGCGCCGTCTTAATTGCTGTTGATACGCTTTCTGCTGGGAACGCAATCCGAACAGGTTCGCGACCGGAAAGCCCAGACTCATTATAAACATTGGGATCACGACCAACAGACTCTGGGCATTAACTAGCGCTCCAACGAGCACTCCTATGAGCATCAGCGCTGGAGGCAAGATGGTGGTCCACCAATTCAGGACGGGTGGGGCAG
>JBKBPX010000155.1:0-2387 GCA_046292855.1 Anaerolineales bacterium
ATGGGAGAATGAGCACATAGCGTTGCTGCAGGCGCTCCCGCTCAGCACGCAATAGCTCGGATGCACTCTCTTTGTCCGCAACCTGCGGGTTGGCATAAATCTGCAAAAGGGCGACCTCGTTGCGTTCCAGGCGTGCGACCAGGTCAAAATATTCCGCGACCAGCTCGTAACGCGAGGCGCGCGAGAGAGGGGCAGGCATGGAAAGGCTGAACTGGGAGGCCTTAACCAGCCAGGCTTCGCCGGTCCAGGCCAGGTAGTTGAATTCCACGGGACGCGTGAAGTCGTGGACTCGGTCTACCGGGGAGGCGCTGAAAGGAACACTGCCGCCCAGGAAAATGGAGAGGAGGGCAAAAAAAGAGAGGGCAAAAGTGATGAGAGGAAGACGCATGGGAAATCAGGATATTACGGTTGAGAAACTGTGATCGGGAATTTTAGCTATTCCCACACAACGCCGTTTTTGCGGCCACTTCCCATTATTACCAGCTACCAGGTCTAGCGCGCAGGGTGTCCAGAAGGGAAGTGAGGTCAGAAGGAAGAGGGGCCTCGAAAAGGCGCGGCTGGGATTCGCCTGGAAGAGTGATTATAAGACGAGAGGCGTGCAAAAAGTGACGTTCTATTGGCAAAGTGGGCTTTTTGCGCCCGTAGAGGGTATCACCGACAATCGGGCAACCCAGAAAGGCCATGTGGAGGCGAATCTGATGGGTACGGCCGGTTAGGGGATGAATTTCGACAAAAGCATGAGAAGCAAAAGTCTCCAGCACGCCATATTCACTGATGGCCTCGCGTCCCTTGCCGGGCGGGAGGATGGCCATGCGCTTGCGATGCGCCGGATCGCGGCCAATCGGGGCTTCGATGCGCCCGCTGGGCGTCGGTGGGTGACCATCCACCAGGGCTAAATAGGTTTTCTCGACGCGCCGCAAGCGGAACTGGTCCTGGAGATAACGATGCGCTCGCTCGTTGCGGGCCACGATCATCAGGCCGGATGTCTCTTTATCCAGACGATGGACGATGCCCGGTCGCTCTTCTCCGCCGATGCCTTCCAGCTCAGGCAAATAGTTCAGGAGTGCATGAACGAGCGTACCGCGCTCATGCCCTGCAGCCGGGTGGACGACTATGCCAGCCGGTTTATTGATCACAACGACATCTGCGTCCTCGAAAATCACCTCAAGGGGGATGGCTTCGGGAACGAGGGACGAAGGTGCAGGAGGCGGAATGCGTATCTCCAGGCGATCACCCGGGGTGAGCTTATACCCGTTCTTCGTCACCACCAGGCCGTTCACCCGTACAAATCCATCCTCGATTAAGCCTTGTAGGCGGGTGCGTGAAAATTCGGTGAGCTGCTGGCTCAGGAAACGATCCAGACGGTCAGGACTCTCGCTGCTGTAGTGTAGCGTCACCAGACGTTCCATAGGCCTCATCTGTAGAAGATGTCTTGTGCTGATGCTCGTAAAGCCAGGAGCTCAAAAACAACAAAACTGTGCCAATCGTAATGCTAGAATCGGCCAGGTTAAAGACCGGGAATTTCCCGATGGCGATGAAATCGGTGACCATGCCAAACCGCAGGCGGTCTATAAGATTGCCCAGTGCACCGCCCAATTGCAAGCCAAGCGCCAAACGGAGCGACCAGTGGACATTATCCAGACGCGGGTAGTAATAGAGAATAGCCAGAGAGACAAAGATTGCCAAGACGGTAAAGACAAGGCCACCATTCTGAAAGAGACCAAAGGCGGCACCACTGTTATACCAGTGAACAATGCGGATAAAGGGCAGCGCAGGAAAGGGCAACCATTCCATCCCCAAGGGCAAAACCTGACGCACCAATGCTTTCGTCCACTGGTCTAAAGTGACAACGGTCAGGCTAATCACAAGAAGGAAGATATAACGCTTCATGCAGACTCACAGAGGGTGATGAGGGGTTGAAGTTTTATACCCTGCAAGGAATCGAGCCGGGCATTTGGAGAAACAGGGAAGTGGAAGCGCTCGGTGACCGGATTGGGGATAGCTACGACGCGCAAACCGGCTGCGCGAGCTGCGCGCACTCCATTCGGCGAATCTTCTAATGCCAGAACTTGCGAGGGATGGAGGGCAGAAGCTTCGAGCGCTTTCAGGTAAAGATGGGGGTGGGGTTTGGTGTATCCGGGAGGCACATCATCGGCACAGATCACGCTTTCAAAATAGCCCCAGAGTTGCAAGCGTTTCAAATGCCCCTCGACCCAAAGGCGGGAGGAGCTGGAAACAACAAAGCAACGCACGGCCTGGCTGCGCGCCTCTTCCAGCAAGTCCTGCACACCGGGGCGGGGCAATTCTTTCTCCAACAAAGTGCGGTTTATCTCCCCCTGTATCTCCACTAGGGCATGGCGCGAGAGACCATTGGGCGCATGATGGAG
>JBKBPX010000156.1:0-2270 GCA_046292855.1 Anaerolineales bacterium
AGCTCTTCGACCCGTTGCTCGGTGCGCTTCTGCGCCTCAGCCAGCTCTTCGACCCGTTGCTCGGTGCGCTTCTGCGCCTCAGCCAGTTCTTCGACCCGTTGTTCGGTGCGCTTCTGCGCCTCAGCCAGTTCTTCGACCCGTTGTTCGGTGCGCTTTTGGGCTTCGGCAAGCTCCCGAACGCTTGCGCGCAGCTCGACCATGGACTCAGGCAAGCGAAGAATCTCTTCCGGCAGCAACATTTGACGGAGCGGATCCCGCCATTCTGGGTGCTCGTGTAAGAGGGAGAGCAACTGCATGTATTCCTGAAATCCGATAGCCATAGGAACTCCGAAGTCATATTATAACATAGAACGGCGATCGCTTCGCACTATCTTCCAAGACAGGTATGCACGTAAGGGTTGTCGTTGCACCGTTCTGTAGAGCAACTTCTGGAAGTTATCTGCTACCGCGCCGATAGGATTATGATCTCTATGCCATCCACCTGGCGACAGAGGATGCGCGAGAAACTCTGTGGTGGATTTGCAGATAACCTCTAAATTTAGCCCTTTACGACTGGTTGTTCTCCCACTTTGGCCATAAAAAAAGCGCTTTTCTCGGGGCTTTGAGCGCAAAATCGGCCTAGTTTTCGACGTTTTTCCTACCGAAGCCCTGAAAAAGCCCCAAATTGAGAATTGCTCCAGCACTCTTTGACTTTTTGAACATCTGTGCTATACTCTACTTTGCACGCGATTTGATGCTTAACGATTCAGGAGTACCCATGCCCCGCAAACCTTCTACCGATTTGTTCTCTCAGCCTGCGCGCCCTTCCCTAGACGAGGCGCGGCGCGCTGTTCTGGAAAAAGCACTGGGCGAGATCACAAAACGCTATGGCGAGGGCGCCATCATGCGCCTGGGCGAAGCCCATAGTATGCATACGGAAGTCATCCCAACCGGCTCGCTTTCGCTCGATATTGCTCTAGGGGTTGGTGGCATCCCACGCGGCCGAATTACTGAGATCTTCGGCCCCGAATCTTCCGGGAAGACAACGCTTTGTCAACACATCGTGGCAGAGGCGCAGCGCATGGGCGGGGTAGCGGCCTACATTGACATGGAGCATGCCCTAGACCCGTCCTATGCGGCCCGTTGCGGGGTAGATATTGACAACTTGCTCATCTCCCAGCCGGATACTGGCGAACAGGCACTAGAAATCGCCGAAACGCTGGTGCGCTCCGGCGCAGTGGACGTGGTGGTGATTGACTCTGTCGCCGCGCTCGTGCCTCGCGCCGAGATCGAAGGCGATATGGGCGATCCAACCATGGGCATCCAAGCCCGATTGATGTCACAGGCGCTGCGCAAGCTTTCCGGCGCCGTCAGCCAGACGAAAACGGCTCTGATCTTCACCAACCAGCTGCGCCAGAAGATCGGCGTCATGTTCGGAAATCCTGAAACCACCACCGGCGGCCAGGCGCTGAAATTCTACGCTTCTGTGCGCCTGGATGTGCGCCGCGTGCAGGCCATCAAACTGGGCGCAGAGATCATCGGCAACCGCACGCGCGTGCGCGTCGTCAAGAACAAGGTAGCCCCACCCTTTAAGACCGCCGAGTTCGACATCATGTACAACGAAGGCATCTCGAAAGCCGGTGATGTGCTCGATCTGGCTACCCAACTCGGCATCGTCGAAAAGCGCGGCGCCTTCTTCTCTTATGGCGATATTCGCCTGGGACAGGGACGGGAGAACGCCAAGGAATACCTGCGCCAGAACCCCGATCTGATGGCGGCTATCGAATCCATTATTCGCGAAAAAGCGCTGGGCGGCGAAATCGTGGTGCCTCTCGCCAGCGCCGACGACGAAGGGCTGGAAGAACTCTAATCCGTGAAATCCCTGGCGCTTCGCTCTCTAGCCGGCTTGTGGGTGCTCATCCTGACAGGTTGCATGTCCTTGCCAGGTTCTCCTACCCCCACCCTTTTCCACGCTCCTTTCCACCCTCCTACCCCTACCCCCTCGGCGACTCCCACCCTTCCCCCCACACGCTCCATCCCCACCCGTACCCCTACCCCTGTGCCCTCCCCGACGCCCTGCCAGGACAACCTGCGCTACCTGGAAGACGTGACCTTCGGCGGGGAAAAAGTGCAGGTGATGGCCGGGCAGGTGATTGATAAGCAATGGCGCGTGGAAAACAATGGCACCTGTCCCTGGGGAGAAGGCTATACACTCCGTCTGACAGATGGCTCCGCTTGGGGGGCAACCGAGCAACAACCTCTCTACCCGGCCATGCCAGGCGCTCAGATTA
>JBKBPX010000157.1:0-2169 GCA_046292855.1 Anaerolineales bacterium
CACTACCACCTGCACGCCTTCTGGCTGATGAGCAACCGCGTTCACCTGCTCCTTGACCAGCAAGGGATAGAAGACCCCGCGCCGCGATGGGAAACATTACACCGCCCTCAGCCGTGCCATGCGTCTGCTCAAAGGCAAAAGCGCCGCCTTGTGCAACCGTCACCTGGGCCGGTCGGGCCAAGCTTTCTGGCAGCATGAGAGTTATGATCACGTCGTGCGCAATGAAGGTGAATATGAGCGCATCCTGGAGTATATCGTCAACAATCCAGTCAAAGCCGGTTTGGTCTCAGATTGGCAAGATTGGCCTTATACTTTTGTAGGTCAACTGCTATACAGTTGACCTACAAGGAGTATCTTATGTCCACCAACCGAGACCCTTCCCTGCCTTCTCCGGCTGAAATCCGCTACGCTGTCAAGCGGGCGGCCTTCCTGCTTCCCGAAAAGGAAAGAAAGGCCCTGCAAGCCTTGCTGCGGCGCAAGCCCATCCCCGAACAACAACTGCTTGCGCTCTTTCGGGAGACGCCGGCAGCGCGCCAATGGCTGGAGCGCGCCTTGTATTGGTCGTCCTCCGAGCAGACGCGCGGCTACGAGGGGCTGCCCGGTGAGCCGGGCGAGATTCCGGCGCGCAGTTTGTGGAAATGTCCGCAATGCGATTTTACCTGGCGCGTGCTGCGCAAGGGGCGGCCGGTGCCGCCTTGTCCGCGTCACGGCCTGGAACTCGAGCCGGCGTTGAAGGAGCGAGACGATGCTGGATAAATTTTGGGAAAGCCTGGGCGGCGACCTGGCCGGCGAATGGCTGCGCCGCGCCTTCAGCCCGCCCTTTTTGTTCTACTTGAGCGGCTTGGGGTTCTACCTCCTGCGTCATGGTTGGCGGCCGCTTTGGCAGGGACTCATCGGCCTGAGCACGGTCGAACAGATTGCGCTCCTGGTCGTGCTGCTGGTTGGGCTGATTTTGAGTGCCCTGGTCAGTGCGCAGTGGCGTTTCACCTGGCTGCGCTGGATGGAGGGCTATTGGCCCTGGCCGCTTCGCTACCTGGAGCCGCTTTTCATCGCCTGGCAGCAGAAGCGCCTGGCACATGCCGAGAGACGCCTGAACCAGATGCCCGCCTCCTTGACGCCTGCTCTGGCCCGTCAACGCGCCGAGTTAGAAGTTTTCCAGCATTACTTTCCTGCCAAGCCTCACGAAATCCGCCCGACTCGCCTGGGGAACATCCTGCGCGCCGGCGAGACGGCCCCGGCGGAGAAATATGGCCTGGAGGCCTACGTCTGCTGGCCGCGCTTGTGGCCGCTGCTGCCTGCGCCTTTGCGCGAGGAGCTAGGCGCCGTGCGCGGGCGTCTGCTCACCCTGGCCGAACTGTGGGGCATAGGATTGCTCTCGCTGGTTTGGCTCATCTGGTCTTGGTGGGCGCTGCCGCTGGCGCTGATGTGGATGTGGGCAACCTATCGCCTGGCCTTGCCTGTGACGATGGTCTATGCCGACCTCATCGAAAGCGCCTTCGACCTGTACCGCTTCGCGCTCTACGATGCCTTGAACCTTCCTCGTCCGGCCAACGGCGAGCAGGAAGCGGCTTTGGGGCAGGCATTGACCGAATTCCTGTGGCGAGGGACTTGAACCCTGAGGGTGGGACAACTCAAAGAATTGTGCCACAAAATTTTGGCAGGCAAGTCCCGTCAGGGCGAGACGATCCGGGTGGATAAGTGCAATGCAAGTCTGGAGACTTGCACCAGCGGGGGGAGATGGTGAAAGGCAAAGGGATAGCGTAAAAGTATTACTCGAAGCAGTGAACCTGGAACCCAATAGTGAGTCCACGGCAAAAACTCACCACGGAGACGGTGTGGCTACCTATCACTCCGCGACGGTCTTTTTCACCTGAACGCAGACCGGTATACCGCACCGGTACATCATACGCAGACTCGGCGTACTCTTCGATTCGGCGGTAAAGGACATTTTTGCAGTAAACCCACATCGGTAAAGATACAAATTCATCCTGCTTTTCGGAGCCCCCTAATTTTGGCCATTTGAGAAAGATCATGGTCACCCTTTCACCATGGTCACCCGCATGGTGATGAAATATGAGCCTAAAAGCCCATTGTTCGCTCAAATTTAGACCAGTTTTGAGAATTGAGGTAAACTCCTGGTATGAGCGAGAGAGCAACAGTGACAAATGA
>JBKBPX010000158.1:0-2121 GCA_046292855.1 Anaerolineales bacterium
AAGAACGAACCGAAAAGGGAAACAGCGGCAATCACAGCGGAGCTGATGGCGATGCCTTTGGTGATAGCCTTGGTGGTGTTCCCGACCGCATCCATATCGGCCATGATCTGACGTGCCTTCTTCGTTTCCGCATCTTCCAACCCAGACCAGGCCATTTCACCGATGCCGTTGGCATTATCGGCGATCGGGCCGAAGGAGTCCATGGCAACGTTGTTGCCGGTCAGGGTGAGCATACCGATGCCGGTCATCGCTACGCCATAGAGCACGAAGGTGGCACGATGGACAGGCTCAAGGCCGGGGATGGTGCCGAAGACGAGGATCGAGGCGACGATGGTCAGCGCGATGACGATGATCGCCCAGACGGACGATTCATAACCTACCGCCACACCTTGCAGGATGAGCGTGGCCGGGCCGGTGTCGGCAGATTTCTTGATTTCCTTGACCGGGCTGTTGTGGGTGCCGGTGAAGTAATCGGTCAGGCGGTCAATCAGGATGGCCAGGATGACACCGATCGCCACAGCCATGGGAGCACGCCACCAGCCGCCCCACTTCGCCATTTCGGCGTTATTCAGGTAGAAGAAGCCCATTCCGAAGAAGAGTGCGCTGGAGAGCAGCGCTGCGGTCAGGAAGCCGCGGAAGATGGCGCTCAGAGCGTGGCTGCTATCCAGACTTCCGCCGCGCACAATGTAGGTGCTGATGATGGACGACAGCACGCCGATGCCGCGCACCATGAGCGGGAAGATGATCCATTCCAGACGTCCGGTGATGTGCCAGAGCGCCAGGCCGAGGATCAGGCCGGAGACGATGGTCACTTCGTAGGACTCGAAGATGTCGGCAGCCATACCGGCGCAATCACCCACGTTATCACCGACCAGGTCAGCAACCACGGCCGGGTTGCGCGGGTCATCTTCGGGGATGCCGGCCTCGACCTTACCGACCAGGTCAGCGCCGACATCTGCGGCCTTGGTGTAGATGCCACCGCCGACGCGCATGAAGAGCGCCAGGAGCGTGCCACCGAAGCCGAAGCCGAGTAGGGCATCCGGAGCGGCGATGCCGAGGAGGATGAAGATGAGCGTGCCACCCAGCAGGCCGAGGCCATCGGTCAACATGCCGGTGATGGTGCCGGCGCGATAGGCGATGCGCAGCGCCTCGTCAAACGAGCGACGCGCCGCCCAAGCAACGCGCACATTCCCCTCTACGGCCATACGCATCCCGATCTGCCCGACTGCCAGGGAGAACGAAGCGCCCATAACAAAAGCCAGGGCACGCGCCAGGCCGATTAGGAAGCGGATTTCGGCCTCCGAGCGTCCGGCAAAACGCTCGACTGCTTCGGGGGATGGAGGCACAATATACACTGAGAAGAAGAGCGCGATGGTCAGGACGCCGATGAACGGCAAGATGGACTTGAGCTGCCGCTGCAAATAGGCATTAGCCCCCTCCTTGATTGCATCCCACACCTCCTGCATTTCTTTTGTTCCCTTTTCTTCACGCAGGATTTGGGAGCGCAGGAAGACCGCGTAGGCCAGGCCGAGGATGGCAATGCCAAACACTGCCCAGATCGCGGCCGCTTCAAAGGAAGTCAAACCGTGCATTGCATACATGAGCGAGTATCCTCCCAAAAGAAGATAGGTATGCCCACGAGAGCTTTAACGCAAAAACCACAAGAGCACAAACCATACCGATGGCTATGGCTTGTGCTCTTCGCCCCTCGCGGCATAAACGATTTGATTTTAAGATCAGGAATGAATTGTGTCAAGAAGAACGAGGAAAAGGGTGTGCGCTCAAGAGTGATCGGCGACATGGCTCTACAACTTTTGCGTGCGCACACAACCAAATGTAGGACAACTGCTTGCAGTTGTCCTACGAATGCTTTGCCTGCGCCTCTTTCAGCAGCGCAATTGCTTCCTCGATCCCGTCAGGCGAGGAAACGGTGAGTTGGGCAACTCATTGAATTATCCACCTTTATTCCAGCCCCACCAGCGCCCGGAAGCGCGCATCCTGCCGCAGGTTATCGAAATCCGGGTCGCGGCGCGCCCAATCACGGCGACTTGGCTTTATCTCGATTGCAATCTGGAGCAGGCGCAGCGCCTCGTCCGCGTTGCCGCAGATGGCTTCAAAGCA
>JBKBPX010000159.1:0-1999 GCA_046292855.1 Anaerolineales bacterium
TTGGTGGAAGAAGTCTGTCACCTGTTGCGCGAACATCGTATGGAGGAGAATGTACTCTTCTCATCCTTCCTCCCCCACAACCTGCACAAAGCCGCAATTCTCTCGCCGGAAGTCCCGCGTGCTTTGCTGGCACTGGAAGGATGGAAAGGAGCTTGGGCACGCTCTTTTGCTTTCTTCTTTGGGAACTATCAGGCACTCCACCCCTACGTGAGTGATACTACCCCTCACCTGCTCGCCTCAATCCATCGAATTCAACGCCGCGTTCACGTCTGGACCGTCAACGATCCCAACCAAATGCGCCGCCTCTTCAAATGGGGTGTGGATGGCATCTTTACAGATGACCCAGCCCTGGCCCTGCAGATTGTGCAAGAATTCTCACCCGGCCTGATGCCCGCGCAAAAGTGGACAGAGCCGAAGGTTGGCAACCCAGGCTAACAGGTACTGCCCGGTTGTAGTCACCGAGCTTATCCAGGCGACCGATTTTGCCAAACCATTCCTATGCAAGCCTATCGGATTGATCATGTCCCTCTCTCCTGCTTTGCTCGAAGAAGCTGAAGTTCTCATCCGGCCCTATATTTACGAAACACCACTCACCTGGGACGAGCACTTGCAAGCCTTTTTGAAGTGGGAAAATCAACAAGTTACCGGTTCCTTCAAGGTGCGCGGCGCGCTGAACAAAGTGCTTCATCTTTCCCAGGCCGAACGAGCAGCCGGACTAGTCGCCGCTTCTGCCGGCAATCATGGTCAAGGAGTAGCGCTGGCCGCCCGTCTTTGTCAGGCTCAGGCAACCATCTTCGTCCCGGAAAATGCCGTCCCTTACAAAGTCGAAGCAATTCGGAAACTCGGCGCGGAAGTGCGCAACGTAGCGGGTGGTTATGCCGCAGCGGAGACGGCAGCGCGACGCTGGGCGAGTGAACATGGGAAAACTTGGGTCTCACCCTATAACGATCCGCTGGTCATTGCCGGGCAGGGCACGCTCGGCCTGGAAACCCTGCGTCAATTATCCCAGCCGGTCGCTTGCTGGCTTATCCCCGTAGGAGGCGGTGGATTGTTCGCCGGCATCGGACTGGCTCTAGAAGGAAAAGCGCAAAAAAGCGCCGTGATCGGCTTACAAGCGGCGGCATCGCCATTCGTCCATCATCTTTTCTATCATGGAGATCAACGTGGGGTAGAGGATCGTCCCACCCTGGCTGATGGATTGAGCGGCGCCATTGAAGAAGATTCCATCACCATCCCCTTGCTGCGCCATCTGGCACGGGAGATCGTGCTGGTGAGCGAAGAAGAAATCGCCCAGGCCATCGCCTATGCCTGGAGAGTCCACCATCAAGTCATCGAGGGGTCTGCCGCAGTGGGGTTGGCAGCGCTGCTGAGCGGAAAGGTGCGCCAACGGCCGGCTGTGGTGATCATCAGTGGTGGAAACATTCAGCCACAAACGCATGAGCACATCCTCTCATCGTTCTGAGCCATAAGCATGGCGCGCGTCTTTCATCTGTTTCTCCTCTTCGCTCTTCTGGGCATCCTGATTTCTCCCTCCCAGCGCGCCCAAGCCCAGACCCCCACTCCTCTCCCCCCTCTCTTCGTGCGACAACTCTTTAATGCAATGACCCCGGAAGAGCGCGTCGGGCAGTTGTTCCTGGTCACCTTCAAAGGGGATCATCTGGAACCAGGCACTCCTATCTATGACCTGATCACGCGCTTTCATGTCAGTGGGGTTGTGCTCACTGCGGCCAACGACAATTTTAGCCCCCCTCCCAACACACTGGCAAACGCCCGCGCCCTGATCACTGCGCTCCAGCGTCTGGAGTGGGAGAGCGCCAATGGCCTGCTCGAAGGGATTCCGCCCTCCCAATATATCCCCCTCTTTATTGGCATCACCCAAGATGGAGATGGGCCGCCAGGGGATCAAATCCTGAGCGGCCTCTCCCCTCAGCCTTCCTGGATGGCACTCGGCGCAACCTGGCAACCCATCCTGGCCGAAAAAGCTGGAGAGGTGCTGGGA
>JBKBPX010000160.1:0-1989 GCA_046292855.1 Anaerolineales bacterium
GCAATCAACGCTTGAAAGCGGAGCTTGAAACCCAGGTTTGGCCAATCCCCACCTTTATTTACGGCTTCACCCGCGAAATGCCCGATTTCATGCGCGCAGCGGATGTCTTAGTCACGAAAGCCGGTCCCGGCACGATCAGCGAAGCGCTCAATGCCGGCCTTCCGATGATCCTCTATGCACGCTTGCCCGGCCAGGAAGATGGAAACGTCCACTTCGTCGTGCGTGAGCGAGTGGGTCATTGGGCATCGCGCCCCGAGCGTGTGGTCGGCATCTTGAGGGAGTGGCTTGAACATCCTGAAACTCGCCAAGCCTACGCCAGGCGTTGCCATGAAAAAGCGCGCCCCGAAGCCGCCCTAACCATCGCCCAAATTATCGGCGCCTACCTCAATCTCCCTGCAGAGGATTCCCCATCTCATGCCAATCTGGAATGAACACCATCTGGAATTTTTCAGTCACAGCCCCCAACAAACCCAGCGCATCGGCATATATTTGGGAAAAGAATTGCAAATTGGCGATCTGATCTGCCTGCAAGGAGAGCTGGGGAGTGGGAAAACCACCTTCGTGCGCGGCCTCGCCAGCGGATGGGGCAACTTGATACCCGTCTCCAGCCCGACCTTCATCCTGCTCAACGAATACCCGCGAGCCGACGGAATCCCTCTCCATCACCTGGACGCTTATCGGATCGAAAACTTGCAAGAAGCCGTCGAACTTGACCTGGAAACGTTGCTCTCCAGCGGGCCATTGGTCATCGAATGGGCGGAACGCATCAGCACATTGCTCCCACCCGAACGATTATGGATTGAAATGGAATATGTGGACGAGGAAATGCGTCGCCTATGGTTCAGCGCTCAGGGGGAACGCTATGATCAGTTGCTCAAGTCGCTTCACAGGGCAATTTTTGGAGGGGATTAATGCTGCTGGCCATTGATACCTCCACCACCTGGTGTGGTCTGGCACTATCTCGCGCTGGCGAAGTAATCGCGGAATGTACGTGGCAGGCGCGCACGCACCATACCTCTCACCTGGCACCTGCACTTTTGGAATTGCTCAAACGTAGTGGAACCTCCTTAGGCGAATTGCAAGGCGTAGCAGTCGCTTTGGGCCCCGGTTCATTTACTGCCCTTCGCGTCGGGCTGGCACTGGCAAAGGGAATTTGTCTGGTGCATCATCTGCCTATCATCGGTATCCCAACCCTGAATATCCTGGCAGCCGCTCAACCGTGCCTGCCGGATTTCGACTCCCTGATCGTCGCCATTCAAGCCGGCCGCGGACGGTTCGCAATCGGTCGCTATATTCGGGCACAAGACACATGGGAGGCCACTGCGGAACCGCAAGTCACCACGCTTCAGGAACTCCTGGGAACTCTCGCAGAGCCGACCTATCTATGCGGCGAATTCACTTCCCAAGAACGGCAACAGATTGCCAGGCATTCTCATATCTATCTGCCTGCGCCCTCCGCCTGCGTGCGCCGTCCTGCCGTCCTGGCCGAGCTGGGCTGGGCACGCTTACAAAAAGGGGAAGTCAACTCGCTGGCCGCTCTCACCCCCATTTACCTCCACATCCACGAAGGCATCGCATGAGCGCCTCTATCGTTATCCGCCCCATGCGCCTGGGTGACCTGGAGGCTGTCATCACCATTGAACGACTCTCTTTTACGCTCCCCTGGTCAGAGCGTGCCTACCGTTACGAATTGACCGAGAACGCCGCGGCACGCCTTTGGGTTGCCGAAAAGGAGGGGAAGGTCATCGGGATGCTCGTTCTTTGGCTGGTTTTGGACGAGGCGCATATTGCCACCTTGGCCGTGCATCCCGATCATCGTCAGCTGGGGATCGCACGCCAACTCCTCCTGTGGGCATTGCATTCTGCCTGGGAAGATGGAGCACGGCAGGCCTTCCTGGAGGTCCGTGAGAGCAACCTGGCGGCTCAACATCTCTATCGGCAGCTTGGCTTTGAAATCAGCGGACGTCGCCCGCGCTATTATCACGATAA
>JBKBPX010000161.1:0-1977 GCA_046292855.1 Anaerolineales bacterium
AGAGCCGCCACAAAAAGGAAAAGTGCAGCCGCCGAAAGCGAGAGCGGCATCCATCCCCGAAGCGCATTCAATGCTTTTTCCAAGCGCGGCCGGCCCAGGGTCCAGGAAAGAAGCGCTGCGAAATACAGGATTACGCTCCATAGCGGCACGCGGCTCAGGGTCAGGCTAGCGTTCGGAAGAGGGGAGAAAAGTTCCACCATTTTGATTGTATAAGCGGGAAACGGCCAAGCAATCCAAGCCATGACCTGTCCCAATGGCAGCCATATCCATCCCAACAGCATAGAAAGCCCTCCCAGCATCATCACAAGGGGCTGCACCGGAAGGATAAAGGGATTGGCCAGGAAAGCGATCAGGGAAATCTGCTGAAAATGATAGGCCATGATGGGCAAAGTGGTAATTTGGGCCGCCAGGGTAAGCAAAACAGCATCAGAAAGGAATTGTACCGCCGAGGAGAGCCAGATTTCGGGCAAAGCAAGCCGCCCGAGCCAGCGAATGGCCATTTCTTGCAGAGGGGTGCCAAATAGGATTAACCCCAGCGTGGCGAAAAACGAAAGCTGGAAGCCCACATCCCAGAGCACAAACGGCGAAAAGAGCGCCATGAGCGCCGCCGTGAAGGCCAGCGTATTCAGTCCCACCTGGCGACGGTAAAGCTGCCCGGCCAGGACGCCCAATGTGCCCATAATCGCCGCCCGCACCACCGAAGGCCCCGCTCCCACCAACAAGGTATAGAACACCACTCCGATCACTGCCACAGCAGCCCCACGGCGTCTCCCCAACAATCGCCCAAAGAGTGAGGAGAACAAAGCCACGACGATGGCAATATTGAAACCGGAAATAGCGATAATATGGGAAGTGCCGGTCACCTTAAAAGCGCGTTGCAGACCCTCGGTCAATCCGCCCTCATCTCCCAGCAAAATTCCGGCCAGGAGCGAAGCCTCCGGATCGGGGAAAAAGTGGTAAAGCATCTTCAGAGAATGTTCGCGAAAAGCGAAGGTCAGGCGCAACAAAGGGTTACCGCCACTCCCTAGCAGGTTCACCTCCGCATCCCGCATATAGGCATAAATTCCCTGGCGGGAAAGGTAATCCCGATAGGAAAAAAGCTCCCCTTGAGGCGGAGATTCCAGCCGGCCGCGTAGGCGGAGCAAATCGCCATAGGCATAGGGTTGACGTCCCGAGACACGGGCCAACATCAGGCCGCGCACCGTCAACACCTCATCCCCCGTATCTACGCTCTCCACCTGCACCCGCAGCGCCGTATAAGTATCGCGCACATCTGCCGGCTGGATCAGGCGCCCGGTCATGAGCAGGTCATAGTCGCGATCCACATACCAGGCAATATGGTGGGCATCTATCCTGGGCAAGGCCAGCGCATAGCGCAATCCTCCAAGAGAAATAAAGAAAAAGAAAAGGGAAACGGACGTGGCGCGCACCACGCCGGAACGGAAGTGCCCTCCCTGATCCGCCTGCCCCTTCGGCTCCTCCTCCAGCGGATCGAGGCGGGGATTCAGGCTTCGCAGCGCCCAAAAGGCCGCTCCCCAACCGAAGCAAAGAAACAGCCACCCCCTCATCGGGAAGAGTGACCCCCACTTAGCCAGGACAATCCCGATCAGGAAGGCCAGAGAATAGCGAAAAAGGGGAAAAGCAAGCACAGAAGCACGCACCAAAAATTTGGCCAATATTGGGCAGGATGCTCGTGAAGCATCCGGCCGTCATGCGAATGATTGCAATTCCTCGACAGGAGATAATTCCGAAGTGTTCCGCTGAGCATACATTAAACAGCCACTTCAAAAGCCACCCTTTTCACTTTGAGATGCTCCGAGGGTGGCTTGTACAGACAAAACGAAATAAGATTTTGCAATGGCAAAGCGCTTATTCTGATGATTCAGGATGCCCCTCGCGCGCGGCAAACGCGGCCAGGAAACCCTGCGGCGCCAGCACTTCCCCTTCCCCCTTGAGAACCCCAATCCCAAATCCCTT
>JBKBPX010000162.1:0-1853 GCA_046292855.1 Anaerolineales bacterium
CTTTCTTGCGTGGCTTGCATAGCGGCGCAAAGGGACGCCTGCTCGTGATCGGGAAACATTTTCCGGGGCGCGGCGATGCCGATCGCCCCCCCGAAAGCGAAGTCGCCACGGTGCAAAAATCGCTGGAGCAACTCAAACAGGTCGAGCTGGCACCTTTCTTCGCCGTTACCGGCAATGCTTCCAGCGCCGATACGACCGTAGACGGCCTGCTCATCTCCCATATTCGCTATCGCGGCCTCCAAGGGAACATCCGCGCCACCACGCGACCGGTGAGCTTTGACTCTCAGGCCCTCACGCAGATACTCAGCCTTCCCCCTTTTGCTGTCTGGCATCAGAGCGGCGGTCTGATCATCAGCGAGGACTTGAGCAGCCGCGCGGTGCGCCAGTTCTATGCTCCTGGAAACACCTCATTTTCTCCTCGCCTGGTCGTGCGCGATGCCTTCCTGGCCGGCAATGACCTGCTCTACCTGGGCAACCTGCAAAGCGACAGCGAGGATGCCTACCTGACCGCCCAACATGTGATCTCTTTCTTTGTGCAAAAATATCGCGAGGATGCGGTCTTTGCCTCTGCTGTGGACAGAGCGGTCCTGCGCGTGTTGCTCAGTAAGTCCCGCCTCTACGGGCGGTTTGACACCCTGGCAACCATCCTCTCCGATACAACCCTGGAAACCATTGGCAGCAACACAGAAATTGGTGTTCAGGTCGCCCGCAACGCTGCCACTCTGATCACGCCAGAAATACGAGAACTCTCTCAGGTATTCCCCACACCGCCAGAGCCGGATGAACGCCTCACCTTCTTCACCGACGCCATCGAGGCCGCCCAATGTTCCACCTGCCCACCCCAAAGCATTTTCCCGGTAGACGGGTTGGAGAAAACCATCCTGCGACTTTATGGCAAAGAAAGCGGAGGCCAGGTAAGCGCTTCAAACTTGAAGAGTTATCCCCTGAGCGCCCTAGGCGCTCTGCTGGATAACGCCCCCTCCCCGGTCACGGAGGACCTGCGCCGGTCACAGTGGGTCATCCTCTCGCTGGCCAGCAATCAGCCCGATTCAATCAACCTGATTCGGCGCTTTCTCAGCGAACGGCAGGATATCCTCCGCCAGCGTCATGTGGTGCTCTTCTTTTTCACCGCTCCCTACTATCTTGATTCCACCGATCTTTCCCGCGTCACCATCGCTTTTTCCCTTTTCGGACGGAGTGCCCCTTTTATCGAGGTAGCCGCCCGCCTCCTGTACCAGGAAATCACCCCACAAGGCGCATCACCTGTTTCGATCCCGGCCACAGGCTATGATCTGATCACGGCCACATCGCCCGACCCCAATCAAGTAATCCGTCTAGTCTTGGATGTGCCTAGCTCTACTACGCCTCAAGTAACCCCTGAAATTCCCCAATATCGCATTGGCGATACAATCAACATACGCACGGACGTGATCCTGGACCACAACGGTCACCCTGTACCGGACGAGACAATTGTCCGTTTCACCATGTTACTAAACCAGGAAGGAGGCGGCATCCTGGAACAAATTGAAAGCACCACGCATGGAGGGATTGCCCGCGCTTCTTTCCGTCTTGCGCGCGCCGGACGAATTGAAATTCGCGCCAGCAGCGAACCGGCGCTGGTCTCTGAGGTCTTACAACTGGATGTTTCCGAGCGCTCACCGGCGATAGTCACGGTTCTGGTGCCGCAAACCCTCCCGAGCACCCCTCCCATGCAGGGCGTCGGAGACGGCGTTGCCACGGCGCTCGCCGAGGCCCAGGTTGACAAAGGTGCGCTCGTGTACCGCAGCATGCGTTGGCGTGTGGTAGTGCTCCCGTGCGTTGATACGCTGCCCGAAAGGGCGTGGCTCAAGCTG
>JBKBPX010000163.1:0-1775 GCA_046292855.1 Anaerolineales bacterium
GGCCTCATGCGCGGCGTACCGCCTTTTGTCGCCGGGTTGGATCGTCTGATTGAAGTTGTCCTTCACCTGCGCGAAAGTCCGGGCATCGGGCTGGCGCACGGCTGTTGGGGGCCGGCCGGGCAGGGACAGGTCGTCGTTGTGGTTAGAAGTGGTTCAGGAGGAGAAAACGTTGATTGATTTCACTCTCTCTGATGAGCAGCGCTGGTTCCGTGATCTGGCGCATAAATTTGCGGAGCAAACCATTCGGCCAATCGCCGCTGAGGCCGATGAGAAAGAAGAAGTCCCCTGGGAAGTGCTGGAGAAGGCGCACCAGATGGGACTATTGTCGTACTACCTGCCTGAAACTTATGGGGGCGGAGGCATAGAGAGCCTGCTCACGAAACTTTTGGTGGATGAAGAATTATTCTGGGGATGCGCCGGGGTGGGGAGCATCCTGGGCGCCACGGCGCTGTGCGCCACCCCCATCTTGTTGGCAGGCACCGAAGAGCAGAAGCGCCGCTATTTGTCCCGTTTCTGCGATCCAACAAAAGTCACCCTGGGGGCGTTCGCGCTCACCGAACCCTCGGCAGGTTCCGATGTGGGGGCGCTGGCGACACAGGTCCGACGCACACAGGATAAATACATCCTCAACGGCCAGAAGACGTTCATTACCAACGCCGGCATTGCCGATATTTACGTCGTCTTTGCCACGATAGACCCCTCTCTGAAAACGAAAGGGATCACCGCTTTCATCCTGGAAAAGGATTGGCCCGGAGTGATCCCTGGCAAGAAGGAGAAAAAACTGGGCATCCGTGCCTCCCACACCGCCGCGCTGGCTTTCGAGAACGTCGAAATCCCTTTGGAGAACCGTCTGGGAGCGGAGGGCGAGGGCTTTCAGATTGCCATGCGCACGTTCGACATTACCCGCACGCATACCGCCATCGGCGCGGTAGGCGTGGCGCGAGCGGCCTTCGAGTACGCGCTGGAGTACGCCCAAGAGCGAGAGCAGTTTGGCAAAGCGATCATCTCTTTCCAGGCCATCGCCTTCATGCTCGCTGACATGGCGATGAAAATAGATGCGGCTCGCTTCCTGGCATGGCGCGCAGCCTGGTTGAAGGACCGCGGCCAGGCGTGCACCAAAGAGGCCAGCATGGCGAAAGCCTACGCCGCCGATGTCGCCGTGGAAGTCACTGCCAATGCCGTGCAAATCCTGGGCGGTTACGGTTATATGCGCGAGTATCCGGTCGAGAAATGGATGCGCGACGCGAAGATCATGCAAATCTACGAAGGCACGGCGCAAATCCAGCGCCTGGTCATTGCGCGGCAATTGACATCCCCAGGAAAGGAGCGGGGCTGAAATGCGCAGGGTGGCCATCATCGGCACAGGGCAGACCAAACACACCAAAGCCCGCGACGACGTGAACCAGGCTGAACTCGTGCGCGAGGCAGCCACCCGCGCGCTGGACGACGCCGGGATCACGATTCGTGATGTAGATGCAATTGTGCTTTCGAACATGGAATTGTTCGAGGGCCGCGCCCTGCCGGAGATGTGGGTTGGCGAGGGCGCGGGCGGCTATCTCAAGCCGGTGATGAAGATCGCCACCGGCGGCACGTCAGGCACGTCGGCCTGCATCGCCGGATACCACCAGTGCGCCTCGGGATTGTTCGACATCGTGCTGGTCGTCGGCTGGGAGAAGCACTCCGAAGGCGCCACGCAGACCGGCATGGCGCTCACCGACCCGCTGTGGGATCGGAACGTCGCTTCAGGGGCGGTAGGCAATTTCGCGCTCTCCATT
>JBKBPX010000164.1:0-1676 GCA_046292855.1 Anaerolineales bacterium
CGCGTTCCAGGCCTATCTGATCCACGCCCTCGCCCAAGGGGCACCGGCCCGTTGGCGCATCCTGAGCACACTCTCCTATATCCACCTAGGACTGGTCTTCTACCTGCTCCTGGTGCGGCTTTGGATAGTAAAATAAAGTAACTGTAATCGGCAAATCGCAAAAACCTGTTCCCGAGAAAGGAAGACTCGCTTAGTTGGGAGGCAACATGCTGCCAGGAAAGTCCATTCCATCCGGAACAACCGAAGTGCCTTTCGTCCCTCCGCCTTTGAATTCCCTCGAAGAAACCGGCCTGAACCCCCTGTGGCTTCAAGACCTGGTGCTGAAAGTCCTTTACTTCCAGGGTTATCTGAGCGGCTTTAAGATCGCCGAGGCCATCGCCTTACCCTTTGTCGGCGTGACCGAGCAGATTCTGGAAATGCTCAAGCGCGAAAAACTGATCGAGGTCAAATCTTCCCAAGGCGGGTTGGGAGAAGGCGCCTACACGTATGCCATCACCGAAGCAGGTTTGCGTCGCGCACGCGAGGCGTTGGAACGCTCCCAATACACCGGCCCGGCTCCGGTGCCGCTGGAGGCCTACAACGATGCCATCCGTCACCAAAAAGCCGGGCGCATCACCGTCACCACGCGTACCCTACGCCAGCTCCTCTCCCAATTGGTGATCTCAGAAAAAACGTTGCAACGGTTGGGGCCGGCCTTGAACTCCGGCACTTCCATCTTCCTGTATGGCCCTCCCGGAAATGGTAAGACGAGCATCGCCCGCGCCTTCGGCAATCTGACCTTGCAACAGACCATGTATATTCCCTATGCGATTTACGTGGACGGAATGGTGATCAAAGTCTACGATGAGATCAGCCACAAGATTGCCGCGGAGACGCCAGCTGCCACGAGCGGAACGGGGCTTCCAGCCACCGGGTCGCTGCGCCAGTCCACCGGGCGACGTGACCCGCGCTGGATACGCATCCGCCGTCCCTTCATCGTGGTAGGCGGCGAGCTGACTCTGGAAGGTCTTGATCTGGTCTTCGACGATGTACACAAGTACTATGAAGCACCCTTCCAGGTCAAAGCCAATGGCGGCATCCTGCTCATTGATGACTTCGGGCGGCAGCAAGTGCGCCCACGCGATTTGCTCAATCGCTGGATCGTGCCCCTCGAAAACCGAGTTGATTATTTGACCCTGCACACCGGACGAAAAATCGAAATCCCCTTCGACGTGCTGGTGATCTTTTCCACCAACCTGCCACCACGTGACCTGGTTGATGAGGCCTTCCTGCGCCGTCTGCGTCACAAGATTGAAATTGGCGATCCATCCTTCGATGAGTATCGCGAAATCTTCCGCCGTGTTGCCGCCGAGCGAAACATCGAATTCAGTGAACAAGGATTGGCTTACCTGATTCAGGAGTATTACATCAAACGCAATCGCAAGCTGCGCGCCTCCCATCCGCGTGACCTGTGCGATCAAATCCTGGATATTGCCCGCTTCCTGGCTGTGCCTCCGACTATGTCGCGCGAGATGATCGATCGCGCCGCACAATCCTATTTTGTGGACCTATAACATGAACCTGAATGCCTGGCCTCGTCCTTGTATTTTCGCCCATCGCGGCGCATCGGCACACGCTCCGGAAAACACCCTGGCCGCCTTTGAGCTTGCACTAAAGCAAGGCGCTCCGGCTATCGA
>JBKBPX010000165.1:0-808 GCA_046292855.1 Anaerolineales bacterium
GGATGCGCTGCTCTTGGAGTACGACCAGGCCATCGTTTCGGTCACGCAACACCTCAACGACCGGCGCATCACCCGGGGCGAAGAACCGATCGTCTGGAAGTACTTCCAGTACCTGGCGCTGCTGTTCACGGAGATCTACCTCGACCGCTACTTCCGCGACCCCGTCGGCCTGCGACAAGCGCTCAACGCGCGCATTGCGGCGCTGAACGAGACGCTCCCGGAAGCGGATCGGATCGCGGCACTGGAGGAGTCCGAGGACCCTCGCCTCCAGCTCAACAAGATCGCCTTCTGGATGGCCACCGGCAGCGGCAAGACGCTGCTCATGCATGCCAACATCCTCCAGTACCAGCGGTTTCTGGAAACGCATGGTCTTTCGCGCGAGCTGAACCGGATCATCCTGCTCACGCCCAACGAAGGACTGTCGCAGCAGCATCTGCGCGAGTTCCAGAAGTCGGGCATCGAGGCGGAGATCTTCAACAAGGACGGACGCGGCCTGTTCGCCGGTCGTGCGGTGGAAATCCTGGAGGTCACCAAGCTGAAGGAGGAGATGGGCGAGAAGACGGTGGCGGTGGATGCCTTCGAGGGCAACAACCTTGTCCTCGTCGATGAAGGGCACCGCGGTGCTTCGGCAGGCGGCGACGGGGCCTGGATGAAGTTCCGCAACGCGCTGTGCGAAAAGGGCTTCTCGTTCGAATATTCCGCCACCTTCGGCCAGGCCGTGGCCGGAAACCGACAGCTGACCGACCTCTACGCGCGCAGCACGCTGTTCGACTATTCGTACCGCTGGTTCTACGGCGACGGTTTCGGC
>JBKBPX010000166.1:0-802 GCA_046292855.1 Anaerolineales bacterium
ATGGCCGAGCTGCGCGCAAGCGTACGGGAGCTAATTGAAGCTCAAAAGCGCTCAGACCAACGCATTGAAGAGATTGTCAGGCGCACAGATGAGCGCTTTGCCGAACTTGCCGAGGCGCAGAAGCGCACCGATCAACGGCTCGAAGAGCTGGCCAGGCGCACAGATGAGCGCTTTGCCGAACTTGCCGAGGCGCAAAAGCGCACGGAGCAACGTGTCGAAGAGCTGGCCGAGGCGCAGAAGCGCACGGAGCAACGGGTGGAAGAGCTGGCCGAGGCGCAGAAGCGCACGGAGCAACGGGTGGAAGAGCTGGCCGAGGCGCAGAAGCGCACCGAACAACGGGTCGAGGAACTGGCTGAGGCGCAGAAGCGCACCGATGAAAAGGTTGACCGCCTGGCTTCAGAACTGGGCGGTTTGAAGAATCTCATCGGCGCTTCCCTCGAAGATGAAGCTTCTGCCGTGCTCGAATGGGTCATCCGGAAGAAGGGATACCGCATCCTCAGCCCCCCTGTCAACCTGGCGGTGAATGGCGAAGTGGATGTCATCTTGCGCGCCCAGGACAAAGAGGGGAAGACGATCACCGTAGTGCTGGAATCGAAGGCGAGAATGTCGCAGAAGGATGTGGTCCGCTGGGTGCAGCGGATGCGCTCGAGTGGCTTTCGGAAGCGCCTGGCCAAGGCGGGGTATGATGCGCCCTATCTGGTCTATGTGCATGGGATCAGGGTGGATGGTCCAGCGCAGGAGGCGGCGAAGGGATTTGGGATTGGGGTTCTCAAGGGGGAAGGGGAAGTGCTGGCGCCGCAGG
>JBKBPX010000167.1:0-725 GCA_046292855.1 Anaerolineales bacterium
AGTGCCTTCAAACAATGTATTTCCCAGGCGCGGTGATCCTCCTGCCAGTTTCAATCCCTCAGTCGGGATAGAGTGCCTTCAAACAAGATATAAAGGGTTCGCTGGCCGAAGGGATGACAAGTTTCAATCCCTCAGTCGGGATAGAGTGCCTTCAAACTCCGATCACCCTCAATGACTCGATGGCGGCATGACGGTTTCAATCCCTCAGTCGGGATAGAGTGCCTTCAAACCACATACGCCGCTACCTTGTCCGTCTCAACAGTCTGGTTTCAATCCCTCAGTCGGGATAGAGTGCCTTCAAACCGAGAAAGCCAATGGCGCATACGTGGACGCTGGATGGTTTCAATCCCTCAGTCGGGATAGAGTGCCTTCAAACTCGGATATTCTTGCTGTTATCACAAAAACTCTAACCGTTTCAATCCCTCAGTCGGGATAGAGTGCCTTCAAACCCGAAGGCGGAAGGCGGCAGGGCGCGGGTCGTGCCGTGTTTCAATCCCTCAGTCGGGATAGAGTGCCTTCAAACGCATTTGCGATGATTTGCATTTCTTTCTCCTTCCCGTTTCAATCCCTCAGTCGGGATAGAGTGCCTTCAAACGCGAGACCGCCGCGCAGTTCCAGCCCTCATTCGCGGTTTCAATCCCTCAGTCGGGATAGAGTGCCTTCAAACCGCAGGAGCGGGCCGCAGGACGGGAGCGCAGGGCAGTTTCAATCCCTCAGTCGGGATA
>JBKBPX010000168.1:0-724 GCA_046292855.1 Anaerolineales bacterium
GGAATTTGCCGTACCAGAAATTGAGGTCCGAGACCTGGGCGCGGATCGGCGCGTCGTCTCCGAGAGGCGAAGGCGTCGTCACGGAAGGCCTCCTTGCAAGGCGGGTGTCATTCATATCCTCAGGTCCGGACGGTGCGACGGAGCCGGTATCGAAGGTAGATGGCAAGCCCGTTCATGATGAGGGTCATGGCCAGCAGCAGGACGCCGGTGGCGGCCGCGTTCACGTGGAACTCGGCCTGCGGGCGCGACACCCAGTTGAACATCTGGATCGGCATCACCGTGAACGGCGAATTCAGCCAGTCGAAATTGACGAACGGCGGAGCGGCGCTGACCGGCGAAGGCGGCAGGAAGGCGATATAGGTCAGGGCGCCGATGGTGATGATGGGCGCCGTCTCCCCGATGGCGCGCGACAGGCCCACGATGGCGCCGGTGAGGATGCCCGGCCGTGCGCTCGGCAGGATGTAGCTCCACATCACCTGCCATCGATTGCAGCCGATGCCGTAGGCGCTCTCGCGCAGGCCGGAGGGCACCGCGCGCAGCGCCTCGCGGGTGGCGACGATGACGATCGGCAGGATCAGGAGGGCGAGCACCATGCCGCCCACCAGGATCGTCTGCCCCAGATCCAGCGCATAGACGAAGAAGCCGAGCGCCAGGAGGCCGTAGATGATGGAGGGGACGCCGGCCAGATTGCTGACGTTGATCTCGATGGCGTCCGTCAGGATGT
>JBKBPX010000169.1:0-682 GCA_046292855.1 Anaerolineales bacterium
GCATCCATGTGTGCCTGCCTGAAGGCCAGTCTTACCGCGCTGCTGGCGGCTGTCACCCTGCTCCTCGGCTGCCTGCCGGCCGCCGCCCAGGATGCCTATGCCGAGGCACGCCGCCGCATGGTGCGCGAGATCGCCGAGATGGCGGGTCAGGCCGGGGCGGAGACGGGGCGGCCACGGCTGGATGCGCGCGTCCTGGCCGCGATGGGCGAGGTGCCGCGGCATCGCTTCGTGCCGCCAGGCGCGCTCGGCCTGGCGTATGCCAACCGGCCGCTGCCCATCGGGCACGGCCAGACCATCTCCCAGCCCTATATCGTCGCCCTGATGACCGACCTGCTGCGTCTGAAGCCGGGCGACCGCGTGCTGGAGATCGGCACTGGCTCGGGCTATCAGGCGGCGATCCTGGCCCACCTTGGGGCGCAGACATACTCGATCGAGATCATCCCGGCGCTGGCCGAGCAGGGGCGGCGTAACCTGACCGAGGCGGGCTACCGGCAGGTGCGGCTGCGCACGGGGGATGGCTACTACGGTTGGCCGGAGGCGGCGCCCTTCGATGCCATCATCGTCACCGCCGCGGCGAGCCATGTGCCACCGCCGCTGGTGCAGCAGCTCAAGCCCGGCGGCCGCATGGTGATTCCGGTGGGCACCGCCCTTCTGACCCAGCACCTGCTGCTGGTCGAGAAAC
>JBKBPX010000170.1:0-648 GCA_046292855.1 Anaerolineales bacterium
GAAACTTGCCGCCCGCGCAACCGTCGCCCTCGCCGTCCCCCACCGTCCCGCCGCCTCTCACGCCGACCGAGACCCCCGCTGCGCCGACCTATGCTTTGCGTTTCTACGGCACGGGCTATGGGGATGTGGACCGCCTCAAAATTCCGCTCGTCAGCGCCGAGGGGTTTGGGCTGCCGGTCAACGTCTCCCTCTACGGCGGGCAGATTGCCTTCGGCGTCCACAACGGCGGCTGGGGCTACACCATCTACAGCTACACCGTCCTGAGCGCCGAAGCGTGGCATCATGTCGCCGTCACCCGACGGGGCGAATGGGTAGGCCGCCGTATTCACGGGACTATGCGACCATAAGACCATAAGACCATAAGACTATAAGACTATAAGACTATAAGACTATAAATCTACACCCCCCTCACCGACATCCTTCCCCATACTCTATTTCTTCCAGGTTCCATAGTGGGCTGCTGGCAGTGGGATCGAGCTTTAGATTGCAGAGGTCGGGGCGGGAGACGGCCAGGCGCGGGCGGGCATACAGAGGAATGGCCGGAAGCTGGGTGGCAAAGAGCTGCTGAAGCTGTCGGTAGGCCTGTTGATAGGTTTGCTCCTCGGGCAGGGATTGCAGTGCTTGGCGACAAAGAGTGTCATACTCACC
>JBKBPX010000171.1:0-590 GCA_046292855.1 Anaerolineales bacterium
CAGTGGGAAGATCGCTCAATCGAAAAGCCTTTTTTGGGGCTGCAAGTGGAGAAAAACGATGCTTTGAAGGGCATTTTTTGGGAGGTGAGTGGGAAAAGAAATTGAGGATCGAGAGCGGTTTGAAGGCACTCTATCCCGACTGAGGGATTGAAACGCTTCGCGGCCGCCATCTTCGCCACCTTCGCCTTCGGTTTGAAGGCACTCTATCCCGACTGAGGGATTGAAACGCGCTTCGGGTTTCTGTCCCAAGAACAAAGAAATTGTTTGAAGGCACTCTATCCCGACTGAGGGATTGAAACGGGCAGTTGGGTTGATCGCAACCGGGCAACTTATTTCGTTTGAAGGCACTCTATCCCGACTGAGGGATTGAAACCGCTATGCTCCGCGGCGGCTACGCCGTTCCGCTCAGGTTTGAAGGCACTCTATCCCGACTGAGGGATTGAAACTAAACCAGACGAGGCTGGGCTATGGCCTTATGGATCGTTTGAAGGCACTCTATCCCGACTGAGGGATTGAAACCGGACAAGCCGGGCCCTATCCCGGAGCGCTTTCAGGTTTGAAGGCACTCTATCCCGACTGAGGGATTGAAA
>JBKBPX010000172.1:0-570 GCA_046292855.1 Anaerolineales bacterium
GTTTGAAGGCACTCTATCCCGACTGAGGGATTGAAACAGCGCCTGAACTGCATCTGGAGTGCGGATTGTCCCGTTTGAAGGCACTCTATCCCGACTGAGGGATTGAAACGAAAGAAACCTGATCGCCCTCTTCCCCCCTATCCTGTTTGAAGGCACTCTATCCCGACTGAGGGATTGAAACAAGTCCACCGGGTTTTGAAGGGCTTCCCCGGTGGTGTTTGAAGGCACTCTATCCCGACTGAGGGATTGAAACTTCTGCCGCTGGCGCGCGGCAGATGCGCTGGCAAAAATCGTTTGAAGGCACTCTATCCCGACTGAGGGATTGAAACTGATCGCCGCGCCTTCCCGGCCTTATGCCGGGCGTTGTTTGAAGGCACTCTATCCCGACTGAGGGATTGAAACCAACCCGATCTTGATTCGCATTCTGGATACATCGGGTTTGAAGGCACTCTATCCCGACTGAGGGATTGAAACCTAATTGGGAATGGTCCTCCACGCTCTTCGCGCAGGGTGTGAAGGAAGTATAACCCCACTGATGGAGTGAAACGGAGTTTTTTGTGAGGGACGGGG
>JBKBPX010000173.1:0-560 GCA_046292855.1 Anaerolineales bacterium
CTCCACGCGGCCCAGGAACAACTTGCCGTCAACGGTGATGCGTTTGGATGGCATGCTCCCTCCTTCACCGGGCGCGGTCATCATTTCTTGCTTGCCCAAATTATAGCATACAGGACAGAGAAAGCCGACTTCCGAAATCTTCAAGGCTTCGGAAATCTGTGCTCATTCCAGCCCCACCAGCGCCCGGAAGCGCGCATCCTGCCGCAGGTTATCGAAATCCGGGTCGCGGCGCGCCCATTCAAGAGACACCTGCTTTTTCTCTAACGCAATCTGGAGCAGGCGCAGCGCCTCCTCCACGTTGCCGCAGATGGATTCGAAGCAGGCGCGGTTGTACTCGCTCTCCTTCGCCATCAGCGGGCGGGCGATTTCGATTTGCGCTTGTGCTTCCTCCTCGCGTCCCAGTTTGCGCAAAATGCCCACGAGCGAAACGCGATACATCCCGCGCTCTGGCGCGAGTTCCACCGCTTTTTGGTAGGCGCGCAGGGCTTTTTCGTGCTCGCCCATCAGTTGGTACACGCTGCCGATGCCGTTGTGAGGATAGGCGTCCTTGGGGTCGAGTT
>JBKBPX010000174.1:0-537 GCA_046292855.1 Anaerolineales bacterium
CGAGTAAAAGCGCTAAGCTGGCTAAATAAGGATGCGTTGAGATGGGAAGGAGACATCCCTATGCGTCACTTGTGTTGATCTACTGGATTTTGAACAGGCACTTGCTACCTACCCATCCTACCAGAATTTTGTTAGACTATATCCCTATGGCTGGACAATCGCTGGCAATCAGCATTCTACAAAAGCGGTTGAGCGAGTTGGAAGCCGAAGTGCAAAGTCTCTCCAGGACAGTTGCCGAGCTGGGCGCCGAAAACAAGCAGCTGCGCGCTGAAAACACAGAATTGCATCGTTGTTCGGTGGATAAACTGCCTTCGACCACAGAATGCACCTGCCTTTTAGGTAGTCGCTGGTTACTTCAAAAAACGTTCGGAGTCGGCATAGCATGGATTTCATATACAATGTTGCGGACTGGCTTGGTGGGTATGGGTATCTCCATGAATACGCCAGCGTGAAAAGGATGGCTCATTCTCTGGAGACGCTGAATTTGAAGGCAGCGGAAGTGCAGCGGGCAAATACCATCAATGAGTTCATCTGTCG
>JBKBPX010000175.1:0-526 GCA_046292855.1 Anaerolineales bacterium
TGGGAGGAGCCGCGCCTGGTGGCGTATACGAAATGGCGGCTGGCTCAGGTCTATCAGGCCCTCGGCCGCTACGAGGATGCCCGCCGTATGGCCGGCGAGGCCCTGGACCTGATAGACCGCATCGGCCTCTACGTCCTGCGGGAGGAGGTGGAGAAGGTGCTGCGGGCATTGCCAGCGTGACCGCTCCGGCTTACTGCGGGAAACCTGCGGCGCAAGATTCGTCCTGCACTACCGTTCCTGACCTGCAGGAGAACATGCCCTGAAGGATTAGAGAACCACCCCGCGATTCGCGGACCGTTCATTCCGTCATTGTTCATTGGTCATTCTCTCATTGGTCATTGCTCATTCTCTCATTGGTCATTCCGTCATTGGTCATTTCCCAATGCGTTTAGCCATAGTCCACGACTGGCTCAATCAGCGCGGGGGCGCCGAGGACGTCCTGGAGACCCTGGTGGCGATGTTCCCCGGGGCTCCCGTCTACACCTCCATCTACTGGCGGGACGGGATGCCCGAAGCCTACCGCTCC
>JBKBPX010000176.1:0-517 GCA_046292855.1 Anaerolineales bacterium
GATAGAGTGCCTTCAAACGACTGGCACGTCAGAGCCGCAGCAGCGCTATCTCTAGGTTTCAATCCCTCAGTCGGGATAGAGTGCCTTCAAACGTTGTGCCGGGCACTAGAGCAAGACGCGGATCAGAGTTTCAATCCCTCAGTCGGGATAGAGTGCCTTCAAACAAATCTATCTGCCGCCTGGCTTCTTTAGGCCGGAAAGTTTCAATCCCTCAGTCGGGATAGAGTGCCTTCAAACTGATACCCTCCTTCAGGATACCTTCTGGCTTCGGAAGTTTCAATCCCTCAGTCGGGATAGAGTGCCTTCAAACTAGAAGCCGTTCCAGCGCTTTGCCGGGCACTAGAGCAGGTTTCAATCCCTCAGTCGGGATAGAGTGCCTTCAAACGCGTCCTTTAATGCGTTGGTGTGGCTTTGTTACGAAGTTTCAATCCCTCAGTCGGGATAGAGTGCCTTCAAACCCTATAAAGCCCAGCGCTCCCGCGGCCTCGTGCCGGTTTCAATCCCTCAGTCGGGATAG
>JBKBPX010000177.1:0-505 GCA_046292855.1 Anaerolineales bacterium
GGCCACAAGGCGGGAGCGCAAGGCGGGCCGCAGTTTGAAGGCACTCTATCCCGACTGAGGGATTGAAACTGCTCTGAAAGTGAGCAGGACTACTCGTGGATTGCTGGTTTGAAGGCACTCTATCCCGACTGAGGGATTGAAACGATCCCGAATCACGGCCATGAACGCTGACGAAATTCGTTTGAAGGCACTCTATCCCGACTGAGGGATTGAAACCCGGGACAGCTGACGGATCGGCGATCCGCCCCAGGGGTTTGAAGGCACTCTATCCCGACTGAGGGATTGAAACTATCTCCCCCAGTATTGGGACCGCTGACGGTCCCAGGTGTTTGAAGGCACTCTATCCCGACTGAGGGATTGAAACTCGCCGGGTGCTTGCGCAGGACGCGGACCCCCGCGTCGTTTGAAGGCACTCTATCCCGACTGAGGGATTGAAACTTGGCCGCAACCTCCCAGTGCTTCGATTGCGGCTATCGTTTGAAGGCACTCTATCCCGACTGAGGGA